>NZ_JBFUJN010000019.1:0-254999 GCF_056401335.1 Rhodococcus sp. P4_F3_2
TCTCCGCCAGACGGACCTGACCGAAGCAGACATCGCGGTCTACGACGCTGCCGACGGTCTCACCATCGATCAGGCCGATCGCATGGTCGAGAACGTAGTCGGCGTCATCGGCATCCCGGTCGGCGTCGCCACCAACTTCACGATCAACGGCACGGACTACCTGATCCCTCTCGCCACCGAGGAGCCGTCGGTAGTCGCAGCCGCGAGTAACGCTGCCCGCATCGCACGCGGACTCGGCGGCTTTCACGTCTCGAGCACCCCGCCGATCATGCAGGCCCAGATACAACTCGTCGACGTCGTGGATCCGGCGGCCGCCCGAATCCGACTCCTCGAGGCTCGCGAGGAAATCATTGCACTCGCCAACGAGCAGGACCCGAAGTTGGTCAGCGTCGGCGGTGGTGTGAAGGACATTTCGGTTCGCATCGTTCCTTCGGACAAGGCCACCTACGTGGTCCTCCATCTTCATGTCGACGTACGAGATGCCATGGGCGCCAACGCCGTCAACACGATGGCCGAGGCAATCGCGGATCGAGTCGCCGAGATCGGCGGCGGACACGTCGTCCTGCGCATTCTCACCAACAAGGCCGATCTGCGGCTGACGCGCGTGCGCGCCGTGTTCGACGCCGAATTGATCGGCGGCGCAGAGGTTGTGGACAACCTGATCCATGCCGCGCGCTTGGCGGAGCTGGATCCCTACCGCGCCGCGACGCACAACAAGGGCATCATGAACGGCATCAGCGCCGTAGTGCTGGCTACCGGAAATGACACGCGCGCAGTCGAAGCCGGATGCCACTCCCATGCAGTCAACGCCGACGGAATCTACTCCTCGCTCTCGCATTTCGAGAAGAATGCCGACGGAAACATCGTCGGCACCCTCGAGCTGCCCATGCCGGTCGGCCTCGTCGGCGGGGCCACCAAAGTGCACCCCGTAGCGCAGGCCGCAATCAAGATGCTCGGCGTCGAGAGCGCCGAGGAACTCGCCGGCATCATCCTGGCAGTCGGTCTGGCGCAGAATCTGGCCGCTGTCCGCGTTCTGGCCAGTGAAGGTGTCCAACGCGGACACATGGGACTGCACGCCCGCAACATCGCTGCCACCGCCGGAGCGCAGAAGAGCGAGATCGACGCCGTGGTCGCACGCCTGATCGCGGACAAGAGCATTCGCGTCGAACATGCCGAGAAGGTTCTCGCCGAGATCCGCGGCGGAAACTGACGACAATGACCGAAACAGTTGCAGGATCACCAGTGTGGAAGCCGGCGCCTCATCGAGTGCCGGCGCCGGGACTACCGACCTCGGTCCGGATCTACGAAGTCGGGCCACGCGACGGACTTCAAGCAGAGACGGCGGTGATCCCGACCGAGACGAAAGCCCAGTTCATCGAACGCCTCGTCGCGGCCGGTTCCCGCACTGTCGAATTGACGAGCTTCGTCTCACCTCGATGGATCCCGCAACTCGCGGACGCGGAAGAATTGATGGATCGGCTGCACCTGCCGGACTCGGTACGTACGGTCGTTCTTGTCCCGAACCGCAAGGGTCTCGAGCGGGCCGTTGCCGCCGGAGCGCGCGAAGTTGCAGTATTCGTCAGCGCTACAGAGGAATTCGCTAAACGAAACCTCAACTCGACGGTAGACGGCGCTATAGCCGCGGCCACCGAGGTCACTGCCGCCGCAAGAGCTCTGGGACTTCCCGTCCGCGGCTACATCTCGATGTGCTTCGGCGACCCTTGGGAAGGCACTGTGCCCGTCGAACGTGTCGCCGACATCGCGAAGACCCTGGTCGACAGCGGTGTCACGTCACTCTCACTCGGCGACACCATCGGCGTCGGCACACCTGGCCATGTGCTCGCCTTACTCGACGCCCTCCGAGAACGTGGCATCCCCACATCGCAGATCGCCATGCACTTTCACGACACCTACGGCCAGGCGCTGTCGAACGTCTATGCGTCGTTGACCGCTGGAGTATCCGAATTCGACAGTTCAGCAGGTGGTCTCGGACGGTGCCCGTACGCCAAGGGCGCGACCGGGAATCTCGCCACCGAGGACCTGGTGTGGATGCTCCACGGCCTCGGGATCGACACCGGCATCGACCTGGATTCCCTTACCGACACAAGTAGTTGGATGGCCGAACAGATCGGACACTCGAGTCCGTCCCGAGTCGTCACCGCCCTCCGCGCAGCACGTACCTGACACTCGCACGCAAGCCCCTCCCTGTACGACCCCCTGCCATGCATGACACTGGAGAAGACTGATGTCACCACCGCAGTCGGCAACGACGCCGACCACCACAACCGCGCCGACCGATCAGCAGACATACCTCGAAGTCTGGGGCGACACTGTCAACGGTCGACACCTCGCGATCTCCGTCGCAGTCGGCAGTGTCGTGGGCGCCTCGGCTCTGCTTGCGGCCCAGTCGCTGTTCGAACGGGTCGTCAGCGAACCCTCGTTGGCCCAGGCGTACAGCCTGCTGGTCGGGATCGCGGCCTGCCTGCTCGCCGGCGTCGTCTGCGGAATCTTCATCAAGCCGAAGCGGATAGTCGCCTTGGCCGCCGCCGATGCGGAGTCGATCGACGGTGTCATCACGACGATGAGTGAGCAGCGTCAGGGTCTGGGCACTCTCGCCGACATWCCGGAGCAGAGTCGACAGGAACTTCGCGAACTCGGTCTGTACGACCACTTCGCCGCTGCCGAGGCCGAGCACGCACAGGCCTCGAAGACATCGCCCTCGAACCCGCCGAAGGACGGTGGGCGCGCATGAGTTCGGTTCTGACCAACGAAATTCTCATCGCCGTTCTCTTCGGCATCATCGGTGCTGTCGCGTTCACGTTCATCGGATTGATCTCCGGCACGGACGAGACCGCCACCATCGCACCGCTGACTCTGCTCGTGATTCTGCTCGGCGCTCCCCCGGCGGCAGTCTTCACGTTCTTCCTCTCCGGTGCGATCGCCAAACACATGACGCATGCGGTGCCGACGATGCTGCTGGGCATTCCCGGCGACACGATGGCGATTCCGCTCTTGCCGGAAGCGCAGATGATGCGCTCACTCGGCATCCCGCACATCGCACTCCGCAAGGCGATCTCGGGAGCAGTGATCTCGGCGTTCGTCGCCGTGCCGGTTGCCGTCCTGTTCGCGACCATCCTCGCGCCGTTCGCCGACACCGTTCAGTCGATCGCACCGTGGCTGTTCCTGGTCGCCGCCATCGGCATCGCCTATGCCTCACCAGGCCGCTGGGCCGGGGTGGTCGCCCTCGTTCCGTTTGTCATCTTGATCCTCGGCGCCCGCGCGTTGACGTCGAATTACGATGTGTCGCTGAACATCAGCTACTTCCTGGCCATTGCGGTCGGGCCGCTGATCGCCGACCTCGCGCTGACCCTGGGGCCGTCGAGCCGCAAGGACATGGAACGCAGCGAACCCAAGACCGTCGCACTGGCCCCGGACATCAAAGGATGGAAGGGATACTTCCCCAATCCTCTGAAGGTCCTCGATCGCAAGCAGATCGGTTACACCGCAGCCGCTTCCACGGTGTCGAGCGCAACGTTCGTTTTCAGCCCCGTCGCCATGACAGTTCTGATGGGTGAGCTGGTAGGTGCGCGGATCAAGAACGGATATCACCGACTGACCACCATGGTCTCGGCAAAGAACGGTACGACGGAATCCACCTACATCGCGGAAACCCTCATCCCTCTCGTGGCCTTCGGCCTTCCGCTCAGCCCGCTGGCAGCAGGTCCCGCGGCCCCTCTGTTCAACGCTCCGCCGGTCTTCGAGACCAATCAGGAAACCGGAGTGATCAACAATCTCTCCACGTACCTGACGCAGTGGGAGTTCCTGCTCTACGGACTGCTCGCAGTGGTCACGGCAACGGTCATCGCGTACCCGTTTGCCATGAACTACGCGTACCGCGCTGCGTCAACGGTGGTCAAGCACATCAGTCACGAAGCTGTGATCGCGGTGTTCACGGGACTGGTCGTGGTCATCAGCATCTGGGAGGGCGGCATCCTCGGGCTTCTGATCACCGTGACGGTCGGCCTGGTCGGTGGCCTTCTCGGGCGCCTGTTCAAGATTCACGGCGGTGTTCTGTTCATGGGTTACTACGTGGCGCTGTTCAGCGTTCCTGCCCTGATCAATCTGTTCTGATTCGCTGGATTCCACCAACACGTGCGGACCCGCAAGAATGTGGGTCCGCACGTGTTTCTTCAGCTACCGACCGTGAGAGCCACGGTTCGATTCCGGTCCAGCTTCTTCGCTCGGTACAACGCCTCGTCAGCGCAATCGACCAATTGCGTCAGGTCTGCGTCGCCGTGGGGTGAACATGCGACGCCGATGCTGACCGTCGGCCCGAGTTCACCCAATACCGCCGACGAATTCTCCGCTTGTGCGCGTCGAATCATCTCGGCCGTTTCGGTCGCACCCTCGAGATCGACGCCGGCCATCAGTACGACGAACTCCTCACCGCCCAACCGGGCGAAGAGATGCTTGTCATCGAGGTTCCGCCGCACCTGATCGGCAAAACTCACCAACGCGGTATCGCCGGCGCGATGGCCGAGGTTGTCGTTCACCATCTTGAAGTGATCCAGATCCATCATCAGGACGCTCACCGGACGACCAGAGTGGCGACGCGGATCGGGCGCACCCGTCACGCTGCCGCCTCGCCGCAAGAACTCGTCCCGGCGCAACGCACCGGTGAGATCGTCGTGGGTGACGGCCTGTGTGAGTGCCTCGAGCGCGCGGCGGCGCTCGAGGATCACACACGCCACCGCGATCGGCGCTACCGCCAGCAACGACAATCCGATCTGGACGGACGCACTGACGGGCGAGACGCCTTCGCTGGACAATCCGAGATGCCCGTCGGCCGTCAGTACCAACGTCCAGGCAGTTGATGCGGCGGTGAGCACCGACGTGACAAAGACATTGGTGAGCAAAGCGGCAGTCACCAGCGCCGGCATGGCAAACGCGATCGCTCCGGCGCCGCCGATCACCCACTCCAAGATGATGCAGATGGCCAGCAGCGCTGTCGGAACAACTGATCGACGCAGAAGTGTGGCAACAGCTTTCGGGTCTCGATCCACCCGCCGAAGCGAAGGGAAAGTCAGCACCAACGGGACGATGGTCATGTAGTTGACGAACTCACTCGAGAACCAGAGCAACCAGCCGTCCCACCACTGCCCGCCGAACAGCACGCGGTTCGCGATTCCGCCCACGAGCGCCGCCATCGACGCGGCCACGACAGTCATCGACACGAGATAGCCGACGGACTGAATACTGGTCAGTCGACGATCGTCGCCGCCCACCCAGCGGAAGGCGTAAAAGCCACTCGCAACACCGACGACGTTGGCCGCGTTGAGCCACACCGTGGACTCCCACGCCCCGCCCGTGATGAGGTCGGCTCCAACGTAGCCGGCTGCAGCGCAGATCCAGGTGAGCGGTGTGGCCGAGCGCGGCGATCGAAAGAGAATCCCGAGAAGCAGCGCATTGGCCGGCCAGAAGTCAGCAAGCGTGCCCGGTAGGCGGCTCAGAATTCCGACCAGGCACGAGGCGAAGACGACTACGCCGATAAGCAGTGCGCGACGTACGGCCGATGACGACAACGACTTTTCGACCGTGCTCACCACCTACATTCGGCTGACCTACTCACAATTCGCCCTACTGTGCCTTGGCTATCGATGCAGACAAATCGGATGTTACGGCGTCAGATGGCCAAAGGAGACTTACCGAGCGCGCCCGAAGCGGTCTGAGCAAACTCTTGGACACTCTCGCTGCCCCTTCCCGCAGGCATCAACCCGAGAAGGGGAACACCACTGACCGAGACAAGATCCTCGCGATTGCACCTCTCGGCGAGGTCCGGTTCCTGCGGCCACGAACCGATCACCAACCCGGCGCATTCCACACCGGATGCACCCAGCGCTTCCACGGTCAGAGCGGTGTGATTGAGCGTGCCCAGGCCGGACGCAACCACCAGCACTACCGGTGCTGCCAGAGCTGCGGCGAGATCGCGCGCGGTGAACCCGTCCACCCCCAACCGAACCAGCAAGCCGCCGGCACCTTCGATCAGGGTCAAGTCGTGGGTGGTGTCCAGGTCGCGAGCAACTCGGACTACGTCGTCGAGCGCCAACAACGGGAGACCACTTCGACGTGCAGCAGTATCCGGCGCCAAAGGTTCGGGATACCGCGCCAACTCGACCAGCGTCATGCCGCCACCGGTCAGACGCTCGATCTCGGCCAGATCACCCGCACCGTCCACGTCGACGCCGGTCTGGGCCGGTTTGAGCACTGCAACCGACTTGCCCGACTGCAAGGCCACCGATGCCAATGCGGCTGTCACCACTGTTTTTCCGACGTCGGTCGACGTTCCGGTCACCAGGAAAATGCTCATGCTCGGGCACCGGCCAAGACGCCGCGCAGTACGAGAGCGATCTGCTCCATCTCGGATGCGGACAGCGTCGCTCGTGCGGTCAGACGCAGCCGTGACGTTCCTTCCGGAACCGACGGCGGGCGGAAGCAACCGACATGCAACCCCTGGTCCCGGCACGCCGACGCGGCATCGAACGTCCGTTGCGGATCGCCGAGAACGACCGAGACGACAGCAGATTCAGGCGACGGCGCACCGGTGACGTCGGCGAGTTCGGATGCCCGGGCCAGGACGTCGAGCGCTCGCGTCGGCTCGCGCTGGAGTACGGCGAGTGCAGCTCTKGCCGCGCCGACAGCGGCGGGAGCGAGACCGGTGTCGAAGATGAACGTTCTTGCCGCGTCGATGAGATGCGCGCGAATCTTGTTGTCGCCGAGTACAACTCCGCCCTGGCTGGCGAGCGACTTGGACAGCGTTGCCGTCACGACGACGTCAGGTTCACCCGCCAGGCCCGACTCGTGGACGAGTCCACGTCCACCGGCACCGCGCACACCGATGCCATGCGCCTCGTCGACCAGCAGGATCGCCCCGTACTCGCGGCACACCTGATGCATCTCCCGCAGCGGCGCGAGGTCTCCGTCGGCGCTGAAGACCGAATCCGTGACGACCAGCGCTCGCTCTTCCACTCTGCTGCGCAACGTGTCGGCGAGAAAGCTCACGTCCGAATGCGGAGCTACCGCAACCCGGGCACGTGACAGGCGGCAGGCATCCACGAGTGAGGCATGCGATCCCGCATCGGAGACGATCAACGATCCGGGACCCGAGAGCGCCGTCACCGCGCCGAGATTGGCTGTGTAGCCGGAAGAGAAGACCAGTCCGGAGTCCGCCCCGACGAACTCGGCCAGTTCGACTTCGAGCAGGTCGTGTTCGGTGGTGGTGCCGGTGACCAGACGCGAACCCGTGGCGCCCGCGCCCCAACGGCGCAGAGCCGCCGTTGCACCCTCGATCACGTCGGGGTGCCGCACGAGTCCGAGGTAATCGTTCGACGCCAGGTCGATCAACGGGGAGTCGACCGTGCGAGGACGGAGTTCGCGGCGCAGTCCAGCGGCCCTACGGTCCGCTTCGACGGCAGTGAGCCAATTCAGCGAGGTGTTCACTTTTCCGACCATACTTGAACACCGTTCAACTCAATGGTTAGGGTGCATCCGTGCTCACAACCGGATTTGATCCCCATGACGTCTCCGCCATCGATGCCGATGTCCTCTGGCATCCGTACGGATCATTTCCCGCGTCGACTCGTCCGCTGATCGTCGACTCTGCCCAGGGGGCTACCCTCACGCTCTCCGACGGCCGCCGATTGGTCGACGGAATGAGCTCGTGGTGGGCCGCCATTCACGGATACCGCAATCCCGTGCTCGACACTGCTGCTGCACGGCAGCTGGGCAAGATGAGTCATGTCATGTTCGGCGGACTGACGCACGAACCCGCCGCTCGCCTCGGGCGACTGCTCGTCGACATCACACCACCTCACCTCGACAAGGTGTTCCTCTCCGACTCCGGTTCGGTGGCCGTCGAAGTAGCAGTCAAGATGTGCCTGCAGTACTGGCGGAGCCTCGGAAAACCGTCGAAAAATCGTTTGATGACCTGGCGCGGCGGATATCACGGCGACACATTCACCCCCATGAGCGTCTGCGACCCCGACGGCGGCATGCACTCTCTCTGGACCGACGTCCTTCGCCCTCAGGTCTTCGCGCAGACTCCCCCGGCGGACTATCTCCCCGAATACGTGCAGGAGTTGGAAACGCTGCTGGCCGAGCATCACGAGGACCTCGCCGCGGTGATCGTCGAACCGGTAGTCCAAGGCGCCGGCGGAATGCGTTTCCACGACCCCGCATACCTGATCGACCTCCGTAACCTCTGCGACAAATACCAAGTCCTCCTGGTCTTCGACGAGATCGCGACCGGATTCGGACGCACCGGTGAACTGTTCGCCGCCGATCATGCCGGCGTCAGTCCCGACGTCATGTGCGTCGGCAAGGCACTGACCGGCGGGTACATGAGTCTGGCGGCAACGCTGTGCACCACGGAGATCGCAGAGACCATCACTGCCGGCGAGGGCGGCGGACTGATGCACGGCCCCACCTTCATGGGCAATCCACTCGCGTGCGCTGTCGCGGTCGCGTCGACCGAACTTCTGCTCGCAATGGACTGGCGGCGTGACGTCGCAACCCTCGAAGGTGGCCTCACTCGCGGCCTCGCCGAAGCCGTCACAATTCCCGGGGTGGTGGATGTTCGAGTCAAAGGCGGAATCGGGGTGATCGAACTCGAGCAGCCGGTCGAGATGCAGAGCGCCACCGATGCGGCCGTCGACGCCGGGGTCTGGCTTCGACCGTTCCGCAACCTCGTGTACGCGATGCCTCCGTACCTGTGTTCGGACGCGGAGGTGGAACAGATCACAGCCGGAATGCTTGCAACCGCCCGCAGCCAGGCGAAACGGTGATCAGCGGCGTAGACAGTCGACAAGATTCGATCGGCTGCACCCGATAGGGTCTGATTCATGGATCAACCGCCGAGCGCGCCCTCAGCCACTCCCATCCCGGTATGGCCTGGCAGTGCGTACCCACTCGGTGCCACCTACGACGGCGCGGGGACCAATTTCTCGCTCTTCTCCGAGGTCGCCGAAGCCGTCGAACTGTGCCTGATCGCCAAGGACGGCACCGAAACCCGCATTCGGATGGACGAGGTCGACGGTTACGTCTGGCATGCGTACCTTCCGTCCGTGTCCCCCGGCCAGCGATACGGCTACCGCGTGCACGGGCCGTACGATCCGGCTGCAGGTCTGCGCTGCGATCCGAGCAAACTCCTGCTGGACCCGTACGGAAAAGCGTTCGACGGAGACTTCGACGGAGATCGTTCACTGTTCTCGTACGACGTCGAGTCGGCGGCGGACCCCGAACCTGCTGGAGACGACGAAACTCCTGCCGTGGAGCCGGAAGAAGCCACCGACGAAACGAGTTCGGAGGCCGAATCGGGCGAGGTGGGCCTCGAAGACGAGTCACCCACGGACGATCAGGAATCGGACGAGAGCCTCGACCCAGAACCCTTCGATCCCGAACCGCTCGTCGACGAACCCGCTACCATCCCTTTCCCCCAACATGATTCGCTCGGTCACACGATGTCGACCGTCGTCATCAATCCGTTCTTCGACTGGGCATCCGACCGCTCGCCGAAGCGTCCGTACCACGAGACGGTCATCTACGAAGCGCACGTCAAGGGTATGACCGCGACGCACCCCGGAGTTCCGGAGGAATTGCGCGGCACTTACGCCGGACTCGCGCATCCGGTGATCATCGAGCACCTCACCAATCTGGGTGTCACGGCGATCGAACTGATGCCGGTCCATCAGTTCATGCACGACCAGGTGCTGCTCGATCAGGGACTGCGAAACTACTGGGGCTACAACACCTTCGGCTTTCTTGCTCCACATACCGACTACTCCTCGGCCGCCAAACCCGATGCGGCCGTGGCGGAATTCAAGGCAATGGTGCGCAGTTTCCACCAGGCGGGTATCGAGGTGATCCTCGACGTGGTCTACAACCACACTGCCGAGGGCAACCACATGGGGCCGACCATCAGCTTCCGCGGAATCGACAACGCCGCCTACTACCGACTGGTCGACGGCGACGAAGCGCACTACATGGACTACACCGGAACGGGCAACAGCCTCAATGCCCGTCATCCGCACACCCTGCAATTGATCATGGACTCGCTGCGGTACTGGGTCACCGAAATGCATGTCGACGGTTTCCGCTTCGACCTGGCCTCGACACTCGCCCGTGAACTGCACGACGTGGACCGCCTTTCCGCCTTCTTCGATCTGGTGCAACAGGATCCGATCGTCAGTCAGGTGAAACTGATCGCCGAACCGTGGGACGTCGGCGAAGGCGGTTACCAGGTCGGCAACTTCCCAGGCCTGTGGACCGAATGGAACGGCAAGTACCGCGATACCGTCCGCGACTACTGGCGTGGTGAGCCGGCAACGCTGGGCGAGTTCGCTTCCCGCCTCACCGGATCCTCTGATCTCTACGAGGCGACCGGACGTCGCCCCGGCGCGAGCATCAATTTTGTCATCGCCCACGACGGTTTCACCCTGCACGACCTCGTCTCGTACAACGAGAAGCACAACGAAGCCAACGGCGAGAACAACAACGACGGCGAATCGCACAACCGATCCTGGAACTGCGGCGTCGAAGGCCCCACAGACGACCCCGAAATCCTCGAACTGCGTGGACGTCAGAGCCGAAACATCCTGGCTACGCTGATGCTCAGCCAGGGCACCCCGATGCTTGCTCACGGCGACGAGATGGGCCGAACTCAGCAGGGTAACAACAACGTTTACTGCCAGGATTCGGAACTGTCATGGATGGATTGGACGCTCGCGGAAACCAATGCGGACCTCGTCGAGTTCACCAAGCGCGCAATTGCCTTGCGCGCCAAGAACCCGGTCTTCCGGCGTCGTCGATTCTTCGAGGGCCGACCCATTCGAAGTGGCGATCAGGGCCGAGACATCGCCTGGCTCACGCCGTCGGGCGAGGAGATGACTCCGGCCGACTGGGACAGCGGTTTCGGTAAGTCGTTGGCCGTCTTTCTCAACGGCGACGCGATCCCGGAACCGAACTACCGCGGCGAGCGTGTCACGGGAGATTCGTTCCTCCTGTGTTTCAACGCTCACTACGAAGATCTCGAATTCTCCACCCCCAACGCGGACTACGCGTCGGAGTGGACCGTCGTACTCGACACCTCGGTCCCCACTGGTGAGAGCGATACCGTGATCAAGGCCGGAACAACATTGGATGTAAAAGCGCGAGCATTGACGGTACTTCGCAGAACCGCCTGAGGGAGACGTGCACATGGCCCCGATAACCAGCACCTACCGACTGCAGTTGCGACCGGATGCATTCACTCTTCGTGATGCGGCCGCACAGGTGGACTACTTCGAGGCATTGGGGGTCTCACATCTTTATCTCTCCCCCATCCTCACTGCGACGTCCGGGTCGACGCACGGCTACGACGTCACCGATCCGACGACCGTGTCCGAAGGACTTGGTGGCCGCGAGGCTTTGGTGGAGTTATCGCGCGCGGTTCGATCACGTGGGATGGGCCTGATCGTCGATCTGGTCCCCAACCATGTCGGTGTCGCCAAACCTCGCGAAAATGCTTGGTGGTGGGACGTTCTCACGCACGGGCAGTCGTCGGAGTACGCGGACTTCTTCGACATCGACTGGGCAGACAACAACGGGGCCAACGGCAAACTCTCGCTCCCGGTGCTGGGCAGCCAGGACGATCTCGACGCACTGACTGTCGAGAAGGATGGTGAGGAAACACTTCTCGCGTTCTACGAGCACCGCTTCCCTGTCGCCTCCGGCACCGAATTCGGATCTCCACAGGAGGTCCACTCCAGGCAGTCGTACCGACTCGTACCGTGGAACGCCGGAATCATCAACTACCGACGGTTCTTTGCCGTCAACGAACTCGCTGCACTGCGCCAAGAGGACCCCAAAGTCTTCGAACTCTGCCATCGGCAATTGAAGTCGTGGGTCGATGAAGGACTGATCGACGGCGTTCGCATCGATCACCCGGACGGACTCGCCGATCCGGCGGAGTATCTGGGGCGCCTGCGGGAACTGATCGGACCAGATCAGTGGCTCGTGATCGAAAAGATCCTCGGCCATACGGAACCACTCGATCCGCTGCTCCCGATCGACGGCACCACCGGATACGACGCACTCAATCAACTGGGCGGCATTTTCGTCGATCCCGCCGCCGAACTCGAATTGACCGAACTCTCCGCAGATCTGACCGGCGACGACGGGGACAGTACGTGGTTGCATCACACCGAACGTCAGTTCAAACGCGACACCGGGCGCGGTGACCTTGCACCCGAGGTTCGCAGACTCGTGCGCGCAATCCGACGCGAAACCGGAAGTCGTTGCAGTGAGACCGAACTGAACGACGCAGTTGTCGTCGCGATCGCTCGGATGCCGGTCTATCGATCCGACTACAGTCCGCTCGCCGGTTTGGCCGCTCGCATCGTCGGCGACATGCACGAACTGGCTCCTGGGCATGAAGCAGCGTTCAACGTGCTGGCGCAGTCCCTGGTGAACGGCGGTGAAGCGGCGGTTCGCTTCCAGCAGGTGTGCGGCGCCGTCATGGCGAAGTCCGTCGAAGATCGACTCTTCTATCGGACGGCGCGACTGGTCTCACGTCAGGAAGTCGGCGGCAACCCTGCATCACTTGCCGTCTCCGTCGCCGAATTCCATCTCCACAACGCGGACCGAGCGAAGCGGTGGCCGCGGGCGATGACGAGTCTGTCCACTCACGACACCAAACGCGGCGAGGACGTGCGGGCACGGATCGGTGTTGTGTCTCAGGTGCCGACGCTGTGGGCCCGGCTGATTCGCGAGTGGGAAGACGTGTGCCCCAGCCCTGATCCGCTTACCGGATTGTTCTTGTGGCAGAACATCATCGGTGTGTGGCCGGCGGACGGCCGCTCGGCAGCCTCGGTTCCAGAGCTGCGCGAGCGTTTGCACGCCTATGCGGAGAAAGCCGTCCGCGAGTCCGGCGCCAGAACTTCCTGGAACGATCCGGACGTCGACTTCGAGTCGGCAGTGCACCGCTGGATCGACGAGGTGATCGACGGCCCGGTCGGTGATTCGGTCAGCGAATTCGTCGGCCGGATCGCGCGTCACGGCTGGTCGGACTCTCTCGGCCAAAAGCTGCTCCAACTTCTCGGGCCCGGCGTTCCCGACGTCTACCAGGGCACTGAGCTGTGGGAGGACTCGTTGGTCGATCCGGACAACCGGCGGCTTGTCGACTACGGAACGAGGCGATCACTGCTCGATTCCGGCGCCGCGCCGATCGACGCAACAGGAACCGCAAAGTTGCACCTCGTTCGCACGGCACTGACACTGCGGCGGGAGAACCCCTCGTGGTTCGATCACGGTGAGTACCGGCCGGTCTTCGCTTCAGGTTCCGGATCCGGTCATCTGGTCGGCTTCTCGCGCGGCCCGGCAGGTGATCCGCCCATGGTCGTTGCTCTGGCGACGCGACATTCGCTCGGACTCTCGTCGCACGGTTGGAGAGATACGCGAGTGGACCTGCCAGATGGCGAATGGGTCGACGCACTGAGCGGACAACCCGTCTTGTCTTCGGATGCGCGGGACATCTTCGCTGCCGGGCCATGTGCCCTGTTGACCAGGGTGCGCTGAGCGGTTTCCGCTGACTGGGCATTCACCCCCGAAAAGAACTTCGTCACGCTAACTTCCGAAGAGCAGATCGTCACCACTAGTCGGAGGTTTGAGCATGGCCGCCAGTCGATTCACCGGAAAAGTTGCCTTCATCACCGGAGCCGCCCGTGGTCAGGGGCGCGCCGAAGCTGTCCGGCTGGCAGAAGAGGGCGCAGACATCATCGCCGTCGACGCGTGTGTTCAATTCGAATCCACGTCTTACGCCGGCGCCACCGAAGACGACCTGGCCGAGACAGTCGAACTGGTCAAGGCTCTGGACCGACGAATTGTCGCTATCAAGACCGACGTCCGCGACTTCTCTGCGCTGTCCGCGGCGCTCGATGCCGGCATCGACGAACTGGGGCGCCTCGACGTCGTCGTCGCGAACGCCGGAATCTGTTCTGCCAACATGTCCTGGGAAATCACGCCCGAGCAGTGGCAGGAAACGCTCGACGTCAACCTGACCGGCGTCTTTCACACCGCCAAGGCAGCGATCCCGCACCTGATCAAGCAAGGCACCGGTGGCTCGATCATCTTCACCAGCTCCGTCGCCGGCCTGCGTGGGCTCCCCTTCCTCGGCCACTACGTCGCGAGCAAACACGGCATCACCGGTCTGGCCAAGACGATGGCCTCGGAATTGGGGCAGTACAACATTCGGGTCAACACCATCCACCCGCACGGCGTGGAAACCGGAATGCAGATGACGGACATGCGGCCGCTCATCGACGCCAACGCTCACACCCTCGGTCCGATCTTCATGCAGACCTTGCCAGACCCGGTCAGCCAGCCGGAGGACATCGCCGCAGCCGTCGCGTTCCTCGGTTCCGACGAGGCCCATCACATCACCGGCATCGCGATGCCGCTCGATCTGGGCACCCTGATCCGCTGATCGAATCTTCTCGAGTTTTTCCCGTCCTCGGGGAATATCGCTTCCCCGAGGACGGTTGCGCGAGACATGACCAAAACTGTTGTAGCGCAGACGTACGGCACGCCCGAGGTCCTGGAGCTGGTGGACATCGATTTACCGGCACCGAAATCAGGCGAAGTCCTGGTCGACGTGAAGGCGATCGGCGTCAATCCATTCGACTTCAAGCTCTACAGCGGTGCTTTCGGCACTGATCCCGAGAAACTTCCGATCCGCCTCGGCGGCGAGGCAGCGGGCGTCGTCTCGGCGGTCGGCGACGGCGTTACCGGTGTTGCAGTCGGCGACGAGGTGATCGTCAGCCCCGGCAACGGTCTTTACGCCGAACAGGTAGTCGTTCCGGTCTCCTCGATCACCGCGAAGCCCGCCGGCATCAGCTGGGAACAGGCGGCCGGACTCCTTCTCGTCGGCGGAACTGCAGTCGACGCCCTCGACACCATTCGCGTCGGCTCCGGGGACACTGTCCTCATCCACGGCGCGTCCGGTGGCGTCGGCGCTATTGCGGTTCAGCTCGCCGCAGCACGCGGTGCCACCGTGATCGGCACTGCGGGAGCATCGAATCAGGACTACGTGCGCTCGCTCGGCGCCACGCCGGTGCTCTACGGCGAGGGCCTCGAAGCCCGCGTTCGTGAACTCGCACCGAACGGTGTCGACGCCGCTTTCGACACCGCCGGAACTGACGAAGCCGTCGATACATCTCTGGCGTTGGTCACCGACAAGAGCCGTATCGTCACCATCGTCGCGTTCGGACGCGCCCAGACCGACGGCTTCGCGTCTGTCGGCGGAGGCAATCCGGCAAGTGCCGAAGCACGTTTGAAGGCTCGCTCCGAACTGGTCGAACAAGCCGGGTCCGGACACCTCACCGTGAAGATCGCCAAGACCTTCCCACTCGCAGACGTCGCACTCGCTCACACCGAGTTGCAGAGTTCTCATCCCGCCGGGAAGTTCATCCTCATTCCCTGAGGTTCCCTAAGCCTGAACGGCGAGTGGAACCAAGAGGGTAGTGCCGAACGCGACGAGCACGGATTCGCCTTCGCGTTCGGCATGTACCTCGGCAGTGACGAACACCTGCTTGCGCCCAGCCTTGACCGAGCGTGCCGTGGCGACGAATGCCGTTCCTACTCCCGGGCTCACGAAATTGACCGCGCAGTTGGACGCCGCCACGACACCAACCTGTGTAAAGGCAGCAAATCCGCACGCAGTGTCGATAAGTCCCGCCACAAGCGCAGCGTGCAAGTGTCCCGAGTACTGGCCGAGATCCTCACGCCATTCGAGCCGCAGGCAGACACGTCCTGGTTCGGCCTCCGTCACTTCGAATCCGGCCCACCGGTTGAAGGCCGCCGAGGCGTTGACTGCGCGCAACTGTTCCAGCATTTCCGAATTTTCCATGTAGACCAGTCTACATAGATTGTGGTGGATCGCTGGGGTGTTTAAGCTCCAACTCGTGGCGACTCCCCCGAAACACCGCGAAGCACTGGTACGAGCTGCAGCCGATCTGTTTCGCCGCCAGGGGTATGCGGCTACGGGGCTCAACGAGATCCTCAAGTCGAGTGGCGCCCCGAAAGGTTCGCTCTACCACTACTTTCCCGGCGGCAAAGAGCAGATCGGCGAAGAGGTCGTCCGCGTCGGCGGGCAGTTGGTCACCGACACTCTGACCGAACTCGCCGACAACCACCCGGACGCCGGAGGACTGCTGCGCGAGTATGCGCGGTTGCTCGCTGGATGGGTGAGCGATTCGGACTTCCACGAAGGCTCGCCGATCACGACGGTGTTGTTGGAACTTGCCCCCGATTCGGAAAGCGTGACAGCCGCAGGACAGGCGGTCTACCGACAGTGGACTTCGCTACTGCGCGACTCACTGATCGAGTCCGGTGTCGCACGCACTCGAGCGGAACGGCTTGCCGTCCTGGCAGTGTCCGCACTCGAGGGTTCGCTGGTGCGGGCTCGCGTCGAACGATCCGGTCAACCGATCCTCGATTCGCTCGGCGAGGTCGCCGACGTGTTCGCCGGAGCCATCGCTGCGGCGGCCGTGCACTGAGCTGACATGCCCTGAGCGAACGGCACTCTCGGTCTCATGAAGGCGCTGAAAGGTACGTTCGCTCGGAATCGGAGGGTGGGCCTGCCGGCTTCCCGCCACCACCCCGAGCACCACCGCGGGCCGCGCCGATCCCCGCAACGACGACGCATGCGATACCTGCCACTGCCAGAACACTCGGAACTTGTTGCAACACAACAAGACCGATGAGCTGCGCGAATGCGGGTTCGAGACTCATCAGCGTGCCGAATGCTGCCGTCGACAGCCGCCGCAGTGAGACCATCTCCAGAACGAACGGCACGACGGGCAGCAAGATCGCAAGTCCGAGGCCCACGAGAACCAGGTGCGGGGTCAGCCGCCCAATGGCCGAGTGGCCCACGGCAATTGTCGCGGCCAACCCGGCAACCGCCATCGACACCGCCAGCCCGTTGATACCGGCAACCTCGTCGCCGACCCGCTGGGTGAGCAGTATGTACATCGCCCAGCAGAGCGCCGCGCCAAGTGCGTACGCCACACCGACCAGATCGACTGTCCCTGCCCACGGTTCGGTGAGAAGGACTACGCCCACGCCTGCCAGAACCGGCCACARAACGCGGCCACGCCCCCGGAGCAAAGCAACCGTCAGCGGACCAAAGAACTCCAGCGCGCTTGCCGTTCCCAGAGGAAGACGCTCGACGGCCGCCATGAACAACAGCGTCATGCCGGCGGTGACCACACCCAGGACCACGCAGGCCAGAAACGCTTTGCGAGTGAACGCGGAGGGACGGGGCCTGACGATGATCAGAAGAATGATGCCCGCCCAGGCGAGACGTATCCACGCTGCTCCGTCTGCTCCGAGCTGATCGATCAGACCCACAGACACGGCGAGCCCGAGCTGCACGCACAACATCGCCAGAACAGCCAGGCCCACTCCGGCCCGCGCTTTCGTATCCATAGCTGAATTGAACGGGACGCCAACCGTTCGTGTCCACGCGATTTTGACCTACATTATGTTCACGATTAGTGAATGATCGAACGATGGAAACCCGTCGACTCCATCTCCTCCTCGAACTCTCCCGCTTGGGTTCCATGCGCGCGGTCGCCGAAGCTCACAACCTCACGACATCGACAGTGTCCCAACAGCTCGCGGCTTTGACCGCGGAAACCGGTACTGCATTGATCGAACCGGAAGGCCGACGCGTTCGCCTCACACCTGCCGGTCAACGACTCGCCGATCATGCCGTCACCATCCTGGCAGCCGTGGATGCGGCTCGCCTGGACCTCGATCCGACCGCCGAACCGGAGGGGACACTGAGAGTCGGCGGATTCGCTACTGCCGTCAGAACCGCGATGCTCCCCGTCGCCCTGAGCCTGCAACACAGCCATCCACAGGTAGACGTGGTGATCTGCGAGTACGAACCGGCCGAGGCTTTTGCCCTACTCGAACGAGACGACCTGGACCTCGCGCTGACGTACGACTACAACCTCGCCCCCGCATCCCCGAGCTCGTTACTCGAAGCACTACCGCTCTGGTCGACGCCGTGGGGATTATGCGTTCCCGACAACGCCCGCACACCCGACGAGTCCACGAAATCCGGGATCGATCTCCGTGCCTTCGCAGACACACCATGGATAGTGAACTCGCGAAATACAGCCGACGAGCGGGCCGTGCGAACCCTCGCGTCACTGGCTGGATTCACCCCTCGGATCACTCACCAGATCGACAGTCTCGACTTGGTCGAACTCTTGATCCTCAGTGGTTACGGCGTGGGGCTGATGCCACTCGAACGCAAGACCCGCGAAGGCGTACGCGTCATGCCGCTGACCGATCCGCCTGTCATCCTCACCGCCTATGCGGTGACGCGTCGCGGCCGATCGTCGTGGCCGCCGCTTCGGCTCGTGCTGGACCGCCTCACGGCCTACCGATAACTCAAATCCGATCAGCGTCGCCGTCGCGGCGCTGCTGCTTGGCAATTCGACGCTGCTCTTCCGCCCGCTCGCGGCACTGACGCAAGAATGCTTCGTCCGCCGCCGGATCCTGCGCAACGGCGCGTCCCGGACGCTCGTATTCGCCGTAACCGGTTGGACCGACGTAACCGCGGGGCGCGTTCTGTCCGCGCCCGACCACCAGCCACAGAACGGACCCCAAGGTGGGAAGGAAGATGATGATCAGCATCCAGACGACCTTGGGTAGGTACTGGATGTAGGCGTCATCTCTCGTGATGGCGTCGACGATGCAGAAAATCCACAGCAACATCGTGATGAGGCCGAACAAGGCATAGGGCACGCTGGCGATTCCTCCCGAGAATAAAAAACCCTCGCCATGCTAACGAAAACAGACCGATTAGTACATTAGATTCTGGCGAATGTTGAACTCGAGCCATCCTCGGTATGCATCGACATCCCATCCACTGACCCGACGCAATTGCTGATGAAGCTGAGGCGAGACGAAAGCGGCAAGTATGCCCGCGGCTTTCTCGAGCGAAATCTCGGGCCTCAACAATCCGTGCTCGGACAGACCCTCGGCTATCGACATCGCATTGACGGCCGACTGATCCGACGATTCCTCGGACAGTCGCCGCATGTCGGCATCCGCACCTGACGATTCGACCGCGACCATCATCAGAGCGCCGGCACGTTCGAGCAGTCCGATGCCCTGTGCCACGATCTGGGAGACGATCCGGCGAACGTCATCGGGGTCCGAGGCCAGGTTCGGCGCGCCGAGTGGAACCTCGTCGGCATCGAGCGCCGCGGCGAGGGCCGCTTCGAAGATCTCGAGCTTCCCGCCCGGGAAGGCTGTGAACACCGTCCGGTTGGCGACGCCGGCCGAGTCGGCAATCTGTTTGACGGTGGCACTGACGTATCCGTCTCGGACAAACAAGGTCGTCGCCGCATCACGAATGAGTTCACGCGTTCGCTGTGCGGAAGCTTCACGCACGCGGGAGTGGTACTGGCGTCTGCCCTCCATTGCGCACACTTTAGCCGCATTCGATGCAACGGCCATGCATGGAAAGAATCGTGCAGTTCAGGAGCCTTTTCCGGGGTGATCTATCCAGCCGTCGCTACCGGGAAACACCAACGCCTCGTGCCCGTTGTCGTACCTGACCAGATAGGGCGGCCCTCCGTCCTCCCCGTGAACTTCAAGGACCTCGGCAGTTACCTCCGCCTGCCCAACCACGCGTCCCTGGACATGGAGACGGTCACCCACTTCGGCATGCATCACTCCTCCTCGCTGCCCGCTCGCGCGGGCGCAGACCAACCACTGACGTTGTTCCCGCGATACCGACTTGGAAACCCTGGGCGGGTTGCCGTCGTGAGGAATCGCATATTCACCGAAGGTGACAGCGAGGGGTGAACAGTGGTTCACTCATGGGTGAACTCCCGTTCACCACCGCCGCGTGAAGGACCGTCTCTTGGCATTGCACTCGTCTCCGACCACTCGCCGTTCAAGTCGGCTCATCACCGCAATTCTCTGTCTTTCCGGCACCGTGGTCGCGCTGCAGCAAACGATGGTCATTCCGTTGTTGCCAGATTTCCCGAAAATCCTCGGCGTCAGCGCTGACGACGCCTCCTGGCTCGTCACCGTCACACTCCTCACGAGCGCCGTCGCCACTCCGATCGTCTCCCGCCTGGCAGACATGTTCGGAAAACGACGCATGATGCTGATCTCGATGACGATGATCGTGGTCGGATCACTGGTCGCGGCGATCGGCGGCAACTTTGTCGCCCTGCTGATCGGACGTGGCCTCCAGGGCTTCGCGATCTCGATGATCCCCGTCGGAATCAGCATCATGCGCGACGAACTGCCCAAGGAGAAGGTGGCGTCGGCAACAGCCTTGATGAGTGCCACTCTCGGAATCGGCAGCGCACTCGGGCTCCCCCTGTCCGGGTTGATCTTCGAGCATCTAGGCTGGCCCGCCATCTTCTGGCTCTCGGCAATCGTGGGCGTCCTGTTGATCATCGCGGTTGCCGCCGTCGTCCCGGAATCGAGTGTTCGCACCCGCGGCAAATTCGACTTCCTCGGCGCGGTCATGCTCTCGACAGCACTCACGGCGATCCTCCTCGCCATCTCCAAGGGCGCCCGTTGGGGATGGACGAGCGAACTGACATTGCTCATGTTCGTCATCGGAATCGTGACGCTCGCACTGTGGTTCCCGTACGAACTTCGCGTCACCCAGCCGATGGTCGACTTGCGAACGTCGGCCAAGCGGCCCGTTCTCCTGACCAACGTCGCCTCGATCCTCGTCGGCTTCTCGATGTATGCGAACAACCTCTCCACCACTCAACAACTCCAGATGCCGAAGATCTCCGGCTACGGCTTCGAACTGGGAGTGATGGCGGCCGGACTGTGCATGATTCCGGCAGGCCTCGCGATGGTCTTCTTCGCTCCCGTCTCCGCGAACATCACGAAACGATTCGGAGCCAAGATCACCCTGATCGTCGGCGGCACTGTGCTCGCGCTCGCCTACATCGCGCGCGTGTTCCTGACCGGCTCGATAGCACTGATCATCATCAGCGCGGCGGTGGTCAGCATCGGAACTGCAATCGCCTACTCCGCGATGCCGATGCTGATCATGCGATCGGTTCCGATCACCGAAACCGCGTCGGCAAACGGCCTCAATTCGCTGCTCCGCTCAGTCGGTACGTCCACATCCAGTGCAGTGGTTGCCGCCATGCTCACCTCGATGGTCATCCCGTCCGGGCCGGGCGAGGGCCTTCCGTCGATCGACGCCTTCAAGAACATCTTCTGGCTGGCCGCCCTCGCCGCCGTGGCTGCTGCCGCTGCCGCTGCGTTCATTCCTCGCCGCGGCGCAAAACCGGAAACGGCGCTTCGCCCGGTGACCCCGGAAGGGTTCGAGCTTCCCGATGCCGCCGCGTCCGAAACGGAAATTGTGGTTGCCGGTCGTGTGGTCCGAGCCGACAGCCGACCGATCCGGCAGGCTGTTGTCACCGTGATGGATATGGAGGGGCGACCGATCGACTGGAGTCGCGCCGACAACGAGGGCAACTTCTCCCTCGCACTACCCCGGCCCGGACGGTATTTGGTAGTGACGAGTGCCGACGGCTGGTCCCCTCGGTCGCAGGTGATCGCTTTCGACAGCGCGCAATCGACGCACACCGTCGAACTCGGTGACCGCCTCACCATCTCCGGCAAGGTCGGAGTCGACGGCCGAACAACCTCGGGAACCGTCGTCACACTCACGAAACCGACCGGCGAATTCGTCGCATCCACCGTCACCGACGGAACCGGGCACTACGGAATCGCACTCCCGACATCCGGCCGGTACATCCTGACCGCGCTGACCGAGAGTGGACACGGCACATTGGCTCGTCAGATAGCGGTCATCGCGCAGTCCACCGTCGTCGACTTCGACGTACCCGTCGATGCCGAGCCGTTGACGACAGTATGAGCAACCAAACGCATGGCGATCGGGTACCGAGGCGAGCGGCATGAGCAGCGGTGAAGCCAGCATCCTCACAGCAGCAAAAGCCTTGTTCGCGGAACGAGGTTACGCATCGACGACCATCAAGGACATCGCGGTCGCGGCCGGTTACTCCCCTGCCCTGGTCATGAAGATCTACGGCAGCAAAGCTCGGTTGTATTCGGCTGCGATCCCGTCCGCACCTCCGATGGACGAGGATCCGAATGCCGACGCCACCGGAAACATCGGCTGTCAACTGGTCGAGAAACTTGTCGCTCGTAGAGAATCCGACGAAACCGATCCGTGGGCAATGCTCGCAGTACACGTTCACGAGGCGCCAGATCCGGACGCCGCCCGGGCAGAGATCAAGGAACGATACGTTCACGGGATCGCGCGACGCATCGGCGACACCGAGCCCGGTTTGGTTCGCAGTCAGGTCGTCGTCTCACTGTTGCTCGGACTTGCCACCGGCATGCGGACGCTCGAACTCCTCGGTGAGGATTCGTTGTCGTCGAAGGACCTGATCCGGCGCTACGGAAGTCTGATTCAAACAGTCGTCGACGAAATCGAACCGGTATCCGAGCACGAATCGGACATCAGTGGCACGGTGGAGGAATGACTACCTACCGATACCTCGACGCCGATCGAAACCTCCTCGAAGAGAAAGATTTCGAAACCGAGCAGGACGCACAGGAATACCGACTCTCGGTCCTCGGTGCCGAACACATCGAGCCCGCGGGCGAATGATCCTGTCGATTCCCCGATCGGTCAGGGAGACTTCGCGGCAGTGGTGAGTTCAGCGATCAAGGCTTGAACGCGACGCTCGATTTCGTCACGGATCGGGCGAACCGCTTCGAGGCCCTGTCCGGCCGGATCGTCGAGAACCCAGTCTCGGTAGCTCTTGCCGGGGAAGATCGGGCACGTGTCGCCGCAGCCCATGGTGATGACGACATCCGAATCCTGGACGGCGTCAACGGTGAGGATCTTCGGAGACTGAGCTGAGATATCGATACCGTGCTCTGCCATCGCCTCGACCGCTGCCGAATTGACGGTCTCGGCGGGTGCGGATCCGGCGGAACGGACCTCGATGGCGTCGCCTGCGAGATGGCTCAGGAATCCCGCGGCCATCTGAGATCGGCCGGCATTGTGGACGCAGACGAACAACACCGATGGTTTGCTCATGACCTCGCACTTTCTCGAATGGATGAAACCTCTTCGACTGCAAAGCGTTTGCGTAGAGCGAGGGAGACATAGACCAGCCCGACGAGCACCGGTACCTCGATCAGCGGGCCGACAACACCGGCAAGAGCTTGCCCCGAGGTGGCGCCGTAGGTGGCGATGGCTACGGCGATCGCGAGTTCGAAGTTGTTGCCCGCGGCGGTGAACGCCAGGGTCGTCGTGCGTTCATAGCCCAATCCGATTGCGGCGCCGAGGATGTAGCCTCCGCCCCACATGAGCGCGAAGTACGCCAGCAGCGGCAACGCGATCCGGACGACGTCCCAGGGCTGGGAGGTGATCTGTTCGCCCTGCATCGAGAAGAGCACGACGATGGTGAACAGCAGACCGTAGAGCGCCCAGGGGCTGATCTTGGGGATGAACTTGGTGTCATACCAGTCGCGGCCTTTGGCGCGTTCACCGAAGAAGCGGGACAGAAAACCTGCCAGCAGCGGGATACCGAGAAAGATCAGGACCGATTTCGCAATCTGCCAGGGCGAGGTGTCGATGGTGGTCTGTTCGAGGCCGAGCCACCCGGGCAGGACCGAGAGGTAGAACCAACCGAGCACGGCGAACATGATCACCTGGAACACCGAGTTGATGGCGACCAGCACCGCGGCGGCTTCGCGGTCTCCGCAGGCCAGGTCGTTCCAGATGATCACCATCGCGATACAGCGAGCAAGACCGACGATAATCAGCCCGGTGCGATATTCCGGCAGGTCAGGCAGAAACAGCCAGGCGAGGGCGAACATCAGCGCCGGGCCGAGAACCCAGTTCAGGAACAGGGAGCCGGCGAGGAGTTTCTTGTCCCCGGTGACAGTGTCGAGGCGGTCGTAGCGAACTTTCGCCAACACCGGGTACATCATGATCAGCAGGCCGAGGGCGATCGGTAACGAGATGCCGTCGATCTGCACCTTGTCCAGGGCAGTGTTCACACCCGGGATCCAGCGCCCGACCAGCAGGCCGACGACCATGGCCACGCCGATCCAGACCGCCAGATAGCGGTCGAGGGTGGAGAGTTTTCCGACGACTGCGGGGTGTCCGGTGGTGGCAGCGGTGTTGCTCATGCGGTGACCTCTCCGCACGTGTCCGCGACACTCACGCTCGTACCTTCAACCAGTAGAACGGCGGAAAGCTGTTGCAGTGCAGTAGGAATAACCCAGTAGTACACCCAGGTCCCGCGTCGTTCACAGTCAAGCAGCCCGGCCTGCCGCAACACCTTTAGGTGATGCGAGATAGTCGGCTGAGACAGATCGAACGAGTCGGAGATGTCGCAGACGCAGGCTTCACCACCCTCGTGACTTGCCACCAAGCTGAGCAAGCGGAGGCGGACGGGATCGCCGAGGGCTTTGAACATCCGCGACAGGTCGCCGGCCCAATCCTCGGTCAGAGGTTCACGGATGAGCGGGGTGCAGCAAGCCTCGGACTCCGGTGGCTCTTGATTCGACATTCTTCGATATTGACAGATATCGAATCAACGCGCAATCGAGTGCCCGGTCGGCCGGATCCCGGACTCACCCCTCGGCGGTCACCGCACGTCGTTCGAGCAGAACGGTGTCACGCCACACACCGTCGAGCTGGGCAATCTTCTCGCGGAGACCGATAGTTCTGAACCCGGCCGAATGATGCAGCGAGATGGAGGCGCGATTCTCGGGAAATATCGCCGTCTGCAGTGTCCAGAGGTCGTCGACATCAGCGGCCATGACTTGCTTGCGCAACAACGCCTTTCCGACACCCCGACCACGCATTCCGCCCGCGACGTACACGGAGTTTTCCGCCACCCCGCGGTAGCAGTCACGCTCGGAAACTGGCCTCAACGCAGCCCAACCGACAACAACACCCTCGATAGTCGCGACCCACCGATGCTTCGACAGCCACCGTTCGTGGAGATGCTCACGCGAGGGGACCTCAGTAGCAAAGGTGGCATTTCGGGTGTCGATACCCTCGCCGTAAATACGGCGAACCGCATCCCAGTCGTCGTCGATCATGGCCCGGACAGAGACATCGTCGGGCAGATCACTCGGGCAGCAAGGACGCGGAGCAAGGACTCCCATCACCACGTCCGCCGCCTGCGGCAAGGCAACGCAACACGTCGGATTCATCGCGACGACCGTGCTCGTCCCCTCCTTACGCGTGGTCACAAAACCCACATCGGCGAGCTTGCGCAGGTGGTGCGACACCGTCGGTTGTCCGATCCCCAACGCTTCGGAGAGCGCTCCGACGGTAATACCACCGACCGCGCTCGCCACCCGGTGAAGCAATCGGACGCGCATCGGCTCGGCAAGGCAGGCGAACCACTGCGCGTAGGTATCGGCATCGCCCTGCGCGAGGACGGAAGAACCAATCTGTTCCGGGTACGAATCGCCGACGCGCACCGTCGGAGTCTGCAGCGATGTCATCTAACCACTATATCGACAGCTGTCGATGGTTGCCTACATTGATGATTGTCGATACAGTTCAATATAGATCGATAATCGTCGATGAAAGGTACGAGATGAACCCCCTACCCGTTGTCGTGATCGGGGCCGGCCCGATCGGCCTGGCGGCCGCAGCAGAACTGCGCGAACGCGGACTTACACCCCTTGTCTTCGAGTGCGGAAGCACAGCCGGTGCTGCGATCTCCGAGTGGAATCACGTTCGACTGTTCTCCCGGTGGTCAGAACTCGTCTCCCCCGCCGCGAGGCGACTCCTCGAGCAGAACGGATGGCGCTCTCCCGACGCTGAGACGTACCCGACCGGCCGTCAATGGCGCGACCTCTACCTCGGGCCACTCGCCTCAGCACTCGGCGACGCCATCCAGTTCGACACCGAAGTGATCGGCGTAGCCCGACGCGGACGTGACCTGGTCGTCGACGCCGGCCGCGATACCGAACCCCTCTCGATTCATCTGCGCCGCCGTGACGGAACCGAGGACCGCGTGTTCGCCCAGGCGGTTGTCGACGCATCCGGCACCTGGGGTACTCCCAACCCGCTCGGCGGTGAAGGTCTTCCCGCCCTCGGCGAGGGCGCTGTGGGCACTGCGATCCGGTAYCGGGTTCCTGATCTCGACGATCCGGCGGTGCGTGCACAGTTTGCCGGAAAACACACGGTCATCGCGGGGAGCGGCCACTCTGCGCTGACGGCGATCGTTGCGCTGTCGGGGTTGGCGGAGCAGGCTCCGAACACCCTCATCATCTGGGCGGTCCGCCGAGGAAACGTCGGCTCAGCGTTCGGTGGCGGCGAAGCTGACGAACTGCCCGCTCGCGGCGCCCTGGGATTGCGCGCAAAGAAGGCCGTCGAGGACGGACTACTGAGAGTGGTCACCGGCTTCCGCACCGCAGAGGTGACAACAACCCCTTCGGGACAACTCGTACTTGCCTCCGATGCCGGTGATCGCATCGAGAACGTGGACAACGTCATAACGCTGACCGGATTCCGCCCCGATCTTTCCTGGCTTTCGGAAATCCGACTCGGCCTCGACCCGGTCTTACAAGCACCGGTCGAGTTGGCTCCACTGATCGACCCGAACGTCCACTCGTGCGGCACGGTGTACCCGCATGGCGCGAAGGAGCTTCGCCATCCGGAGCCAGGCGTGTACTTGGCAGGAATGAAAAGCTACGGCCGGGCACCCACCTTCCTGGCGATGACCGGCTACGAGCAGGTTCGCAGCATCGCCGCCGAACTCGCCGGCGATCACGACGCCGCAGCCCGGGTCGAGTTGATCCTTCCGGAGACCGGAGTCTGCGGCGGTGCAGGTGTTTTCGACGAAGCTGACGCAGCGGAAGCCGAGGGCGGGGAAGCCGAGGGCGGATGCTGCGGCGCACCCACTCCGGAACTGATCACGTTGTCCGCTCCGTCTGGCAACACCCGCGGCTAGAAACAGTCCATGACGACGGATCCACCCCGCCGGGCTGCCACATCCGACCGAACAAGGCATGCTGATCGTGTGCATACTTTCGAGGTCTGGGCGCCAACGCCGGAATCGGTCCGGGTCGAAGTCGATGGCATCACGCACGACATGGAGCGGACCGACGACGGGTGGTGGCGAGGCGAGGTCGACTGCGACAACGAAGCTCGCTACGGCTTTGTCGTCGACGGTCAAATACTCCCGGATCCGCGGTCACCACGCCAGCCCGAAGGCGTGCATCTCCGCTCCCAACTGCACCAACTCGACGAGTCCTCCTGGACCGACTCTCAGTGGACCGGACGGCAACTCCCAGGATCGTCGGTCTACGAACTGCACATCGGAACGTTCACCCCCGAAGGAACTTTCGACGCCGCGATCGAGCGTCTCGATCACCTCGTGGACCTCGGCGTCGGGTTCGTCGAGATCATGCCGGTCAACGGTTTCAACGGAACTCACAACTGGGGCTACGACGGTGTGCTCTGGTACACGGTCCACGAGATCTACGGTGGCCCGGACGGGTTACAGCGCTTGGTGAATGCGGCCCACGAACGTGGACTCGGCGTGATCCTGGACGTGGTCTACAACCACCTGGGCCCGTCGGGTAACTACCTCGAAAAGTTCGGCCCCTACATTGCCGATGGCGCGAACACCTGGGGCCGAACGATCAACATCGGAGGCCCGCAGTCGGGCGAGGTTCGCGAATACATCATCGGGAATGCCCTGCGATGGATGCGTGATTTCCACATCGACGGCCTACGCCTCGACGCCGTCCACGCGTTGGTCGATCACACCGGAACGCACATCCTCGAGGAACTCGCCGTCCGAACGGAAACACTGTCGGCCCATCTGGGCCGACCGCTCACGTTGATTGCCGAAAGTGATCTCAACGACGCCACTCTGATCACGCCACGAGCGGCCGGCGGGTTCGGCTTGGACGCGCAGTGGGACGACGACATCCACCACACCATTCACACAGCCGTCTCCGGYGAACGTCAGGGTTATTACGCCGACTTCGGATCCTTGGAATCCCTTGCAAGTACATTGCGGCGCGGGTTCTTCCACGCCGGAACGTATTCCTCATTCCGTGGGCGGGTTCACGGCCGGCCGATCGACATCACGCATCAGCCCGCCAGTGCTCTGCTCGCATACACGTGCACCCACGATCAGATCGGCAACCGAGCGATCGGCGACCGCCCGAGCGCCTATCTGACGCCAGGACAATTGGCGATCAAGGCAGCACTGGTCCTGCTCTCGCCGTACACGCCGATGCTGTTCATGGGCGAAGAATGGGGAGCCACCACTCCGTTCCAGTTCTTCACCTCGCATCCGGAACGGGAACTCGGCGAGGCCACCGCCAAGGGCCGTAAGGCGGAGTTCGCGGCACACGGCTGGAACAGCGACGACATTCCGGATCCGCAAGATCCACAGACATTTCTGCGATCGAAACTGGACTGGGACGAGCGAACCGACCAGACACATGCTCGCGTCCTGGCGTGCTATCGCGATCTCCTTGCCCTGCGCAAGAAGCGAATCGAGATCACCGACCCCTGGCTGGGGCACCTGCACGTCGACTACGACGAGGACGACCAGTGGATCACCCTGCGCCGCGGCGCATTACAGATCGTGTGCAATCTGGGAACGGACGCGGCCTCGGTCCCAGCCGGCGGAACCCCCATCCTCTGGTGGGATCCGCCGACACAGGACGAGACCGCGTCCGCAACAGTCGTGCCTGGGCACTCGTTCGTCGTACTCGAAAGCTGACTACCCGGATTCTGCAGGGGTCAACGCTTCGCGTTCTACCGTTCCACGCATCAACGCTTCGCGTTCTCTGGTGTACTCCGCAGCATCCGCAATACCAATGCGGCACTGACGAACAGAACCAAAGCGGTTGCGCCGGCGGCAACGTGCATACCGTCGACAAACGCCGCCTTCGCGGAATCGGCAAGCACCGAACCGAGTTCACCAGGTAGGTACGTCGCCTCCTGCAGCGCACCGCCGAGGGTGCCCTGCGCAGCGTGCGCCTGATCTGCTTCGAGCATGGACGTGTCGATTCCCTTGCGGAAGATCGCCATCACCACACTGCCCAGGATCGCCACACCGAGCGCGATACCGAGTTCGTACGCAGTCTCCGACACCGCGGACGCAGCGCCGGCACGCTCGGGTTCCACCGAACTGACCACAAGATCCGACGTGAGGGTCAGTGCGACACCGACACCTGCACCGGCCAGACCGAAGCCGATCACGAACATCAACGGGCCGCTGTCCACCCCGAGGGCGAGCAGCATCGCAGCACCGATACCGGCAACCGCGAGGCCTGCGCTGAGCACGTGAGACACCGACCACCGGCGAATCAACCAGGCCGCCGCAACCGCGGTGAATGCGCTGAGCAACATACCCGGGAGCATCAGCAGGCCGGCGTCGAGCGCCGAGTTACCCAGCACCAACTGCAGGTACTGCGAGCCGAAGAACAGGACACCGGCGAGTGCGAAGATCGAGAGCAGGTTGGTGATGACGGCGGTGGAAAACGACGCATTGGCAAACAGTTTCAGATCCAACATCGGATCCTTCAGCATCCGCTGACGACGCACGAACACGTAGCCGGCGGCGAGACCCACAAGRCCGATCACCAGCAACGTGATGCTGACGCCGTGCACCACGGATTCCTTGACCGCGTACACCAACGGCAACATGGTCGCCATCGACAGACCAGCGCTGATGAGGTCGAATCGACCCGGGTTGGGGTCTTTCGACTCCGGGATCAGGATCGGGCCGAGTACTACCAGCGCGATCATGACCGGGATGTTGATCAAGAAGACCGAACCCCACCAGAAGTGCTCGAGCAACCAACCACCGACCAAAGGGCCTGCCGCTGTACCGCCACCGGCCATCGCGCCCCAGACACCGATTGCCTCGGTGCGCTGACGCGGGTTGACGAAGATCGTGCGGATCAGACCGAGGGTGGCCGGCATCAGCGTTGCACCGGAAATACCCTGCAGCACGCGGGCGGCAATGAGCATCTCGGGACTGACAGCAAGAGCGGCGATGATCGAGGCGAGACCGAAGCCGACTGCGCCGATCAGGAGCAGTTTTCGCCTACCGATCCGGTCACCGAGCGTACCCATGGTGATGAGCAGACCGGCGAGCACGAACGAATAGACGTCGATGATCCACAGCAACTGCGTGCTGCTCGGCTCGAGGTCGGCGCTGATGAACGGAAGCGCAAGATCGAGCACCGTGCCGTCGACTGCGATGAGCAACACAGCAAAGGCAAGGACTATCAAGCCCGCCCAGTCACGCTTTGTCGCCCGAACCTCGTCGGGATTGATTGCAGACGTCTGATCTGCCGACACTGACATTGCTCCCCTGCGACTTTCTCTGAGTTCTTTCGAAAAGATTTCACTGAACCGTCCAGCCGGTACAGTAGGTCTACGGTAACAGTGAACCGTCCAAGCGGTAAAGTTATTTCCGGGTAGGGTCACATCACATGGCTGCCGACACTCGCGATCGAATTCTCGACGCACTGGAGAAGCTGCTGCTGGTCAGCGGCGTTGCCCAAGTCACGCTCGAAGGCGTTGCCGCCGAAGCCGGGGTTTCCAAGGGCGGACTTCTCTATCACTTCCCCAGCAAGGAAGCACTCCTCGCGGCAATGGTCCGCAGACTCGGAGAACGCTCGGATCAACAACTCGAAGACGCCGTAGCAGGCGGTACGACGGTCACCGAGTTCTATCTGCAGATCCCCGATGCGAACGAAAGCGAAGAACTCTCACTCTTCCGGTCGATCATCGCGGCACTGAGAACAGTCGACGGACAACACGACGAGATCCAGAAAGCCGTTACCCACGTGATGCGCAGCTGGGACAAAGGCCTTCAGACCGAGATCGCCGATCCCATACAAGCCGAGATCATCCGACTCGTCGGCGACGGTCTGTACTTGGCGGCCATGCTCGGGCTCCCCCAGCCAGATCCCGAATTGCATCGACAGGTGGTCGAGCGACTGCGGCCCTGACCGGGGGCGTCCCTTACGTCAGATAGCGGTACGCCGGGCTTCCCGGCTCGAGCCTCTCGGACTGCATCGGCGCGCGCTCCATTCGCTCGAGCAAGGCCGCCAAACCGTCGGCGGAACCGAGTTCGATACCCACCAACGCGGCACCCGTCTCGCGATTGTTTCGCTTGACGTACTCGAACAGCGCGATGTCGTCGTCCGGCCCGAGCACGTCCGAGAGGAAGCGACGGAGCGCTCCCGGTTCCTGCGGAAAGTCCACCAGGAAGTAGTGCTTGAGCCCGAGGTGAACGAGCGAGCGCTCGAGGATTTCGCCGTAACGGGAGACGTCGTTGTTGCCACCGGAAATCAGGCACACGACGGTCGAACCCGGCTCGAACGTCAAATTCTGAAGTGCCGCAACGGAAAGCGCTCCCGCGGGTTCGGCGATGATGCCCTCGCTCTGATACAGCTCGAGCATCGCCGTGCAGATAGCGCCCTCGTCGATCTGATTGACGACAAACGATCCCGAACCGGACCGTGTCTGAAGTTGACGAGCCACGAGCGGCAACGACGCGTGCGACACCACGGCGGCACCCAGACGTGAGACGACCTCGTAGGGAACATCGCCGATCCTCTTGACCGCTGCCCCGTCGACAAATGGATCGACGTCGGGAAGAGTCACCGGGCCCCCGGCAACGAGAGCGGCCGTCATGGACGCCGCGCCGGACGGCTCGATCCCGACGATCGACGTCTTGGGCGATCGCTCGTGCAGATAGGTGGCTATGCCCGCGATGCAACCGCCGCCGCCGACCGGCACGACGATCGTGTCGAGAGGTGCGTCCAGTTGCGTGAGAATCTCCGCTGCGATGGTTCCTTGCCCCGCAGCGGTGCGCACGTCGTCGAACGGGGGAACCATGGTTGCGCCGGTTTCGGCTACGTCCTCCGCGGCCGCAGCAGCGGCGGCGTCATAGGTCTCACCGATCATGAACAGTTCGACAAACGCTCCACCGTGGGCGCGGATGCGATCACGCTTCTGCTTGGGGGTATTTGCCGGAACGTAGATCCGACCCTTGATCTGCATCGTTCGGCACGCGAAGGCAACACCCTGCGCATGGTTACCGGCACTGGCAGTCACCACGCCGGCCGCGCGCTCGGCCTCGTTGAGCTGAGCGATCAGGTTGTACGCGCCACGAATCTTGTACGAACGAACGCCCTGGAGGTCCTCGCGCTTGAGGTACACGTGCGCGCCGGTCAACGCCGAAAGACGGTCGCTGTACTGCAGGGGTGTCGCCGCAATGACGTGCTGAATTCGCTCGATGGCCGCGTCGATCTCCTGCGCGTCGAGCGCGGGGACGGTGGACTTCGTTACTACGACATCGGGCGAGTTAGACACTCCGCCATTTTCGCACGTCGGGGATCAACCTTCCCACCACCCCGCCCCACATGGTCTGCGAGGCAGGGCGGCGGGTAGGTCAGCCGCGAGGATCCAACTGTGAGGGACGTGGCACGTTCCGCAGATTCGACTTGGCCATCTGCACAGCCTCGCCGACGCCGCCGTTCATCACCATCTTCGACATCGCCAAAGCGAAGCCCTTCATCTGACCACCGGTGATGGTGGGCGGCAACGACAATGCCAGCGGATCGGTCACCAGATCAACCAAGGCCGGACCGTCGTGATCGAGCGCGGCGCGTAGGCCCGCTTCGATGTCCGCGGGATTCTCGATTCGGCGAGAGAAGATACCGAGCGCAGCAGCAACCGCCGCGTAGTCGACCGCGGGCACGTCGACCCCGAAATCCGGAAGGCCGTCGACCAGCATCTCGAGCTTGACCATTCCGAGCGTCGAGTTGTTGAACACCACGATCTTGACCGGCAACTTGTACATCGCGACGGTGACCAACTCACCGAGCAGCATCGACAATCCACCGTCGCCCGACACCGAGATGACCTGACGCCCCGGACTCGACCATGCCGCACCCATCGCATGTGGGAGCGCATTGGACATGGATCCGTGCAGCGCCGAGGAGATGAAGCGTCTCGATCCGTTCGGATTGAGATAGCGCGCCGTCCACACGTTGCACATCCCGGTGTCGGCGGTGAAGATTGCGTCGTCGGCCGCCAGATCGTCGAGGATCGAGGCCGCATACTCGGGATGAATGGGTGTGCGCTGCTTGACCGGATCCGTGTACGCACCAACCACTTTGGTCATCAGAGTGTTGTGCTTTGCGAGCGTATCCTCCAGGAACCCGCGGTCGGTCTTTCGATCGAGCTGCGGAATCAGTGCGCTCAAGGTGCTCGCGACGTCACCGTGCACCGCCAGGTCCAGGCTGGTTCGACGCCCCAACCGCTCGGCCGCGATGTCGATCTGAGCGGTACGAACGTCATCGGGCAAGAACTGGTCGTAAGGAAAGTCCGTACCGATCAGGAGCAGGAGATCGGCGCCGTGGATACCGTCGTGCGCCGCACCGTAACCGAGCAATCCGGTCATCCCGACGTCGTACGGGTTGTCGTACTGGATCCATTCCTTGCCGCGCAGCGAATGCCCGATGGGAGCCCCGACGGTTTCGGCCAGCGCCAACACCTCGGCGCGTGCGTTTCGCACGCCTGCGCCGGCGAAGATCGCAACCTTACGCGAGCCGTTGATCACATCTGCCAACGCCTTGACGTCACCGGCATCCGGAACGACTGTCGGCCTTCGGGTTTCGACGAGCGTCGGCGGGGTGCCTTCTGCCGGACAATCGGCGATGTCCCCGGGAAGCACGATCACCGAGACGCCGTTTCGAGCCACCGAATGCTGAATCGCCGACTGCACCACGCGAGGTGATTGGACTGCCGTGCTGACGAGTTCGGTGTAACTCGAACATTCGATGAAGATCCGCTCGGGATGCGTTTCCTGAAAGTAGCCCATTCCGATCTGGGCGCTGGGGATGTGTGAGGCGATCGCGAGGACCGGCGCGCCCGAACGATGAGCGTCGTACAGGCCGTTGATCAGGTGAAGGTTTCCGGGACCGCAGGATCCGGCACACACTGCGAGTTTCCCGGTGATCTGGGCATCCGCTGCGGCCGCAAACGCAGCTGCTTCCTCATGACGGACGTGTATCCAGTCAATTCCGCCCTTTTCGGAACCACCGGTGCGACGTACCGCATCGACGATGGGATTGAGACTGTCACCGACAATTCCGTAGATCCGACTGACACCCGCGTCAACGAGCTGCTGAACCAATTGATCTGCAACGGTTTTCGGACTCATCAGACCTCCATGACACACTCACGGGAGTCGGGATCGCCGACCCCCGCGAGTGACGATTTGCTTGTGGTTTATGCAGTGCTTCTTGTGGACTGCCGTTTCGTGAGGACTGCAGTGCGTTACTTGGGTTCGAGCACGAACACCGGGATCTCACGATCGGTCTTCGTCTGATAATCGGCGTAGTCGGGGTACGCAGCGACAGCGCGCTCCCACCAGATCGCCTTCTCGTCTCCGGTGACTTCACGAGCAACCAGGTCGAAGACCTGCGTCGCGTCACGCAGCGTGACGTGCGGATCGGCCTTGACGTTGTAGTACCAAACCGGATTCTTCGGAGCGCCACCAAGCGAAGCCACAACGGCATACGAGCCGTCGTGCTCGACGCGCATCAGCGGCGTCTTCCTGACCTTGCCGGACTTTGCCCCGACGGTCGTGAGAACGACGACGGGCATGCCGTTCATATCGTTTCCCTCGTTGCCACCGGAGTTCTCGATGCGTGCGACCTGATCGGCGGCCCACGACGCTGGACTGGGTTCGTACTCACCTGTGATTGGCATGTGTACCAGTGAACACCCACTCGAGCACCTTGGCCACCGAACCACACCGACCAGGACCGTYGTCGGCACACTCCCCTGGTTGATCGATTAAGTGAGCTGCCGATCAATAAAGTTCGCTTGCCCGAACTCTCATCTCTGGCTACTCTGAAACCACAGCTTCGAACAGCCGTATCGCTAGCCAAGCCGCATCGAGAACAGACTGCACCGAGAAGGGGACGAGATGACTACCGCAGATATCTCCACTCGCGAATCACGCCCCTCGTCCGACCATTTCGTCGATCTGGCCGGGACTCAGTGGCCGCTGTACAAGATCGAAGCTCTCGCGGTCGGTTTTGTGCTGTTCGTGGTCGCCGGAGCTGTCACCCAGTCGATGCAGGTAGCCGTACTGACTGCCGCAACAGCCGCTGTGATCACCTGGTGGGCGCGTCGCGTGTACTACTCGCGCACCACCTGATCACTCCACTCCCCGATCTCCCGCGAACCACGAAGGGACCTTGCTGCTGATGCAGCAAGGTCCCTTCGTTCTGTTCAGGTGCGCTCGATCGGCGGTCAGACCGTCAGACAGCTCGGCCCGAGCAATGCCTTCAGGTCGCCCATCAGCGCCGAGGACGGTTCGACCCGAAGGACGTCGTCGACCTTCCACAAGCTGATCTCGGTTCCGCCGATCAGCCGGACATGGACGTCGGACGTTCCGGGGTGCCTCGTCAGCACCTGCTTGAGAGCACTGAGCTTGTCCTTGGTGCATTGCCGAAGGGGCAGTGAGACCGACAGGGGGCGTGCGACCCCGATCGCCGAAATATCAGGCACCGCAAGGTCGTTGCCGATCAGCGACATCCGATCGTCTCGGATCGAGACGCGAGCCTTGACCAACACGATGGCATCCTCGGCGATGTCCATTCCGTACACCGCGTACGCCTGTGGGAAGAACAGCACCTCGATTCCACCCACGAGATCTTCGAGCTGCACGATGCACCAGGTCAGACCGTTCTTGTTGACCCGGCGGTCCACCGAGGCGATGATGCCGCCGAGAGTTACCTGGGCACCGTCCTGAACGCCGCCTTCGAGTATCGCGGCGATGGACGTGTCGGACTGCTGGCGAAGAATGTGCTCGACGCCGTTGAGCGGGTGACCGGAAACATACAGCCCCAGCATCTCTCGTTCGAGTGCCAGGCGATGCTTGGAGTCCCACTCCTCCTCGGGAATCTTGACGTCGAACACCGAGGTGATCGACTCGTCCGCCTCGGCACCGCCGAAGAGGTCGAACTGTCCGATCGCCTCTGCCTTCTTGGTGCTCATCACGGAATCGATGGCGTCGGCATGGACCAACATCAGGCCCTTGCGCGGGTGACCCAACGAGTCGAAAGCACCGGCCTTGATGAGAGATTCGGTGACCTTCTTGTTGCAAGCCATCGCGTCGATCTTGCCGAGATAGTCGGAGAAATCTGTGAACTTCGATTTCTCGGTGCGCGCCTTGATGATCGAGGCGACGACGTTGGCGCCGACGTTGCGCACCGACCCCATACCGAAACGGATGTCGTCGCCGACCGTCGCGAAGTCGACGCGTGACTCGTTGACGTCGGGTGGGAGAACGGTGATGCCCAACTTGCGGCAGTCTGCGAGGTAGATCGCGGACTTGTCCTTGTCGTCACCGACGGAGGTCAGCAGACCTGCCATGTACTCGGCCGGGTAGTTCGCCTTGAGGTACGCAGTCCAGTACGACACGAGTCCGTAGCCGGCGGAGTGCGACTTGTTGAATGCGTACCCGGCGAAGGGAAGGACCGTGTCCCACAGCGCCTTGATGGCGGCTTCGCTGAAGTTGTTGTCCAACATGCCCTGCCGGAAGCCGGCGTAGGCCTTTTCCAGCTCGGACAGCTTCTTCTTACCCATGGCGCGACGCAGCAAGTCGGCCTGACCCAGGGTGTAACCGGCCACCTTCTGCGCCAGTTGCATGATCTGCTCCTGGTAGATGATCAGGCCGTATGTCTCCGAGAGGATCTCCGCTAGCGGCTCCTCCAGCTCGGGGTGAATCGGCTTGACGTCTTCCAAGGCGTTCTTGCGCTTGGCGTACGAGATGTGGGCGTCCACACCCATCGGTCCCGGTCGATACAGCGCCAATGCGGCGACGATGTCGCCGAATCCGGTGGGCTGCATCAGTTTCAGCAACTCGCGCATGCCGCCGCCGTCGAGCTGGAACACACCGAGAGTGTCGCCGCGGGCGAGCAGTTCGTATGTTGCCGCATCGTCCATCGGCAAAGTGTCGAGGTCGAGGTCGATGCCGCGGTTGGCTTTGATGTTCTCGAGCGTGTCGCCGATAACCGTGAGGTTTCGCAGACCGAGGAAGTCCATCTTGAGCAGGCCGATAGCTTCACACGATGGGTAGTCCCAACCGGTGATGATGGCGCCGTCCTGGGCGCGCTTCCAGACCGGGATTGCGTCGGTGAGCGGTTCGGACGACATGATGACCGCGCAGGCGTGCACACCGGCGTTGCGGATCAGCCCTTCCAGACCCACCGCGGTCTTGTAGATCTTCGCGACGTCCGGGCTGGAGTCGATGAGCGCTCGAACCTCGACTGCCTCCTTGTACCGCTCGTGCTTCGGATCGGTGATACCGGAAACCGAGATGTCCTTGGCCATGATGGGCGGCGGGAGCGCCTTGGTGATCTGATCGGCGATGGCAAAGCCCGGCTTGCCGAACTGGACGCGAGCCGAGTCCTTGATGGCAGCCTTGGTCTTGATGGTGCCGAAGGTGATGACCTGGGCGACCTTGTCGTTGCCCCACTTGTCCGTCGCGTAGCGAACCATCTCGCCGCGACGGCGATCATCGAAGTCGATATCGATATCGGGCATGGACACACGCTCGGGGTTGAGGAATCGCTCGAACAGCAACCCGTACGGGATGGGGTCGATGTTGGTGATACCCATCGCGTAGGCCACCAACGAACCGGCAGCCGATCCACGGCCGGGCCCGACGCGAATTCCGACGTCCTTGGCGTGGTTGATCAGGTCGCCGACCACCAGGAAGTAGGCCGGGAAGCCCATTTCGTTGATGACGCCGATCTCGTAGTCGGCGCGGGCGAGGTACTCCTGCGGAGGTCCGCTCGGGAAGCGGCGATCGAGTCCGCGCATCACCTCGGCGCGCAGGAAGGTCTGCTGCGTGTGACCCTCCGGGACCGGGAAGATCGGCATGCGGTCGTGGAACGCCCACACGTCCTCGTACGACTGCACACGCTCGCCGATGGCCACGGTGTTGTCGCACGCCCCCGGTACTTCGTTGTCCCAGATGGCGCGCATCTCGGCAGCGGACTTGAGGTAGTAGCCGTCGCCGTCGAACTTGAAGCGAGTGGGGTCGGACAGCGTCTTGCCGGTCTGGATACAGAGCAGCGCCTCGTGGTTCTCGGCGGCGTCCTTGGTGACGTAGTGGCAGTCGTTGGTGGCAAGCGGCGGGATACCGAGTTGCTTGCCGATGTCGAGCAGACCCTCGCGCACCCGGCGCTCGATCGAGAGACCGTGATCCATCAGTTCGAGGAAGAAGTTGTCCGGTCCCCAGATCTCCTGCCACTTCGCGGCAGCTTCRAGAGCGTCGCGATCGTGACCGAGACGAAGACGCGTCTGAATCTCACCCGAAGGGCAACCGGTGGTGGCGATAATGCCCTCGGCGTGCGCCGCGATGAGTTCCTCGTCCATGCGAGGCCACTTGCCGAGCTGTCCCTCGATTGACGCGAGAGAAGACAGCTTGAAGAGGTTTCGGAGCCCCGTGGCGTTCTCGGCCACCATCGTCATGTGCGTGTACGCACCGCTACCGGAGACGTCGTCGGACTTCTGGCTGCGATCTCCCCAGAGAACTCGCTTTGTGTTGAAGCGGGATTCGGGTGCGATGTACGCCTCGATGCCGATGATCGGCTTGATGCCGGCACTCTTGGCCTCGTTGTAGAACTGGCTGGCGCCGTACATGTTTCCGTGGTCGGTCATGCCGACAGCGGTCATTTCGAGACGAGCGGCCTCCTCGAACATGGCGCCGACCTTGGCCGCACCGTCGAGCATCGAGTACTCGGTGTGATTGTGAAGATGTACGAACGAGTCAGCCACGTGCGCCTCTCTGAAGGTCTGGGAGCGAGATCGAGTGTATGCCGCGTTGCCGACACGTTCGGCGACCGCCATCGTGGAGTCGCAGTGTGCCGCCTCCGATCACGTGACCGGAACCTCGGGTTCGGCGCTCGACCTCATCGAACGCCGCGAACGTCGACTGGCGACGAAGGTATCTGTCGTGAAGATCACCAGCGCAGCCCAGATCAGAACGAAGCCGATCCAGCGTGAGGCCGGCATGTCCTCGTGCATGACGGCCACACCCCACGCCATCTGCAGCGCCGGGGTGAGGTACTGCAGCATGCCCATCGTCGCCAAGGGAACTCGCTGAGCGGCAACGCCGAACAGGAGCAGTGGCAGTGCGGTGACCGGGCCGGCGGCAAGCAGCAACAGGCTGTGTCCGGCGCCGCTGCTGATGAAGGCACCGGCCCCGGTCAGGCCGAGAAACACGAGGTAGCCGACCGCGAAGGGTGCGGCGACGACTCCCTCGGCAGTCAAACTGGTTCGGGGATCGAGCGGAACCACCTTCTTGACCAGCCCGTAGGTGGCAAACGAACCGGCGAGCACCAATGCGACGATCGGCGGTTTACCGAAGTCGACCGTGATCACGACAACTGCCGTTGCAGCGAGAACAAGGGCGGCGATCTGAGCGCGGCGCAATCGTTCGCGGAAGATCACGACGCCGAGCAGAACAGTGACCAGCGGGTTGATGAAGTACCCGAGGGCCGCCTCCACGACGCGGCCTGACACCACGGCATAGATGTACGTTCCCCAGTTCACCGCGATCGCCGCTGATGCCGCGGTCACCAGCAGCCAGGTGCGTGCGCTGATTCCGCGAAGCGATCCGAGGCGGCCGGCAAAGGCCAACACGATCAGCATCAACAGAAGGGTCCACACCACTCGGTGCGCAAGGATTTCGACCGGATCGGCGAAGTCGAGTAGTCCGAAGAATGCCGGGAACGTTCCCCACAACAGGAACGCCGCCACACCGTAGAGGATCCCCGAGGACGAACCGGACCTAGCGCGTCCGTCCTTGTTCACGGAACCGGAGTTCGCGGAACCGGAGTTCACGGGACCGGGCCGTCGTCGGGGCCGGGAGCAACGACGTCCACGTACTCCGGCAGCAAGGGACGGACGGCCGCCAACCACGGCGAGGCGTCGGACGGCAACGCTTCCACTGCACGGACATTCGACTCACGTGTAATCGCGTCCAGTCCTTCGGGAGTAGCTCGCACCAGCACGCCCACCGCGCAGGTGCACCCGGCGGACAATTGCTTCGCCGACGCGAGCGCCACCTGTTGCTGACGATCGGTGTCGCCGCCGAGCGAGATCAGTCGCGTGGCTGCAACACCGGGCGATCTGCGCACTGCTTCGTCGTTGTCGGGAACGGGCACGGACATGAGCGGCGTCTGGACGCGCTCGATCGGAACTCGGAACATGACCCTGGACACGCGAACGCCCGAGACCTCAGCGCCCGGCACCTGAACACTGCTGGTCGACGTGATGACCTCGTCGACGGTGAGTGCCTTCGTGAACGAGACCAACGCCCACACCGGCCCATCGACCGACGCGACAGAATCTCGCGCTCGGTCGAGGTAGTCCGGCACAGCTTCCCCACTGTCCGGACCGAGAGTGTCCGTCGTGATCGGCGGGGTCAGCACGGGATTCGCGAACCCCACGCCCACCACCGCCGCCACACCGACCACCACCGCGACGACGGCCAGCGCGGGGGTAAGCCCGCGCGGTGTCATGAGGACCGGAGAACTTCGAGTGCGTGTTCGAGGTCCTTCGGGTACTTGCTCTTGATCTCGACCCAGCGACCGTCCGCCGGGTGGGCGAAGCCGAGCGAGACTGCGTGCAGCCACTGGCGTTCGAGACCGAGCCTCTCGGCAAGTCGGGGGTCCGCGCCGTAGGTCAGGTCGCCGCAGCACGGATGGCGCAACGCCGAGAAGTGGACACGGATCTGGTGCGTGCGACCGGTTTCGAGGTGCACGTCCAGCAGACTCGCTGCCTGGAACGCCTCGATGGTGTCGTAGTGCGTGACGCTGGGCTTGCCATCGGCCGTGACCGTGAACCGCCAGTCGTTCCCGTGGTGGCGTCCGATGGGGGCGTCGATGGTTCCGCTGCTCGGGTCGGGGTGTCCCTGCACGAGAGCGTGGTAGCGCTTGTCGATGGTCCGCTGCTTGAAAGCGCGCTTGAGCAACGTGTATGCGCGCTCGGAGGTGGCAACCACCATGACACCCGACGTTCCGACGTCCAGACGGTGGACGATGCCCTGACGCTCGTGGGCACCGGACGTCGAGATACGGAAACCGGCCGCGGCAAGTCCGCCGATGACGGTCGGTCCCGTCCACCCGACGCTGGCGTGCGCGGCAACTCCGACGGGCTTGTCGACTGCAACGACGTCGTCGTCGGCGTAGAGGATCTCCATCCCCTCGACCGGTGTCGCCTCGATGGTCAGGGGCCGCGGCGGTTCGGGCAGGACAACCTCGAGCCACGATCCTGCGGTCAGACGATCGGACTTGCCGACGGCCACACCGTCGACGAGTACCGAGCCTTCTTCCGCGAGTGTCGCGACCACGGTGCGCGAGAGTCCGAGCAGGCGCGCGAGGCCGGCATCGACCCGCATGGCGTCGAGGCCGTCGGGCACGGGCATCGAACGGGATTCCCTCACTTGGTTTCTCCCTCGGCTGCGGCCTTCGATTCGGTGAGCTTCTTGTCGTCCGCCTTGTGATCACGCAGGCGTTCACCGTTGGGTTCGAAGCCGAAAAGAGTCAGTACGACGAGCAGGATCGCGCCACAGACGATCGCGGAATCCGCGATGTTGAACACGGGCCACCAACCGACGGAAACGAAGTCCACCACATGTCCGCGCATGATTCCGGGAGAGCGGAAGAATCGGTCGACGAGGTTACCCAGCGCGCCGCCGAGAACGAGGCCGAGACCGAGCGCCCACCACGGTGATCGGAGCGTGCGACCGATCTTGATCACACCGATGACGACACCGATGGCGACGAGGGTGAGGATCCACGTCATCGACGTCGCCATCGAGAACGCTGCACCGGGATTGCGCACCATCGTGAATGTGACCACGTCACCGATGATTTCGATCGGCTGCCCCGGCTTGACCGCGGCGACGGCCCACACCTTCGTGAGAATGTCCGAGAGCAGGATGACGGCGGCGATGGCAATGAGCATGGTCAGCCGGCGGGGCTTTGCGACCGGCGCAACCGCCAGGTCACCGTCTTCCGATTTCACGGCTTCCGGTTTCACGGTTTCGGGCTCGTCGGCCTTCGAGATTTCGGTAATCGGCTGATCCTCCGCGTTGACATCTCGGTCTGGGTGGTCTGTACTCACGCAACCATCATCCCTCATGTTCACCGCACCGGGTCACGCACTCTGCAACTGCGGCTAGCCTGGAGCGCGTGCCACTGCTGTCCACGACCGGCCGACGAGTTCCGTTCGCCCTCGCTGCCCTCGCTCTCACCACCGTTCTCACCGCTTGCGGCGACTCGGATCAACCTCCCACCACACCTACCTCGTCGCCGAGCGAAGTCACTGTTCCGGTGACCGCCGCCACCGTCGAGGTACTCGATGCGGGAAGCGAACCGCGCGAGGTGTTGCGCATGAACTTGCCTGTCGGCACCACGCAGACGGCGACGCTCGTCACCCAGGCGGTCGTGAGTCAGCAGATCGATCAACAGCCGGCACAAGATTTCTCTTCGCCGGAGATCACGATCCCGCTCTCGGCAAACGTGACCGCTGACGATCCCACCGCTGTCGTGGACCTGACGCTGTCGTCGATGACCTCGCCGGATGCAACGCTGCAGGCAGCGCTGAGCGGGGCCGACGGATCTGCGGCCGGATTGTCGGTCACGGATTCGGGCGCCATCACCGCCCTACGGTTGAAGCCGTCCGCCAACTCGGCCAATGCTGCCCGCGCTGCAATCGAACAGGCGCTCGGCCAAGCGGTCTACCGGACCGTTGCACTCCCCGACGCTCCGGTCGGTGTCGGCGCACGTTGGGTGGTTCGACAACAAGTCAGCAGTGAAATCCTGCTCGATCAGACAACCACCGTCACGCTCACCGCGCGGGAGGGCAATCGGCTTTCGCTCGCGGTGGACGTATCGCAGACCCCGCAGAGCCCGGTCTGGAACCTGGCCGGTGACGCCGGAACGCTGAACATCGATCAGTACGTCATGGCCGGCTCCGGAAACCTCACCGTCGACCTCTCACTCCCCTTGCCGATCGCCGGACAGATGACCGTCGGCGGCGACCAGGCGTACGGCGATCCGGACAGCTCCTCGGTGATCCGGCAGACGATCTCCAACAGCATTCGGTGGGAATCGTGACACGCCGGTCGCTCGCACTGGGCCTGACAACAACGGCGGCACTGTTCGTCGTCACCGGTTGCGGCTCGGACGACTCTCCTAGTGCTGACACAACTACGCAGGTTTCCGCCCCACAGGTCGGCTTGGCGCCGTTCACAGCTGCTCCGGCCGCACCGCTGAGCGGGGCACCTCTCGACCGTGATGCGCTGCAACGAGCCGCGCTCACCCTCTCCGAACTACCTGCGGACTTCGACATAGTTCCCGACCCGGTCGACGACCTCGGCCTCGCACCGGCGCCGGAGAGTTCGGAGGCGGACAAGTCGAGCACCGACCCCGCCGTCTGCGCTCAGGTTCTGGCACCGATAGCCACCCAGGCCGCCGGATCCGTCGCCGACCTCTCCGACATGTTCACCGGCCCCGATTTCACGAGCATCGATCAGGACTCTGCTTCGTACGCCGACGGCGCAGCGGCAGCAGCAGCTTTCGAGAAACTTCAGACCACGCTGGCCGGGTGCGCGGAATATTCGGGAACCGATGCCGACGGAACGACAATCACCTATCGCGTCGGCGGAGCGTCGGACCCGAACGTCGGCGACGCGTCTTTCGCTTTCCGAATCATCACGGAGAGTGGCGGTTTCACCTTGGTCGCCGATGCGATCGTGGCCGCAGTCGGGACCACGTTGACCCAGGTGTCCGCAACTGCGCCGAGTCCGATCGCCCCCGACGTGCTGCACTCGATGGCATCGGCCGCCGCCGATCGCCTGCGCGCACAAACGCCCTGACAACGAGCGGATTAGTCCCGTCTCGGCCTTACGCGAATGATTCGGGACCACAGACCCTTTGACAACTGCCCGTCCACACTGAACGGTGAGAGTAGGTACGAAACAGACCAACGCGACACACTGATGTGAGGAGCCAGAGTTCATGCCGGAACCCAGAAGGTCAGATCACACCGATTACGTAGCCGTCAATCCGATCTTCTCGAGGCCTGGCGAGGATTCGGTTGCATCGAAGTACACACTCGAACCCGACGGCATGCTTCCCGAGACCGCGTATCAGATCGTCCACGACGAAACGATGCTCGACGGCAATGCGCGGCTCAATCTCGCGACGTTCGTCAGCACGTGGATGGACGATCACGCCACCAAACTGTATGCCGAGTCGTTCGACAAGAACATGATCGACAAGGACGAGTATCCACAGACCGCCGCGATCGAAACCTATTGCTGGCGCATCCTTGCCGACCTCTGGCACTCGCCCTCCCCCAAGGACGCAATCGGTACCTCGACGATCGGTTCGTCCGAGGCGTGCATGCTCGGTGGCCTGGCGATGAAACGACGCTGGCAGCACGCACGAAAAGCCGCGGGGAAGTCCACCGAAAAACCAAATCTCATCATGAGTTCCGCCGTCCAGGTGTGCTGGGAGAAATTCTGCAACTACTGGGACGTCGAGGCGCGCTACGTGCCGATCAGCGAGGAACACCGGACCCTCGACGGTCACGATCTGGACAAGTACGTCGACGAGAACACCATCGGCGTAATCGCGATCATGGGTGTCACGTACACCGGGATGTACGAGCCGGTCCTGGAAATCTCGAAGGCACTCGACGCGATCCAGGAAAAGACGGGACTCGACGTTCCCATCCACGTCGACGGCGCTTCCGGCGCAATGATCGCCCCGTTCCTACAGCCGGAACTCGAATGGGATTTCCGGCTCCCGCGCGTGCACTCCATCAACACCTCGGCGCACAAGTACGGACTCGTCTACCCCGGCCTCGGCTGGGTGGTCTGGCGATCGCAGGATCTACTTCCCGACGACCTCGTGTTCAAGGTGAGCTACCTCGGCGGCAGTATGCCGACCTTCGCGCTGAACTTCTCGCGGCCCGGCGCTCAGGTGATCCTGCAGTTCTACTTGTTCCTGCGTCTCGGCCACGACGGCTATCGCGCGATCCAGCAGTCCTCACAGGACGTGGCGAAATTCCTCGCCGAAGGAATCGGGAAACTGGACGCCTTCGAACTGTGGAACGACGGTTCCGACATCCCGGTCTTCGCGTGGCGCCTCGCCGAGGGCCACACGTCCAACTGGACGCTGTACGACCTGTCCGACCGACTGCGGGGCAAGGGCTGGTTGGTGCCGGCCTATCCCATGCCGGACGATCTCTCGGATCTGACAGTGCAGCGCATCGTGGTTCGTAACGGACTGAGCATGGACCTGGCAGCCAATCTGCTGCGCATCATCGAAGAGGAAACCGCGTTCCTCGACGAACTCGACAGCCCGATGCCGCGGCCACGCGTCACCGAGGGATTCCATCACTGACGACGCTCACTGCATGAAGAGCGGCCGCCGACTCCCTTTCGGGAGTCGACGGCCCAGACGCCGTCCTCGTAGACGAACGAAGCCTGCAGACCCTGCTGCAGCGGCTGGCCGTTGACGACGATGTTCAGCGAAGCTGCGGCCGTCTCGCTACCCGTGTCGGTGACCGGGTCGAGGATCTCGACCTGCGCGCCGGCAGCCTTGGCGGCAGCGGCGACCTGGTTGATCAGCTCGGGATCCTGCTCGGCACCCTGGACGAGGTCGACCTTGTCTGCGGCCGGAACGGTCTCGTCGAGTGCCTGAGCGACCTTGGCGTTGAGCTCAGCGGACGTCGGCAGGACAACCTCGGACGTGGGTGCCGCAGCGGTGGTGGTCGTGGGCTTCGCCGAAGTCGTCTTGTCGGAGTCTCCTCCGTCCGAACCACAAGCGGTCATCGTCAGGGCTGCTGCGATCGCCACGGCTGCAACGGTCATCTTCTGAAGCTTCAACTTCTCAGTCCTATCCATTCGGGTGTTCACATTCGAGCGTCAGTCGAACATCGTGCTTGCTCGAGGATCGTCGACAACATTACCCAACGGTAAGCGGAAAAAGTCTAAGGACATCCTCAGAGAAGGCTGTCGACCGCATCTGCTACCTCGAGCACCTCATCCGATTCGGCGAAGGTTTTGGCTATTCCCGTTCCGCTGGAACGGGTTTCGAAGCGAACTGTCACCACTCCGTGCCCGGCGCCCTGCACCCAACCGTGTCCGTATTCTGGATGCTTCACGTCCAAACCAGGGTGCCAGTAGCGCTGCGGGACGCGTGCGGCCACCGGAACGTCGAGTTCGGCCTCATCGAGGGCGCCCGTGAGAGTCTCGACCGGATAGCCGGGAACATCCTGATCCAACTCGGGAAAAAGTGATCCTTGCCGAACGGTGGACAAACCGGCGAATCCCACACCGACCAGGCGAATCGGCCCCAATTCCTGTGGATCGATGACCTGTTTCTGCGCGGTCGCGACAAGGATTTGGCGGTCGATGGTGGCAAACGGCAGCGTCACGGATCGAGTCAAGATACTCATGTCGGACTTCTTGAGCTTCAGTACGACGGTGCGAGCAGCTCTTCCGTCCTTCTCCAGCCTGGAAAATGCTGCACGACCACTACTTTCGACGGCTGCGCGCAGTTGCGCCATCGTGACGATGTCTGCGGCGAACGTGGATTCCGCGCTGATCTGCTTGGATTCGGCACGCTCGGCGACCGGCCGATCGTCGATCCCCTGCGCGAGGCGGTGCAACCCCGGTCCGACAGTGGTTCCGAGTATCGACGCCACCTCCGCTATGGGAGTGCGGGCAAACCCTCCGATGGTTTCGATGCCGAGACGCTTGAGCTTTTCCTCGGCAACAGGGCCGATCCCCCACAGCTTTCGCACCGGAAGTGGATCGAGCAACTCGTGCTGCATCCCGGGAGGAATCACTGCGACGCCGTCGGGCTTTGCCAGTCCCGACGCGATCTTGGCGACCTGCTTACCTGCGCCGGCACCGATCGAGGCAACCAACCCGGTCTCGGCTTTGATCAACGCCCGCAGGTCCTCACAAAACGCGCGGACCTCGTCGGCGCCGACTCCGGCCAACTCCACCGGTTCACCGAAGGCCTCGTCCACCGACAATTGCTCGAGGATCGGCATACGAAGGCGCAACGCGTCGAAGGTGCGTTTACTCAGAACCGAATACAACGACATCCGCGGTGGCAATACCACCGCTCCGCCACCGACCATCCGGCGTGCTTGGTGCATCGGCATTGCCGAACGCGCACCGAAAACTCTCGCTTCGTAACTTGCCCCGGCCACCACTCCGCGCCCGCCCAAGCCGCCGACCAGCACCGGGCGACCTCGCAGCGTGGGACGGGTCAACTGCTCGGCGGAAGCGAAAAATGCATCCATGTCGAGATGCAGCACCCACCTGCGACTTCGTGTGGGATCACCTTGATTCATCGGGCGTTACGGTTCTCTCAAAAGTAGGTGCAGAATCTACGTCCGCGCCTTCTTCTTGGGCGACTTCTTCTTCGGCAGGGGTAGTACGTCGGCAGTCCGTTGAATGAAGGCGTGCAGGTGATCGAGGTCCTGCAGCCGTTCCTCCGGAACCCGGTAGTAATCCTTCGCTCCCGGGTACGGCGGAGCCAGATCGGCCTCTGATCCGAACTCCGTACTGACCTCGGTGGGTTTGACGAACAGAACGTCTCCGCAGATCAAGCCCACGATCTTCTCGTCGCAATACAATCCGTACTCGCCGAACATCGCCCTTGCCCGCACGTCGAGCGGTTCCAACTGCTCGAGAATGCGCGCCACGGTTTCCTTGCTCGTACTCATGAGAGCAAACTACTCCGGCACCCCGACATACAGACATTCATCGGGGAGCCGGAGTAGTTACGGCGGTATTAGACCTTCGTGATCGCGGCGCGGATACCGTCACCGAGATCGACGGCGTCGTCTCCCGCTTCACCCACCGAGAACGAGGTGGCCAGAACCTCACCGGCGATCAATTCGCGATGACGCTCCGCCCACTCCTTGCAGTCCTGCGGAACCTCGAGTACGACGTTGATCCGGTCCGAGACGTCCAAACCGGCGGCACGACGCGCATCCTGCAACTGACGGATACGGTCCTTCGCCCAGCCCTCGGCTTCGAGTTCCTCCGTCACGACGGAATCGAGTACGACGAGTCCCGCACCGTCGGGCAATGCAGCCGTCGAATCAGGCTCGGCTGCAACCAGTTTCTGCGTGTACTCCTCGGGCAGCAGTTCGATGCCCGCCGCAACTACGACGCCGTCCGCGTTCTCGGTCCAGTCGCCCGCCTTGACCGCCTTGATGACAGTCTGAACGGACTTGCCCAGACGCGGTCCTGCAGCACGCGCGTTGACCGCGATCTCGAAGCGCCCGTGCACGTCGACGTCATCGGTCAGATCGACCTTCTTGACGTTGACCTCGTCGGCAATCAGTCCGAGGAACGGACGCAGACGCTCGGCATCCGGCGCCGCAACCGTGACCTCGGGCAGCGGAAGACGAACTCGCAGATTCTGCGCCTTGCGCAGGCTCAGCACCGTGGAGCACACGGTCCGGACGTCGTCCATCGCCGCTACCAGCTCGGGGTTCGCGGGGAGCTCCGACGCCTCGGGCCAATCAGCCAGGTGAACCGAGCGCTCCCCGGTCAACCCGCGCCAGATCACCTCGGACACCAGCGGCAACAGCGGCGCAGCGAGACGCGTCACGACCTCGAGCACGGTGTGCAGGGTGTCGATCGCGTCGCGATCCTCGTCCCAGAACCGCGAACGAGACCGTCGCACATACCAGTTGGTGAGCGCATCACAGAACAACCGAAGCTCGTCGCACGCGCCGGCGATGTCGTTGACCTCGAGGGCCTCGGTGATCACGTCGCGGGTGGTAGCGAGCTTGGCCAGGATGTACTGATCGAGGATGTTCTCCGAATCGGTACGCCACACACCGGATTCCGGCGCGTACAACTGCAAAAAGCTCCAGGCGTTCCACAGCGGGAGCAACGCCTGACGTACGCCTTCGCGGATGCCCTGCTCGGTCACGATGAGGTTTCCGCCGCGCAAGATCGGCGAGGACATCAGGAACCATCGCATGGCATCGCTGCCGTCGCGGTTGAACACCTCCTTCACGTCCGGGTAGTTGCCCTTGGACTTGCTCATCTTCAGTCCGTCGTCGCCGAGCACGATGCCGTGCGCAGCAACGGTTTTGAACGCCGGACGATCGAAGAGTGCGGTTGCCAGTACGTGCAGCGTGTAGAACCAGCCGCGAGTCTGCCCGTTGTACTCGACGATGAAATCGCCCGGGAAATGGCCCTCGAACCATTCACGGTTCTCGAATGGGTAATGCACCTGCGCGTACGGCATCGAACCGGATTCGAACCAGCAGTCGAGCACCTCGGGAACGCGGCGCATCATCGACTTCCCGGTCGGGTCGTCGGGGTTCGGACGGACCAGGTCGTCGATCATCGGGCGATGCAGATCGGTCGGCCGCACGCCGAAGTCTGCCTCCAACTGATCGAGCGATCCGTACACGTCCGTACGCGGGTACTGCGGATCGTCCGACACCCACACCGGGATCGGGCTGCCCCAGTAACGGTTTCGGCTGATGTTCCAGTCTCGTGCACCTTCGAGCCACTTGCCGAACTGGCCGTCACGGATGTGCTCGGGCACCCAGGTGATGTCCTTGTTCAGCTCGACCATGCGATCTCGGAACTTGGTGACCGCGACGAACCACGAGGGAACCGCCATGTAGATGAGCGGCTGCCCACTGCGCCAACTGTGTGGGTACGAGTGCTCGATCGTCTCGTGCCGCAGCAGCTTTCCGGCAGCCTTGAGGTCCTTGATGATGACCGGGTTGGCGTCGAACACCATCAGGCCCTCGTACGGCGGAACCATCGAGGTGAACTTTCCACCCGGATCGAGCGGCTGTACGACCTCGATACCGTTGGCCGTGGCCACGTCCATATCCTCTTCACCGAAAGCCGGTGCGAGGTGGACGATTCCGGTTCCGGAGTCGGTTGTCACGTAGTCCGCCGAGAGCACGACGTGCGCATTCGGATGTCCGAGGAAGAAGTCGAACGGCGGTGTGTACGACAGTCCGACCAGTTCGGCGCCCTTGTGACGGGAAACGACCTCGGGGTCCTCCCCCAGCTCACGTGCGTAATGAGCTACCCGTGCTTCTGCGAGCACGTACCGCTTTCCGTCCTCGCCGAGCACCTGGACGTAGTCGACCTCGGGATGAACCGCAGTGGCCAAGTTGGACGGCAGTGTCCACGGAGTCGTGGTCCAGATGATCGCGTTTGCGCCGTCGAGGGGTGAACCCGGAGCGACCAGCGGCATGTCGACCGTGACTGCAGGATCCTGACGCATCTTGTACGCATCGTCGAGGCGAGTCTCCTGATTGGACAGTGGAGTCTGCTCGTACCAGCTGTAGGGCAGCACACGGAAGCCCTGATAGATCAGGCCCTTGTCGTGCAGCTCCTTGAAGGCCCACATGACGGACTCCATGAAGTCGACGTCCAGGGTCTTGTAGTCGTTGTCGAAATCGACCCAGCGCGCCTGGCGGGTGACGTAGTCACGCCACTCGTCGGTGTACTTGAGCACCGAGGCCTTGCAGTACTCGTTGAACTTGGCCAGACCCATGACTTCGATCTCGGCCTTGTCCTTGATGCCGAGCTGCTTCTCCGCTTCGAGCTCTGCCGGAAGGCCGTGGCAATCCCAGCCGAAGCGTCGTTCGACCTTGCGTCCACGCATTGTCTGGAAGCGCGGCACCAGGTCCTTGACGTACCCCGTCAGCAGGTGGCCGTAGTGCGGCAAACCGTTTGCGAATGGCGGTCCGTCGTAGAAAACGAACTCTTCGTTACCGTCCCGATTGGAAACCGACGCACGGAAGGTGTCGTCGTCGTCCCACTGTTTCAGGACTTTCTGTTCCAGTTCGGGGAACTTGACTCCGGTGTCGGCGGGGACACCGTAGTCTACTTTGGGATACCCGTTACTCGCCATGGCGATCTCCTCGTGCCAGTCGGACTCGGCACGGGGACGACGTGACGCTTGTGCGCCGACACCGCGGTACCACCCCGTTTGCACCCCGCAGATCCGTGCTTTCACACCGGATCTCGAGCTGCCACTCGATCGAGCTGTGACGGGCTCACCCGTTCGGTTCTACTGGGTCCTCGACACGTATGAAAGCGTCGACAACCGTTCTTCCGAAAGCTCCCCGGTGATTGCCGGATCACAGCCTGGTATTCGTGTTGGACAGTCTAATACTCGTCCTGGACCTTGTCGGAACTCGCCCTAGGACTTGTCGGGGCCACCCGGCGACCCGCCGTGATTTCCCTGATTGTCGTCGTTTGCAGTAGCTGCATCATCGGACGAGGAATCCGAGGAACTCTCGACTCGACCATAAGACGACGACACGCCGCTGCCCGATACCGGGTCATCCAACGAAGGAACCGCCTTCCTGCTGGTCAGCGCACTGACCAGCAGGAGGACGGCACCTGCTACACAAATCGCGATACATGCCCACGCCCAGATCAGCGACCCTGTGGTCAGGGCAACGATCAGGAGAGCGAAGCCAACTCCCGCGAGAACCAACGTCACGACCAGCACGTATCAACCTTTGTCCGGTCCGATAGCTGAGCCGACGAGGCGCTCTCGGTCAGCTGTTTCCCTTGGCGAAGGACGGGCTGTAGGAATCCTGTCCACCGTCGACCGGAACGGCCGAGCCACGCTGTTCGAGCTCTTCGAGCTGAGATTCCAGGTAGGACTTCAGGCGCACCCGGTACTCACGTTCGAACGTCTTGAGCTGCTCGATACGGCCCTCGAGGACCGAACGCTGCTGGTTGATGGTCGCCATGATTTCGGTGTGCTTCTTCTCGGCGTCTGCCTTGAGAGCGTCTGCCTTCTCCTGAGCCTGGCGAAGCTGGGTCTCGGAGCGAGTCTGAGCGTCGGTCAGCATTGCCTCCGACTTGTTGCGCGCATCCGCGATCATGCCGTCGGCCTTGCTGCGAGCCTCGCTCATGAGCTGCTCGGAGTTGGTGCGAGCACTGCCGAGCAGCTGCTCGGATTCGGTCTTGGCATCGTTGGTGAGGCGATCCGCCATCTCCTGAGCCAGTCCGAGGACCTTCGCGGCCTGCATGTGGGTGTCGCCACTCTGCGGCGCTGCAACGGCAGCGGCGGCGGGAACCGGAGCTGCAACGGGTGCAGGCTTGGGCGGTTCGACAACCCGAGCGGGCTCCGGCTTGGGCTGCGCTGCGACGGGTGCTGCCTGCTGAGCAGGTGCCGGCGACTTCTTGGCAGCCGCGAGCTCCTGATCCAGCTCACCTACGCGCTGGCGCAGGTCCGCATTCTCTTCGATGAGCTGCGACAGCGCCTGCTCGACGAGGTCGAGGAATGCGTCGACCTCGTCCTCGTTGTAGCCACGCTTGCCGATAGGCGGCTTGCTGAACGCAACGTTGTGCACGTCAGCTGGAGTCAGTTGCGGCATGGAAGGATCCCTTCACGCGTCATTTGGCGGTCTAGCAAGCATTCAGTTGCAACACAGTCTACGTAGTGGCGAACCACCGGATGAGTTATGGCTTCCATTCTGGCATACCACTCACTCGGACTGCGCTCAGCGAACAACCGACATCAGGATGATGACGATGAAAAGCAAGACCATGATGGATAGATCCAAGCGAACTCCACCGAGGTTGATCGGGGGGATCAACCTGCGGAGCAGTTTCACCGGAGGATCGGTGATCGTAAAAATGGTTTCGAGAATGACTGCGACCAATCCGGTCGGTCGCCAATCTCTGGCAAACGAACGAACGAACTCGACGATCACTCTGCCGATCAGCAACAGCCAGAAGACAACCAGCACCAGATAGATCACAGAGAGAAGCGCGTCCACACCCTCACTCTGCCTGACTTCTGCGGTGTGTCCAAAACAGACACACCGCAGCAATTCCGGAACCGGCCCGCATCGAGTCCGTCTTGTAACGGCCGGCGATGGGTCCGAATGCGGCGTCCGCCGAGACGGGACGCCGTTCGAATGTGCTCACGTCACCCCTGCTCAGGGGCCGGACTGCGGTCGAGACCATCATTTCTGGCTGTAGAAACCCGTCTCCGCGATACGACGGCGTTCCTCAGCGGAAACGTCGATGTCAGCCGGTGAGAGAAGAAACACTTTGGTGGCTACCTTGTCGAAAGAACCACGCAATGCGAACGCCAGGCCGGCCGCGAAATCGACCAGACGCTTCGCGTCGGCGTTGCTCATGTCGACCAGATCCATGATGACGGGGGTGCCGTCGCGGAACCGCTCACCGATGGTGCGGGCCTCTGCGTAGCTCTGCGGACGCAGTGTCGTGATCTTGGCGAGCGGGCCGCCGTCATCGACAACAGGCGCACGTCGCGCTTCGGGACGCTCTGCACGGGCGTCGACCGCGAGGTTTCCACGGCTTGCCGGACGCGGCGCCATCGCCGGGCGGCTACTGCGGCTGGGAACGGTGTCGACGCGGGGCCGGGAATCGTAGCGATCGAACTCCGCGTCCTCTTCGTCACGACGACTGGGCGCGTAGCTCGCCTTCGAGAAGGCAGGTTCGACGAACTCGCGGTCGTCGCGCTCGGCATAGCCGTCGTGACTACGACGGGGTGCGCGGCGAGCCTGATCGGGCTCCTCCACGTATTCGTCCTCGTAGTCATCGAGGGGAACCATGCCGAAGTAAGCCTTGAACTTATGCAGGTTGCTCATTGATCGACCTTCCTTGGCGCGGCGGAATCAATCCGACTGCGACCGGTCGCAGCGGTGTGGACGGGTTGGGCGATCACCTGAGCGATCACCTCGAGATTACTGGTCGTGAGCCGAGCAGTGCGGTTCCGACACGCACGCACGTTGATCCGTGGCGCACTGCGGCCTCCAGATCACCGGTCATGCCAGCCGAGAGTTCGGTTGCCCGGGGATGCGATTCGAGAATCAAAAGATGTGCCCTGCGGAGGATTTCGAACTGCTCGTCCGGATCTGATCCAAGCGGCGGGACGGCCATCAGTCCCGCAAATTCGAGACCTTCGGCTGATTCGATCCGCTCGGCGAGAGGGGTTAGCTCTCCCGTGGGAACTCCGCCACGCCCAGGGTCTCCGTCGAGACTTACCTGGATGAGCACCCGCAGCGGCGCGTTACGCTCCCCGTCGGACAAAGCTCCGAGCGCCGCCCGATCGAGTGCATCGGCCAGTCGTGCACTGTCCACCGAGTGAATTGCGTAGGCCCACTTCGCTACCGAACGCGCTTTGTTGCGCTGCAACTGCCCGATCATGTGCCAGCGAACCGGATCGTCGATCGCGCCGCTCTGTGCAGCGCCGTCGAAGTCCGCGACCTTCTCCACTGCTTCCTGCTCACGAGACTCACCGAATTCACGGCAACCCAGTTCGTACAGGATTCGGGCGTCGGACGCCGGAAAGAATTTGGTAACTGGCAGCAGTGCTACGTCGGAAACTTCACGACCGGCGGCAAGGCAGGCGGCCGCCAGCCGCGCACGCACCGAGTCGAGTGCCGTCGATATTTCTGTCAGCCGCATATCTGTCTGGCGCATTTCTGCCTAGACGGTTTCCTGCGCTGCGGGCGCTTCCATCCAGATCACTGCAGCTTGACGCCCGGTCAGAGATTCTCGGCGATGACTGAACAACGCGCGATCCTCGATCGTGCACCGCGGGTCCTCGGCAACACCGGACACACCCGCGGCGAGCAACTGCTTACGCAGTCCCGCACGCAGATCGAGTCCCGGCGTACCCTTCTCGGTGCGAGTTGCGCTGCCCGGCAAGTGCTTTTCCACGTCCGCACGCATCGCGGCGGGAACCTCGTACTGGCGTCCACTCGCTGCCGGGCCGAGGAAGGCACCGATACGTGAGACGTCCGCGCCCTGTCGCACCATCTCCGCGAGGACACGCGGGACGATACCGATGCGGGCACCGATCCGTCCGGCATGAACTGCCGCGATCACACCGGCCTCCTCGTCGGAGAGCAGAACGGGAACACAGTCTGCGCTGAGGGTGGCGAGCGCCAGGCCGGGAACGGTGGTGACCAGAGCGTCCGTCACGGGAATCACTTCGTCGGTCGGTTCCGTCACGACAGTGACGTTGCGCGAGTGGATCTGTTCCATCCACACGAGATGGTCAGGCTCGACGCCTATTTCGCGTGCCAGACGACGGCGATTCGCCTCGACGGCTGCCGGAGCGTCTCCGACGTGATCGCCGAGATTGAACGACTCGTACGGCGACGCGGAAACACCACCGGCTCGGCTGGTCACGACGCGGCGAACGCGGGTGCGGGTGGTCGACTTCTCGGTACTCAAGATAAGTGTGCTCACAAACGTCGAAAGTTGTCGTCCGGCTCAGACGTGACCGGACATCCAGTCAAGAACAGGGTACCCAGAAATTCCGGGCACCCTGTTCTCGAAACTGTTTGTAGCCCTGCGTCAGCGACGCATGAAGACCGGCACATCGACGTCGTCGTCGCCCTCGTCTTCCTGGACCGGCGCATGGCGTGGGCCACCGATCGGAGGCAAGCTACCCGAACCCGTCGTCTCGCGCGCTGCGGAAATCGGCTGCTCGCCAGCAGGTTCGGCGGCCACCGGTGACCGGCCGACCTCACCCGCGCGCCCGGCGCCGATAGCTCCACGTCCCTGTGCGGTCGACTCCACGGGACGACGAGCCGGAGCTCCTCCGTCGAATCCCGCAGCGATGACCGTCACACGAACCTCGTCACCGAGTGAATCGTCGATGACCGTTCCGAAGATGATGTTGGCGTCGATGTGCGCGGCTTCCTGCACCAGCGAAGCCGCCTCGTTGATCTCGAACAGGCCCAGATCGCTACCGCCGGCGATCGACAGGAGAACGCCGCGGGCGCCTTCCATCGATGCTTCGAGGAGAGGCGAATTGATCGCAGATTCCGCCGCCTTGATCGCGCGTCCCTCACCACGTGAGGATCCGATGCCCATCAACGCACTGCCTGCACCGGACATGACACCCTTGACGTCCGCGAAGTCGACGTTGATCAGACCCGGGGTGGTGATGAGGTCGGTGATGCCCTGGACACCGTTGAGGAGAACCTCGTCGGCGCTGCGGAAGGCGTCCATGAGGCTGACGGCCGCGTCACCCAACTGGAGCAGGCGATCGTTGGGAATGACGATCAGCGTGTCGCAGGACTCCCGGAGCGCCTGGATTCCGGTATCCGCCTGTCCCCCACGACGCTTGCCCTCGAAGGAGAACGGCCGAGTCACGACGCCGACGGTGAGTGCGCCCAGCTTCCGGGCGATGCTTGCCACGACAGGGGCACCACCGGTTCCGGTGCCACCACCCTCGCCTGCGGTCACGAACACCATGTCGGCGCCCTTGATGACCTCTTCGATCTCGTCCTTGTGATCTTCGGCTGCCTTGCGACCCACTTCAGGGTCAGCACCGGCGCCGAGGCCACGGGTCAATTCACGACCGACGTCGAGCTTGACGTCGGCGTCACTCATCAGAAGGGCTTGCGCGTCCGTGTTGACCGCGATGAACTCGACTCCCTTGAGTCCCTGTTCGATCATGCGGTTGACTGCGTTCACGCCGCCGCCGCCGATGCCGACGACCTTGATTACGGCGAGGTAGTTGTGCGGGGGCGTCATCGGCTCTCGCCTTCCGTGTCGTGTTTCACGCTGCTTGTCAGTGCTGCTGTCTTTTTACTGCTGCTGTATTTGTAACTGCTGGTGTATTTGTTACTGCTGGTGTTCGAGATAAACTCTAAACCTCAACCACAGGGTTAGAGTTATGTCAAGTATTCGATCTGAAACGAAACGCTATGCACCGTCGTCGCGTTCCGCCATTAGGCGCGCCGAGACACACCGAAGTATTTGCCACGCACCGGCGCACGGGTGCACCGTGCGCTATCGGACCGTCGGAAGATCAGGACTGGACACGTCGTACGTCTGCCCCGGTTGAGTCAAGAGAGGAAGCGTCACGGCAGCCTTACGATCCGAGTGCTCGACACCGCCCCAGTTTACGACGCGACCGTCGAGCAGAGTCAGCGTGACACTCGAAATCGACCGAGCGGCAACCTCTCCCACCTGAAATCTCAGATCCGGCGGCAACACCGACAACACCTCGAGCGCGGCAAGCGTCGGCTCGTCGTTCCATCCCGGCGTCGGTGTCACCAGACGCGGAACCCCCGGCGGCGGGACGCCCATCTCGAAGTCGACACCCTTCTCGTCCAGCAGGTGTGCCCCCTCGGGTGAGTCGACGAAGACAACCGGTACCCGTTCGGTCACGGTGACGCGAATGGTCGACGGATACATCCGCTGCACTCGGGCGGAGGCCACCTTCGGAATCGTCGCTACACGTGCGGCTGCCGCACCGGTGTCGACCCGCATCAACGGCTGACCGGTCGGTACTGCCAGAAGCGAAAGGATCTGTTCCTCACTGACCGTCGTCGCACCGAGAACTTCGGTGCCCCGGACCGAGAGCACCGGAGACAACCAGGCCGTCAGCGCAATTCCCACCACCAGCACGATTGCCAGCGGTGCCACGATCAGCGGTCGCTTGAACCACTTACGAGTCGGCGTGGGTTCGGGAGCCGGCTCCGTCGACCGCGTCGAGTATCGCGATTCGGTGCGAGTACTGCGCCGACGCGTACTGGTGGCTCGCCTGGCCTGAGGATCTCGACGCCCACGACGACTTCGTGCGTCGGGTGTCATCGCGGCGCGGGATGCGGCGCCGAACGCAAAGCATCGAGGATCTGTTTGCCGAGCATGGTCACGTCACCGGCGCCCATCGTGATGACGATGTCGCCGGGGTGAGCCAACGCCGCCACCTGCTTCGGTGCCTGCGACAGATCGGGTTGATAGTGAACAGGTTTGGTGACCGATTGAGCGACAAGCGCACCGCTGACTCCCGGCATCGGCTCTTCGCGAGCACCGTAGACATCGAGAACCACTACCTCGTCGGCCAAGTCCAGTGCCTGCGCGAACTCCACGGCAAATGCCGCTGTGCGCGAATAGAGGTGAGGTTGGAAGACCACGATCACACGTCCGGCTGCCGAATTGGTCGACGACGAATCATCTTCCGGTCGAACCAGATCCGCGGCCGCGCCGAGAACCGCACGAACTTCGGTCGGATGGTGGGCGTAGTCGTCGAACACCCGGACACCACGCTCGCGGCCGGTGAACTGGAAGCGGCGGTGGACGCCACCGAATCCGGCGAGCCCCTCGACGATCTCCTCGGTCTCGGCGCCCGCATCACGGGCGGCCAGCAGGGCGGCAAGTGCGTTGAGCGCCATGTGCCGACCAGGCACTGCCATCCGCACGGTTCGCGCGGCGCTCTCGCCGGCCAGTTGGAACTGCAGGACTCCCCCGACGTCGTGTGCATGGAAGCCCAGTAGTCGGACTCCGACCTCGACGCCGTCGACAGGTTCGAAGGCAGTGCCCGCTTCCACTTCCTGCGCATCCGCTGATCCGTAACCGAGCACACGGATGTCCGAACGACCCGAGGCCACGATTCGCTTCGCGAGATCCGCAGATCCTGGATCGTCGAGGCAAGCAATCAGAAGTCCACCCGGACGTAGCTTGTCGACAAAATCGTCGAACACCTTCACATACGCTTCGACGCTGCCGAAGTAGTCGAGGTGATCGGCCTCGATGTTGGTCACGACGATCACGTTGGGGTCGTACTGAAGCAGCGACCCGTCGCTCTCGTCGGCCTCGGCGACAAAGACGTCACCGCTGCCGTGATGGGCATTCGTGCCCGCCTCGTTGAGTTCGCCGCCAACGGCAAACGAGGGGTCGAAACCGCAGTGCTGCAGGGCGACCACGAGCATCGACGTCGTCGACGTCTTGCCGTGTGTACCCGAAACCAGGAACGTGCGATTGCCCTGCATGAGTGATGCAAGGACAGCCGGCCGAAGAATCACCGGGATTCCGCGGCGAGCGGCCTCGACGAGTTCCGGGTTGTCCTTCGGGATAGCTGCGTGCGTCGTGACGACGACGGTCGGTCCACCTGGCAGCAGGTCGAGAGCATCGGCGTCGTGGCCGATCCGGACCTGTGCCCCGCGTGCACGAAGCGCCAGGACTCCTCGGCTCTCCTTGGCGTCCGAACCCGAGACAAGGCCCCCGCGGGAAAGCAGAATTCGAGCGATGCCGGACATACCGGCACCGCCGATTCCGACCATGTGTACTCGCTCGAGGTGGGCGGGCAGCGCGGTCATCGGTTTCCCCTTGCATTTTCCTGGACGGCGTTTTCCTTTGCCGCGATGTCGAGCACGATCCGTGCGATCTCTGTTGCCGCCGTGCGGTGCCCGACATTGGCAGCGCCACTGCTCATCTTGTCGAGACGCGCGCTGTCGCTCAGCATCGGGACGACGGTGCCGGCGACGAACGTCGGCGTGAGCTCGTTGTCGGAGACGATGATCGCGCCGCCCGCTGAGACAACGGGTTTCGCGTTGAGTTCCTGTTCACCGTTGCCGTGCGGCAGCGGAACGTAAACGGCCGGTAGTCCGACCGCCGAGACCTCGGCGACCGTCATCGCGCCCGAACGACAGATCGTCGCGTCGGCTGCGGCATACGCGAGATCCATCCGCGAAAGATAAGGTACAGCCACATACGGTGCCGTCTCCGAGTACTGCGTGACCTCGAGGGAGTTCTTGGGTCCGTGTGCGTGAAGGACCGAGATCCCGGCCTTCGCCAGTTCTTCCGCTGCTCCGGACACCGCGTCGTTGAGCGACTTCGCGCCTTGCGATCCGCCGAAGACGAGCAGAACGGGACCGTCCTGAGGAAGTCCGAAGTACTCGCGAGCTTGCGAGCGGAGTCCCGCTCGATCGAAATTGGCGATCGACGCGCGAACCGGGATGCCGACGATCTCGGCGTCCTGATCGCCGCGGTTCTTCACTCCGGAACCCGGAACAGCGGCAAGCACCCGCGTCGCCAGACGAGCACCGATCTTGTTCGCGATACCGGCACTGGCGTTCGCCTCGTGGATGACGATCGGAATCTTGCGCCGGCGCCGAAGAACACCGCCACGTGCGGCAAGATACGCCGGAAGCGCGACGTAACCACCGAAACCGACGATCACGTCGGCGTCGACGGAATCGAGTACCTCACGGGTCTTGCGCACCGAGGCGAGGATGCGTGTCGGCAATTTCACCAGATCCATCGTGGGCTTACGAGGAAGCGGAACCGGCGGAATGAGCTCGAGTGTGTACCCGCGGGCAGGCACCAAGGTGGTTTCGAGACCACGTGCTGTCCCGAGTGCGGTGATCCTGGTGTCGGGCTGAGCGGCCTTGACCGCGTCCGCGACCGCAAGTGCGGGTTCGATGTGACCAGCCGTGCCTCCCCCTGCCACCACTACCGACAGAGCCGATTTGTTGCCGCTCACCTACGAATTCCTCGCTCTCGAACTTCTCGTGGATCTTGTGCCCTACGTGTCGGCGCCTGCCGACGCTGACCATTCTGCCCTCCCGCGGTGCGCTTCCGTGACCCAGCGGCCGCACCTCGGTTGGAATCCGAGGAAGGGCGAGCGCCTTGATCTGCCCGCTTGCGTCGATCGCCCGTCTCGATCGCGCGCCGGCCGTCGCGTCCGCGTGCCGGTTCGATCTGTCGTGCGGGCTTCGGTCGACGGATAGGCCGGCCCCCTGACGGCGGGTGGTACAGCACCGGCTTGGGCAGTCTGAGCAACTTCGAGATCTTGCCGTCCTGCCCGGAGTTCAGAGCGGCAACTGCTTCTGGCTCGTGGCGCGCTGCATTGGCGATGACCCCGAACATGAACAGCGTGATCGCCAAGGACGAACCACCGGCGGAGACCAAGGGCAACTGGAGTCCGGTCACCGGTAGCAGTCCGATGACGTAACCGATGTTGATCATCGCCTGGCCGACGATCCAGGTAGTTGCGGTGGCCGACAGGAGCCGCCAGAACGGATCGATGCTGCGGGCTGCGATCCGCAATCCCGTGTACACGAATACAGCGAACAAACCGATCACCACAGCGCAGCCGACAAATCCCAACTCTTCGCCGATGATCGCGAAGATGAAGTCGTTGTGAGCGTTCGGTAGGTAGTTCCATTTGGCGACGCTCTGCCCGAGTCCGCGACCGAAAACGCCGCCGTCAGCGAGCGAATACAAGGCCTGCTTGGCCTGATAGTTGTTGCCCTGCAGGTCATCGCTCTTGTTGAAGAAGGCCTGGACTCGGTCGGATCGATACCCGGCCGTCATGGCCAGGACAGCGGCGCCGACAACGCCTGTCAGCGCTATCGAGCCGAAGAGTTTCAGTGGAAGCCCACCGAACCACAGCAAGGCCCCGACGATGATTCCCAGTGCGATGGTCGTACTGAGGTTCGGCTGCGCGACGACCAAGGCGAAGACCAGCATCGCAGCGGGCACGAGCGGAATCAGGATCGACTTCACGGATCGGTCGTCCGGACGCCTCGAGGCCAACAGATGCGCGCCCCAGATCGCCAAGGCGACCTTCATGATTTCCGATGGTTGCACCGAGAATCCACCGACGTTGAACCAGCGACGCGCACCCTGCGCTTCGGTGCCGATTCCCGGAATCAGAACGAGTACCAGCATGATCAGCACGACGACGAACAGCGGAAACGAATACTGCCGGAGCACTCTCGCCGGGATTCGCAGCGCGACGTAGAAGAGCACCGCCCCGAGAATCGCGAAGATCAACTGCTGGGTGAACAACGAATATGCCGAGCCACCGGACACGTACTGCTCGACGCTCGACGCCGACAGAACCATCACGAGCCCCAAGACRGTCAACATCGTGGCAATCGTCACCACCAGGTGGAACGACGCCAACGGCCGCGCCAACCAGGCACCGATTCGGGTCTTGGGACCCTTGGTCATCGCAACTTCCCGGCTTGGCCAGGCGAATCCGTGAACGGATCGGGTAATGCGGCTACGGCGGCGGCGAAACTGTCACCACGGTGTCCGTAGCTGGCGAACATGTCCAAGGACGCGGCGGCCGGGGCAAGTACAACTGCATCACCGGGGGACGCCAACTCGGCAGCTTCGACGACCACTGCGGCCATGACGGCATCCGCGTCGGCACCCGACGGCAGCCGGATGGTGAGAGTCGAGTTGCTGCTGTTTTCGCTCACCGCTTCATCGTCCCCCGACAGCACGTGCACCACGGGAACATCGGGCGCGTGTCGCGCCAGCGCGTCCTCGATCACACCGGCGTCACGGCCGAGAAGAACGGCGCCGGACAGTCTCGGTCCCACTTCGCTCACCAACTGCTCGACGCTTGCGCCCTTGAGCAGACCGCCTGCAACCCAGACGACGCGGTCGTGCGCGAGTATCGACGGCCTGGCTGCGTGCGGATTGGTGGCCTTGGAATCGTCGATGTACACAACGGACCCGACACGACCGACCAGGGCCCCTCGGTGTGGGCCGACCTTGTGTGCGGCCAGACCGCGTTCGACGACGTCGGCCTCGAATCCGAGTGCCCGCGCCAAAGCGGCAGCGGCCAGCGCGTCCATGACGCCTGCCGGGCCGGCCGGATCTATGGAAGCTGCTTCGGCCAAGCGGACGTGATCGCCGAAAGCGTTGTCCACGAGGTGTCCCGCTTCGACACCCAGTTCTCCTTCGCCCGGTTCACCCAATCTGAACCCGGTGACAATGTCTGCAGTTGCGCGAGTTCCCAGTTCGGAAGCGATTGCGTCATCGAGGCCGACCACCGCGACCTTTCCACTCAGCGCCCGCGACTTTGCCTCGGCGTACGCGCTCATTCCGCCGTGCCAGTCGAGGTGATCCTCGGCGACATTGAGGACGACGCCGGCATCCGGACGCACCGCAGGCGCCCAGTGCAATTGGAAAGACGACAGTTCGACAGCGAGGTACTCCACGCGCGGCGACGTCTCGGCGAGTGCGTCGAGTATCGGAAGCCCGATGTTCCCGCAGGCTCGGCCGACAACTCCGGCGGCGTCGAGAATCGACGCCAGCATCGACGTCGTCGTGGTCTTGCCGTTCGTCCCCGTCACGACGAGCCACTTACGGGGACCGCCGAAGTGCCCGCTGTGGTCGACGCGCCACGAGAACTCGACGTCTCCCCAGATGGGAATCCCGTGACCGGCGGCCGCTGCAAGGATCGGTGCATCGGGCCGAAAGCCCGGACTGGTGACGACGAGCCCGTACTCGGTGATCGAATCCGGAGCATCCTCGATCGAGGTGGTGGTCACCATGTCCGCGCCGAGCTCGGCGCAGCGCTCCGCAAAGTCCAAGGTCGAATCGGCGACCGTCACGACAGCACCAAGAGCGACGAGAGGTTCGATGGTCGCTTGACCGGACACCCGCCCTCCGGCGACCAGCACTCGCGTACCGCGGAGCCAGGACAGGTCGTTCTCGGAATCCGCTGAGCTGGTCATGGTTTTCAGCCTCCGAGCGCTGCGAGGTATTCGCTGTAGAAGAGTGCCAATCCGATAGCCGAYGCAATAGCCGCCAGCAACCAGAATCTGATGATGACCGTGGTTTCAGCCCACCCGGCGAGTTCGAAGTGGTGATGGAACGGCGCCATTCGGAAGACCCGCCGTCGGCTGGACCGGAACACCGCTACCTGGATCACCACCGACGCGGCCTCCGCGACGAACAGTGCACCGATGACCACCATCAACAGTTCCGTGCTTGTGGTGATCGACAATCCGGCGAGCATGCCGCCGAGGGCAAGAGAACCGGTGTCGCCCATGAAGATCTTGGCGGGTGCGGCATTCCACCAGAGGAAACCGATGCACGCGCCGGCGCCTGCCGCGCAGAGCACCGCGAGATCGAGCGGGTCTCGGACGTCGTAGCAACCCTTACCGGGATTCGTCTCGCACGAGTAGCGGAACTGCCAGAACGTGATGATGACGTAGGCGCCGAGAACGAAACTCATCGCTCCGGCGGCCAGTCCATCGAGGCCGTCCGTCAGGTTGACGGCATTGGACCAGGCGCTGACCAGTAGGTAGCAAAAGGCGATGAAGACCACGGAACCGAGTGAGACGGTGGCGATGTCGCGGACGTACGACAGATGAACACTGCCCGGAGTCAGCCCGTCGTCACCGCGGAACTGCAGGGCCAAGATTCCGAAGGCAATGGCAGCGACGAACTGGCCGACCAGCTTCGCGGTCTTGTTCAGTCCCAGATTGCGCTGCTTGCGGATCTTGATGAAGTCGTCGAGGAAACCGACTCCACCGAGCGCGGTGGTCAGACCGAGAACGAGTAGGCCGGACGCCGATGGCCCCTCCGCGTTGTCCATTCCGAGACCGATGAGGTGTGAGCCGAGATAGCCGGCCCAGATTCCGGTCAGGATCGCGACGCCGCCCATCGTGGGAGTGCCTCGCTTGGCCTGGTGACTGGCTGGACCTTCGGTTCGGATCTCCTGCCCGAAACCTTGTTTCGAGAACGCCTTGATCAGGATCGGCGTGAGCATGATGGAGACCGCCAGCGCGATGCCTGCGGCGAGAAGAATCTGGATCACTGCGAATCCCCGCCGTTCTCGCCATCGGTGTTCGCGTCACCGGTGTTGTCGCTGGACGTTGCGGCCAGAATCGCTTCGGCGACCGTCCACAGTTCAACAGACTTGGATGCCTTCACCAGGACGAGATCGCCCGGTTCGAGTTCCGCTTCGAGAATGGCGATTGCCGCAGCTGCGTCTGGCACGACGACGGACTCGTCACCCCACGACCCCTCCATCACCGCACCTTGATGCATCGCACGCGAGGTGCGGCCCGTTCCGACGACGATCAACTTGCTGACATCTAGTCTGACGGCCAGGCGACCGATCGCGTCATGCTCGACGACCGATTCCGGCCCGAGTTCACCCATCTCACCGAGCACAGCCCAGCTACGGCGCCCGAAGTGCCGATCCGATCGCGCCATGGACACCAACGCTTTGAGCGCAGCGCGCATGGAATCGGGATTTGCGTTGTAACTGTCGTTGACGACGGTGACGCCGTCGGCGCGCTCGGTGACTTCCATCCGCCTCGCGGACGCTGCCTTCGTGCCCTCGAGGACACGCGCGATGTCTGCAACCGCGAGGCCGTTCTCGAGTGCGACGGCCGCAGCGGCAAGAGCGTTGCTCACGTGATGTTCGCCGTGAACGGCCAGGCGAATACGTGCATAACCCTGTGAACAGTTCAGCGTGAAGGAAGCCCGGGCCTGGTCGTCGACAACAACGTCGGTCGCCCGAACGTCGCAGTCTTCGGACTGACCGACGAATACGATCCGGGCCTTGGTTCGACTCGCCATTGCGGCGACCATGCGGTCGTCGGCGTTGAGGACCGCAACTCCACCGTCGGCTGCCGACGGGAGTGCTTCCACCAGTTCACCTTTGGCGACCGCGATCGCTTCACGCGAACCGAATTCACCGAGATGGGCGGTGCCGACATTGAGAACGACGCCGATCTTCGGCGGCGCGATCTTGGTCAGTTCGCCGACGTGACCGACCCCACGGGCCGACATCTCGAGGACCAGGAAGCGGGTCTTCTCGTCGGCGCGGAGCACAGTCCACGGCAAACCCAGTTCGTTGTTGAACGAGCCTGGTGGGGCGACCACCTCACCGCGCTCGCGAAGCAGCGCCGCAATCAGGTCCTTGGTCGAGGTCTTGCCTGCCGAACCAGTGACACCGACCAGCGTCAGCCCGCCCCCCGAAGCCGACCCCTCTGCTGCCAGTTCGTCGACCACGGCCCTGGCCAGGAGGCCGAGGGCATGCAAGACGGCAGCCCCGGATCCGTCTGTGTCATGTTCGAGCAACATCACAGCGCTCGGACCGTCGTTCGGTACCGACGGGACAACTATCGCCGGAACCCCGACCGGCCGCGCTGCTAGCACCGCCACCGCACCGGCGGCCACCGCCGCTTCCGCATGGTCGTGACCGTCGACGCGTGCGCCGGGGAGTGCGAGAAACAGTCCACCTGGACCAGCCTTGCGCGAATCGAATTCGACGGTTCCTGTCACCTGAGTCGACGGATCGTCGACGTCATGCAGGGTTCCTCCGACGATCTCGGCGATCCGAGAGAGCGTCATCGGGATCATTGCTTGCCTCCATGTGCTGTGTTGATCGCGAATCGGCCGATCATTTCGCCCAACACCTCGCGGTCGTCGAATGGGTGTTTGACCCCGTCGATTTCTTGACCCACTTCGTGGCCTTTGCCTGCCACCAGTACTACGTCGCCTGGCTGCGCCCACCGGACTGCTTGCTCGATCGCGAGCGCCCGGTCCCCCACTTCGCGAATCTCGCCGCGTTCGGATTCGGGAACGTCGATGGCGCCTTGCATAACCGAAGCGCGAATTTTCGCGGGATCCTCGGTGCGCGGGTTGTCGTCGGTGACGATCAGCAGGTCTGCGCCCCTCGCACCAGCTTCGCCCATGAGGGTGCGTTTGCCGGCGTCGCGGTCACCGCCCGCACCGACGACCACAGCCACTCGGCCGGGAACCTGATTGCGCAGGGTGGCGATCACGGCTTCGAGCGCTGCCGGTTTGTGGGCGTAGTCGACGACTGCCAGGAAGCTCTGCCCACGGTCGATCCGCTGGACCCGTCCGGGGACATCCACCGTTCCGAGTGCTCGAACAGCAGCGTCCGGATCGAGTCCGGCCGCGAAGCTGACAGTCAGTGCCAAGGCTGCGTTGGCCACGTTGTATCGACCGGGGAGGCGAAGCGAGACGGGCCACGATTGTCCGTCCGGTCCGACCAACTCGAAGGTCTGCGAGCCGTCCTCGGCAACCTGGACGGCGCCGACCTTCCACTCGGCCTCGGCCGTCGAGGTCGAGACCGTGGTCACCGCATCGCTCTCGTCGGTCGCGGCCAACTCAGCCATCCGTCGACCCCATACGTCGTCGACGCAGACGACGGCATGCTCGGCTCGCACCGTCGACTCGGGATCGAACAGTCGAGCCTTGGCCTGGAAGTACTCCTCGAAGTCCCGATGGAAATCCAGGTGGTCCTGCGAAAGATTGGTGAACGCGCCGATGTCGAAGCGGATGCCGTCGACGCGTCCGAGAGCCAGCGCGTGACTGGACACCTCCATGACGACGGTATCGATCCCCTGCTCTGCCATCACGGCGAAAAGAGCATGGAGTTGCGGAGCTTCCGGCGTGGTCAGAGCGCTGGGTACTCGGCGGCCGTCGATCCGAGTCTCGATGGTGCCAACCAGACCGGGCTTGCGGCCGGCTCCGGCAATCGCCGCTTCGAGCAAGTACGACGTCGTCGTCTTGCCGGATGTGCCGGTAATGCCGACGACCTGCATCTTCTCCGATGGCCGGCCGTAGATCTCCGCTGAGATCTCACCGAGCACATCCCGCGGGTTCGGATGAACGAGAACCGGGACGGACCGGTCGGGCGCCTTGCCGGCGGCCTCGATCAATTCGAGACCGGCCTCGTCGGTCAAGATCGCGGTCGCACCGCGCCCCAGAGCGTCGACGGCGAACTGAGCGCCGTGCGTCCTGGCACCGGGCAGAGCGGCGAAGAGGTCATCGGCCACGATTCCCTGCGCACGCAGGTCGACGCCCTTGACGACGACCTCCGACGACTGTGATCCCGGTTGCCCGACCCATTCGAGGCGAGCTCCGGACAGTTCGGAGAGCGCCGTGATCGCGGTAGCAACCGGTTGTGTCGGACGCGTCCCGGGAGCGCCGTCCGAGTTCGACGATTGCAAACGATTCGGCACTGTCACTCGACTCCTGGCAATTGTCGTTGTTCTATCGCGGTCGTTGTTCTGTGGCGGTCGCAGCGCAAGCAAAGTTCGGCGTACTGCGATGAATGAGGTTACTGCGACGTTTGAGATTACCGTGTCCGGGATTCACCCGAAGACCCTGTCGAAACCGACACACCGCAATCAGTCCGCCTGCAACACCAACTTGCGACCGGGGTCCGGCGACATCGGAACGCTGTCACGCTGCAGCATCCACGACGCGATGTTGTGGAACAACGGTGCTGCCGATTGACCGCCGCCGCCGTCCACACCGCGAACCGGTGCGTCGAGCATGATTCCGATCACGAATCGGGGGTTGTCCGCGGGCGCGATCCCCGCGAAGGTGATCCAGTAGTTGGAGTTGGAGTAGCACTTGCACGCGGGATCCACTTGCTGCGCGGTGCCGGTCTTTCCGCTGACCTGGTATCCCTCGACGCCCGCGGCAACACCRGTTCCTCGTTGGTTGCCGGTGTCTTCCTGAGTGACCGATCGGAACATGTCCCGAACCGTCGACGCTGTCTGGGCGCTGACCACCTCGACACCCTCGGGCTGCGGCGTCTCGGTCCGAGTGCCGGAAGAATCGACAGTCGACTTCACGATTCGCGGAGGAATTCGCACACCGTCGTTGGCAATGGCCTGGTACATCCCGGTCATCTGCAAGGTTGTCATCGAAAGACCCTGCCCGATCGGCAAGTTCGCGAAGGTTCCGCCGGACCACTGATCGCGACTCGGGACGCTGCCGGCGCTCTCGCCGGGAAGTCCGACGTCTGTGCGTTGTCCGAGGCCGAACCTGTTCAGCATGTCTGCGTAGCGATCCTCGCCCACTCGCTGAGCGAGCATCAAGGTGCCGACGTTCGAGGACTTTCCGAACACACCGGTAGAGGTATACGGGGCCACACCGTGATCCCACGCATCCTTGACTGTGGCACCGGACATCGTGATGCTGCCCGGGACTTGCAGAACTTCGTCCGGAGTTGTCTTACCGTCCTCGATGGCCGCTGCTGCGGTGACGATCTTGTTCACCGATCCGGGCTCGAACGGCGTGCTGACCGACGGATTGCCCATTTCGGCTGTCGGCGCGTTCTTGTCGATGCCGATCGCGGGGTTGAAGGTGCTGTCGTTGGACATGGCCAACACCTGTCCCGTCTTGGAGTCCATGACCACAACCGAAGCGTTCTTGGCGCCCGACTTGTCCTTGGCGATCTGGACCTGCTGCTGAACGTAGAACTGGAGGTCCGAATCGATGGTCAGCTCGACACCCGAACCGTTGACGGCCGGTTGCTTGTCACGCCAGCTACCAGGGATCACAGCGCCGTCGGAACCGCGGTCGTACGTTTCGGATCCATCGGTTCCGGCGAGCGTGGAGTCCATCGAATCTTCGAGGCCGAGCAAACCGTGCCCGTCCCAGCCGGTCGCGCCGACGAGATTCGCCGCCAGAGAGCCACCGGGGTACTCGCGGATGTCCTGTCGCTCGAGGCCGACCTCCCGGAACTTGTCCGAGATCTCGGCAGCAACCGCCGGATCCACGCTGCGAGCGAGGTACGTGAAAGTCTCGTTGCTGTTCATCTTCTGAAGCAGATCTTTTTCCGGAACGGTATCGCCGAGCTTGGCGTGGATTCCGGCGGCGATCTCGGCGAGGCGATCGCTGACTTCCGGCGCCTGCTTGTCACCCTCGGCGCCCTGCTCGATGCTCTTCGCGCGCGCTTCCTCGAGTTCCTTGCGTACTCGCACCGGCTGGAAAGTCAGCGCCTTGGCTTCCATGGTGAACGCGAGGGGGTTTCCGTTGCGATCGGTTATCGAGCCGCGTACGGCCGGATCGACCTGCGTCGTGGTTCGTTGATTCGCAGATTCCGCAGCCAGGCTCGGCGCATCGATTCCCTGAATCCACAAGAGCTGCAATGCCGCAACGGCGAGCGCACCACACATGGTGATACGACCGACTCGCTGACGAAACGGAAATGAGGCAGTGGCCGAGCGGCGCGGACGCCGACCGGGGTTGTTACGGGAGTTCTGACTCACCGACGTTCCTCAGGCGGAGCAGGCACCGCCGTCGTGGTGGCGGGTGCTGTCGTCGTGGGGATCACAGGAACCAATTGTTCACTCTGCGCGAGGTTTCGCGTGTTATTCGGAACGCTCGGCGTGGCTCCAGGAACAACCGGCGTTGTGGTGCGCGGCGGTGTCGCGGTCGGTGCGGGCACCGATGTGGGCGCATCGAGCGGCGGCATCGCGCCGGCAGTCGGGGGAGTCGGCGTTCCGACGACCTCGACCGAACCATCCGGATGAACTACCAGACGTGCAGGGTCCTTGGCGGGGACCATGCCGAGAGCGCTTGCCTGATTTGCCAACTCCGGAGCCGAGTTACGCGACTGGAAGTCACGTTCGAGCGCTGCTTTCTGCTCGACCAAAGACTGGTTGTATGCACGTGCATCACTGAGTTGGTACGAATCCTCGGCAGCGCGAGTGGTCAGCAGCAGAGTCACCGCGAGACCGATGGACAGAAGTCCGATAACGGAGGCCACGAACGGTACCCGCCCCTTGAGCATCGCCCGAGGAGAGATCGACGGGCCGGCAGCAGCGGCAGTTCCGGTCCGGCCTGCCGCCCGTGCGGTGCGCTTGTCGTATGCGCGTTGCGCTGCACCGGATTTGCCCTGACGACTCATGCCCGCCTCCTGGAAATGCGTTCTGCGGCACGCAAACGCACCGGAGCTGATCGTGGGTTCTCTTCGATTTCCTGCTCAGACGCACGTTCTGCGCCACGGGTGAGAATGCGGAACTCCGGCCCCATACCCGGCAACTCGACCGGTAGACCTTCGGGACTGGAGGACTTCGAGCGGGGAACCAACTCCGCCTTCACAACTCGATCCTCGAGCGACTGGTAGGACATGAACACCACTCGCCCACCGACTGCCAGTGCATCGAGCCCGGCAGGAACGGCCGCGCGAAGCGAATCCAACTCGGCATTGACTTCGATCCGCAGCGCTTGGAAGGTGCGCTTGGCCGGGTGTCCACCCGTACGCCGCGTGGCCGCCGGGATTGTTCGGTACAGCAACTCGACCAGAGCTGCACTGGTGGTGAATGGTTCACGCTCACGCTGCCGAAGGATCTCGGACGCAATCTTTCCGGCGAACCGCTCTTCGCCGTACGTGCTCAGAATGCGAGCAAGGTCGCCGTGACTGTAGGTGTTCAGGACCTCTGCCGCGGTCAGCCCGACCGTCTGATCCATCCGCATGTCGAGAGGGGCGTCGATCGAGTACGCAAAACCTCGGTCGGCTTCGTCCAACTGCATCGACGACACACCCAGATCGAAGAGGATCGCGTGAACCGACTCCGTCGACGACAGACCTGCCTGTTCGAGCGCGTCTTCGATCCCGTCATACGTGGTGTGCACGAACGTGGTTCGGTCCGCGAATGGCGCCAGACGCTCGGAAGCGATGCGGAGTGCGTTGGTGTCGCGATCGAGACCGATGAGGTGAAGGCCCGGGTACTTGCCGAGGAAGAATTCGGAGTGGCCTCCGAGCCCCAACGTCGCATCGATCATGTATGCGCCTTCGCCACCGTCACCGACGGCGGTGATGGCAGGGCCGAGAAGATCGTCGGCACGATGCAGAAGTACGGGGACGTGCGCGAAGCCATCGGCATCCGAGGGTTCGTTCACCTCGTGATCCACCATGATTGCTCCGGCTCCTACTTTCATGATTTCCGATGACTTTTCGAAAAGGTGCTGACTTTCCGAGAAGGCGATGACTGTTCGAGAAGGCGAATGCTTCGAGGTCCCTGCCCGAAGGAGAACCTGGCGCTGGGGAAGTGCGTCAGGGTCTTTCCGGGCAGAGGCCTCGCGGCATTCGCCGGGGGCTCTTCGCCTAGACGATCTCGCTGAGAGATTCGCCTGTTGCCTGCGAATAGTCCTCTTCGTTGTCTCCGAGATACCTCTCCCAGGCTGCTAGATCCCAGATCTCGAGGTAATCGACGGAGCCGGTCACTACGCATTCCTTGGACAGGTTTGCGTAACGCCGATGATCAGCCGAGAGGGTGATTCGCCCCTGGGCATCGGCGTGCTGTTCATCTGTACCGGCGGCCAGGGCACGTACATACGCCCGAGCTGCCGGATCATTGCGTGGAGCTGCCGCTGCCTTTCGAGCAAGCTTGACGAACTCGTCCCGGGGGTAGATGGCGAGGCTGTGATCTTGACTCTTGGTGATCATCAATCCTCCTGCCAGTTCGTCTCGGAACTTTGCCGGCAACGTGAGCCGACCTTTGTCGTCGAGCTTCGGCGTGAAGGTACCGAGGAACACTCGACACCTCCTGCGAGCTTGCGCTGAAACCCTCCCTATCGAGCGGATCGTGCTTCAGCTCTCCGCCCGAACCCACAGTACCCCACTTTCCCCCACAAACAAGGAGCACATGGTCCCTATTCAGCATCATTTGCTGACAAATAGCAGGTCAGCGCAGGTGGGGATACGTGGGGGAAATTTGCAACCGTGTCCCGGCCCACACCGCCGTCATATCGACCCTTCACGCCACGATTTGTCGCTCCCCCAAGCAAAATCGCAGTACAAGCGCGGTTTTCGAATAGACGTGAGCGGGACGAGGTCTGGTCGTGCGTTGCAGTTCGACCAGGGTGGAGGAAAGTGGAGGGGCGAGTGGAGCGAAGTGGAGGAAGCCCGCGGGCTTGCCTAGGGGCGACCGTGGGTGGCGAGTGATTCGCTCGCGCGTCACTGATTCACTTCGATGGATTGCCGGCACACATGTACAACACCCACACCAACGACGTGTGGTCGTCCGTGCCCTACAGAGGGCGTCATGTCCGAACTGCACCACTCTCGAAGTACGCCCGAAGAAGGGCGGGAGAGCTAGTCCTGCTCGAACCTGCGTTTGAATCGATCTTCCATCCGCGACGAGAATCCGCCGCCGGACTTGCGGCCGCGTCCCCGCCCGGATCCACCGGCACTACCCCTACCCGGCGGACCGGAGGGATGATTGCCACCTTCGGAAGCGGGTTCGGCTGCTGCTGCGGACTTGCGTCCACCACCCCAGAGGAACAAGACCCCTGCGCCGAACATGAACAAGAAACCGAACAGGCTGATGATCGGAAAACCGCCCGGCTTGAGCGGGAGGGCAACCCCCGCGATCAGCAGGACCAGACCCAGCACGAATAGAGCCGCTGCTTGGAACCGCCGTCTACTCGACGGCGCCCGCATACGGCCGCCCCTCACATTGGAGGCGAACTTGGGGTCTTCGGCATAGAGAGCGCTCTCGATCTGATCGAGCATGCGCTGCTCGTGCTCGGAGAGTGGCACGGTACCTCCCCCGGCACTGGAAGTTTGGCAACCACCCCACGGTGTGGGGCGGCGGGTAATCAAGTTGGACGATTACCTGTTTTCATAATACGAGCAGTTTAGGTCTCGGACCACCAACTCCGGGTACGAGTTCCGCCACAAGCGTACGTATTCGTGCCGAAGGGCCCCGATTCGGCTCCATTTGCCTGTGCGGACCAGGAAATTCCCCGGAAACAACTGCCAACACGGACCATTTGTTCACGACGCTCGCAAATGCTCGGACGCGTCCTGACCGATGAAATCTTCGACCGCCGTGAGAAAACGACCGACCTCGGCGAAGAATGCATCGGAATCGGAGTCCGTGATCACGATCGACACACCGGTTTCCACGGCCGCACGCGCAGCGGACCACCCCGCGAAGAACTTCGACCACGCTCCGAACGCGGGCGCTGCGGCGTCCATCAGAACCCACGCGTTTCCACTTCGCTTGCGCTTCGATCCGGTACCGGCAGGAGCTGCGGCCAACACTGCCCCGGCACCACGTAGTGCTGCCAGATAGGCACACCGGAACCGGTCGGCAGGATCGCCCGCCCCAATCGCTTCCTCGAGAAGCGCATCCGCCTTCCTGAGGAGCCCCCACGCCACACCGGACTTTCCCACTTGCGCAGTGCGGTGGCTGGCGTCCGTCGCACCGAAGGACCGTCTCGCCGATATCGGCAATCGCGAGATTGCGGCATCCGACGGGCTCGACAACTCGGCCGGAAGAGTTCGTTGGCACTTCACACGATCAGGCTTTACATGCTCGGACATCGGGGCACCTCCTGCACCGTAAGGATCCAAGGCCAGGTGGGCCGGAGATGCCCGCTTCCCTTCGGGCATCTCCGGATCACCCACATCGAACATCTGTTCGACCTATTCAATATAACTGCACCCACCGACACGCCGTCAAGAGAAGAGGTGAGACCGGTCGACCCGCAGATCGCCTGGACACCACATACGGTCGACCTCGATCGTGAAGAATTCGCGAGTCGACTCCACGAGGCACTGGCCGTGTACGTCACTGCGATGGACTATCCGCGAGGAACCGAGTTCCATCGCGCACCGATGTGGCAGGAGCACGCGAACCGGCCTGGCTGGAAAGCCGTCGGCGCATTGGCGGTTCCCCAGCAACCGTCACACGAAAATCTGCCGCTGGTGGGGATCGCTTACGGGTATCGCGGGAGCCCGGACCAGTGGTGGCATCAACAGGTACTGCACGGGCTTCGGCGCTCGGGTCGCCCTCAGAGCGAGATCGACGCGATTCTGAGCGACTACTTCGAACTCACCGAACTCCACGTGCATCCGAACGGTCAAGGTCACCGATTGGGCGAATCGCTCTTGCGCCACCTCCTCCTCGATCGAACCGAACGCAGCGTTCTGTTGTCGACACCTGAGGTGTTCGACGAGGACAACCGAGCCTGGCGGCTGTACCGCCGTCTCGGATTTCGCGACGTACTCCGCAGATTTCGTTTTGCCGGCGACAACCGACCGTTCGCAGTCCTCGGCCGTGGACTGCCGCTGTGAGCGCATTTCTCGACGCCGTCGTCGTCGGTTCCGGACACAACGCGCTCGTTTCGGCCGCGTATCTCGCACGTGATGGTTGGTCGGTCGAGGTTCTCGAGAAGGACACGGTTCTCGGCGGTGCCGTCTCGACCGTCGAGCGATTTCCCGGATACAAGGTGGACCGGGGGTCGTCTGCGCACCTCATGATCCGACACAGCGGCATCATCGAGGAACTCGGACTCGGCGCGCACGGCCTTCGCTACATCGACTGTGACCCGTGGGCGTTCGCTCCGCCCGCCCCTGGCACCGACGGGCCGGGCATCGTGTTTCATCGCGACCTCGATGCAACCTGCCGGTCCATCGAACGAGCTTGCGGGACAAAGGACGCCGACGCGTACCGGCGGTTCGTCGCGGTGTGGTCGGAGCGCAGCCGACACGTGATGAGGGCATTTTCCACACCGCCCACCGGATCGAACCTGATCGGTGCGTTCGGAGGACTGGCCACAGCGCGCGGCAACAGCGAACTGTCGCGGCAGTTCCTCGCGCCTGGCGACGCACTACTGGACGAGTATTTCGACAGTGAGGCGCTCAAGGCAGCGTTGGCGTGGTTCGGCGCCCAGTCCGGGCCTCCGATGTCGGAACCGGGAACCGCTCCGATGGTCGGCTTCGCGGCCCTCATGCACGTCCTGCCGCCCGGGCGAGCAGTCGGAGGGAGCGGCGCACTGAGTGCTGCGTTGGCCTCCCGGATGGCTGTCGACGGCGCCACCGTCGCGCTCGGTGACGGCGTGACGTCGATCCGCCGGAACTCGAATCACTGGACCGTCACAACCGAGAGCGGTCGAGAAGTTCACGCTCGCAAGGTAATCGCGGGTTGCCACATCCTCACGACACTCGATCTCCTGGGCAACGGAGGCTTCGACCGAACCACGCTCGATCACTGGAGGCGGAAGATCAGGGTCGGCCCCGGCATCGGCGCTGTATTGCGACTGGCGACATCTGCGCTCCCTTCCTACCGCGGCGACGCCACGACACGGGAAAGTACCTCGGGATTGCAATTACTCGTTTCCGATCGCGCCCACTTGCGCACTGCACACGGCGCAGCACTGGCAGGGGAACTGCCTCCTCGCCCTGCGGTTCTCGGAATGAGTTTCAGCGGAATCGATCCCACGATCGCCCCGGCCGGGCGGCATCAGGTGACACTGTGGTCGCAGTGGCAGCCGTATCGTCTCAGCGGACATCGCGATTGGGCGTCGGTCGCCGAGGCCGAGGCCGACCGGATCGTCGGCGAGATGGAGGCTTTTGCACCCGGATTCGCCGATTCCGTCCTCGACCGCTTCATTCAGACTCCCCGCGACATCGAGTCGGAATTGGGGATGATCGGCGGAAATGTCATGCACGTCGAGATGTCACTCGATCAGATGATGTTGTGGCGACCGCTTCCCGAACTGTCCGGCCATCGCGTTCCGGGAGCAGACGGGTTGTATCTGACCGGAGCCTCGACGCATCCCGGTGGTGGTGTGTCCGGAGCCAGTGGTCGCAGTGCCGCTCGAATCGCACTGTCCGACAGCCGCCGGGGTAAAGCGAGTCAGTGGCTGCGTCGTTCGAGCAGGTCGTGAAGGTCACCCGCCGAACTTCACCCGCCGACACGCCCCCGCCTCGATGACTGGCTACGCCACGGCTGGCACGATGACCACTGTGCAACAGTCCACCGATCCCGCCGCCAAGCCGACCAGTCGGAAACGTTTCCTGACGGTTGCCGCGCTCGCCCTCATGCTTGTTCCCTTGCTTGCCGGGTGCATCCGCGTGCAGGTGTCGATGGGAGTGTCCGCGAACGATCGTGTGACCGGACAGGTGGTAGCTGCCGCTATTCCGGCGAACGAGGCGGACAAGGGTCCGCAGCTGACCCCGCCTTCCTCGCTGGAGGACAAGATACGGGTTCAGGAATACAAGAAGGACGGATACGTCGGCAGCCAGGCGTTCTTCAGCGACTTGTCCTTCGGTGACGTCGCCCAACTGGGCTCGATGTATGCCGAGGGATCCGGGTCGTTCCAGATCACCCTCAAGCGATCCGGGGACACCGTCACGCTCGACGGCAAGGCAGACCTGAAGACGGTTCCAACTCAGGGCGCCGACGTCCAGGTCAGCATCGCCTTCCCGGCACGGGTCGGCACGACCAACGGAACACGAGACGGCGATTCCCGGGTGTCGTGGACTTTGCCCGCCGGCGAGGTGTCGACAATGCGCGCCGAGGTCAACTACGCGGACCCCAGCACCCGAAGCTTCGCCGGGTGGGCAGGAATCATGGCCGGACTGGCGCTCGGTGTCGCGATTATCGTCGGTGCAATGGCCTGGATGGCGCGCAATCGAGCACCGATCAAGCGCGCGCCCGCCGCGAAAGCACCGGCCATGAAGACGCCTGTCACGAAATCACCTGTCAGCAAGCAAGCTGACAACAGGAATCCGAAAAACACCACGAAGTAGCGCCTGGCGGTTGCCCCCTCGATTGGTGTCGAGCGGGGCAACCGGGATCAGACGGCTTGTGCTGTCCCGACAGAGGTGTCGGGGGTGAGACCGAGTCGCTCGAGGACCTCACTGGTGGCGCGCGCGAAGTTCAACGTGATGAAGTGCAGGCACGGAGCGCCTTCGGCGATCAACCGCTCTCCCATCTCGGTGGCCAGATCGATGCCGAGTTCGCGGACCGCTGCACGGTTCTCTTCCGGACCGCTTCCGGCCGCGGCGTCGAATCGGCGTTCGAGAGCAGGGGGCAATGAGGAGCCCGAGAGCTCGAGCATGCGCCGCACCGAGCGCAGCGACGTCACCGGCATGATCTCCGGGATGATCGGCTTGGCGCCCTGTTCTGCGTCGTATGCACTCACCCGGTCACGGAGACGCAGGTAGTCCTCCACGTCGAAAAACATCTGCGTGATCGAGTACTCGGCGCCGGCACGCAACTTCGACACCAGGTACTTCGTGTCGTACGCCAAGTCCGGAGCGCGGTAGTGCCCCTCGGGGAACGACGCGACACCGACGTGGAAGTCGCCCAGGTCACGGACCATCCGCACGAGTTCCTCGGCGTACTCGACGCCTTCGGGATGCTTCTTCCACTCGCCGAGCGGATCGCCGGGCGGATCGCCGCGCAACACGAGGATGTTGCTGATGCCACGGTCGGCGTAGGCACCGACCATGGCGCGAAGTTCTTCGGTGCTGTGCGAAACAGCAGTCAGGTGAGCAACCGGCAGCAGGGTCGTCTCCTCGGCCAATTCGCCGGTGACGCGCACCGTACGATCGCGCGTCGAGCCACCTGCGCCGTAAGTCATCGAGACGAACGCCGGTCCGAGCCGCTCGAAGGTACGCACCGCACGCCACAGGCGCGCTTCGGCGTCAGCGTCGCGCGGCGGCGAAAACTCGACCGAGAACGGAATACGGCTACCTGTCGAGGAAGCGATCCGATCGACGATCGACGGTGTTCGGGTGGCCCACCCCTCGCTGGAGCGGCCCCTGACTGGATCGAATGTCACCGGTCAAGCATATGTTTTCCAGCTGCAAACAAGCTCATCGCCCAGGACTGCGTATCCCGAATGTCAGGATCACGCAGTTCACGGCCCGAACCCCCGTTGATTCCAACCCCCACTAAGCTGGGCCCCAAGCTCGCTTCCGTGTAACCCTCCGGCGCGAGAACATACCGATCTTGGAGGCCACCCTGTCCGCAGGAACCGCGCGCGTTGGACAGAGTTCGACCAACACCGCACCGCATCCGACCTCACTCGAACTGCCAGGCATGTTCGAAGGAGCGCTCCGCGACTTCTTCGATTCACGCCGCGAACTCGTCTCGAACATCGGCGGTGGATACGAGAAAGCCGTCAGCACCCTCGAAGCCTTCGTCCTGCGCGGAGGAAAGCGCGTCCGGCCCTCGTTCGCCTGGACGGGATGGCTCGGCGCCGGAGGCGACCCGAACGGGAGCGACGCGGAGGCGGTGATTCGTGCGTGCGCGGCCCTCGAACTGGTGCAGGCCTGCGCGCTCGTCCACGACGACATCATCGACGCATCAACGACCAGGCGCGGCTTCCCGACCGTTCACGTCGAATTCGAGGACCAGCACCGAGGCGAGGAGTGGAGCGGCGACTCCGCGCACTTCGGCGAGGCCGTCGCCATTCTTCTCGGCGACCTGGCCTTGGCCTGGGCTGACGACATGATCCGAGAATCCGGGATCAGCCCCGACGCGGCCGCACGAGTGAGCCCGGTCTGGTCGGCAATGCGCACCGAGGTGCTCGGTGGCCAATTCCTCGACATCAGCAACGAAGCCCGCGGAGACGAGACCGTCGAGGCAGCCATGCGGGTCAACCGTTACAAAACCGCCGCGTACACGATCGAACGCCCCCTGCACCTCGGCGCCGCACTGTTCGGTGCAGACGCCGAGTTGATCGATGCCTACCGGACGTTCGGCACCGACATCGGGATTGCCTTCCAACTTCGCGACGACCTGCTCGGTGTCTTCGGAGATCCGTCCGTCACGGGCAAACCGTCGGGCGACGATCTCATCGCCGGTAAGCGGACTGTCCTGTTCGCGATGGCGCTTGCCCGCGCCGACGCCGCAGATCCGGCGGCAGCAGAACTGCTCCGCAACGGAATCGGCACCCAGTTGACCGACAACGAAGTCGACACTCTGCGTCAGGTGATCACCGATCTTGGCGCCGTCACCGACGTCGAAACGCAGATCGACACCCTCGTCGAGGCAGCTGCGAACGCCCTCGACTCGAGCACGGCAACGGCAGAGTCCAAGGCTCGCCTGACCGATATGGCGATCGCGGCCACGAAGCGAAGCTACTGACCGTGGCAGACGTGCACCGCACTCGAACCGTCAGCTCGCCGACCGATCGAGTCGTGATCGTCGGCGCGGGACTTGCCGGACTGTCTGCGGGGTTGTATCTGCGTGGCGCCGGCCGCGACGTCACGATCCTCGAGAGCAACGGCTCGGTCGGCGGGCGAGTCGGTGTCTACCAGGGCAGTGACTACAGCATCGACAACGGCGCAACGGTGCTCACGATGCCCGAACTCGTCGAAGACGCTCTTGCGGCCGTCGGCTCCGACCCCGACTCGACAAACCCCAAATTCGTTGTGCACAAGCTCGATCCGACGTACCACGCGCGATTCGCAGACGGCACCGCTCTCGATGTTCACGCCGACCCCGAAGACATGGCTGCCGAAGTCTCCCGTGTCTGCGGGCCGGAAGAAGCGCAGCGATACCGTGCGTTGCGGCGATGGCTGAACCGCATCTTCGACGCGGAATTCGACCGCTTCATGGACGCCGACTTCGATTCTCCCCTCGGACTGGTCAATTCGCGTGAAGCAGTCAAGGATCTGAGCCGACTCGTCGCACTGGGAGGATTCGGGAAACTGGGCGGGCAGGTGGATCGCAAGATCCGCGACCCTCGACTCCGGCGGATCTTCACTTTCCAAGCGCTGTATGCGGGAGTTGCTCCGTCTCGAGCCCTCGCGGTGTACGGGGCGATCGCTCACATGGACACCTCACTGGGCGTCTACTTTCCCGAGGGCGGGATGCGCACGATCGCCGAGTCGATGGCCGACGCTTTCACCGAGGCCGGCGGAATTCTGCATCTCGGCCGCACGGTCGAACGACTCGAGGCGAGCGACCGTCGCGTGCGTGCCGTACACACACGCGACGGTGAGAGCTACGACTGTGATGTCGCAGTCCTCGCCCCCGACATGGCCGTCACGGACTCCCTCTTGCGCCCGCATACGCGATTGCGCCCGCGACCGGTGCGTACATCGCCGTCCGCGGTCGTGATTCACGGCACTGTTTCTTCAGCCGTCGCCGACGGATGGCCCGCGCAGCGACACCACATGATCGACTTCGGCGAGGCGTGGAAGCGCACCTTCGCCGAGATCACGGCACGCCGCGGCCGCGGGCAATTGATGAGTGATCCGTCACTGCTCGTCACCCGACCGGCGCAGACCGACCCGAGCCTGGCCTTCTCGCGAGACGGCCGGATCCGTGAACCGCTGTCAGTCCTCGCGCCGTGCCCGAATCTGGACAGTGCGCCGCTCGACTGGGCAGTTCTCGGCCCGGCCTACGTGCGTGAAATCATCCTCACGCTGCAAGAACGTGGCTATACGGGACTGGTCGAGGGGTTCGATATCGATCACGTCGACACCCCGCAGACCTGGCTCGAGAAGGGCATGGCCGCGGGTAGCCCGTTCGCGGCGGCACACACCTTCACCCAGACGGGGCCGTTCCGACGCAAGAACCTCGCCCGCGGCTTCGACAACGTCGTTCTCGCCGGATCGGGAACCGTTCCGGGGGTGGGAGTACCGACCGTTCTGCTGTCCGGCCGGCTCGCCGCCGAACGTATTACCGGTACACGCGAGCGAGCCAGCGCGGTGGGCACTCGTGCGAGCAACTAAACTAGCCCCTCGTAACCGACCATTCATCCACGATTCACCGACTCGGGCGCTGCATGCGCCGATCGACACCGATCTCCTCGGGGGAGGAACCTGCACCGATGACGTCCTCTGCCGCAGCCACTGAAAGACCGTGGCACCTAAGGGCCGCCAATTTCCTTCGGACTCCCGAAGGTCACAGTGCACTGCTCGGTTTCTTCGGCGCAGTCATGATCACGTTCGGCGGATTCGGTGCCGGTAGCGTCCGGCGCCAAGATCCGCTGCTCGAGTCGATGCATCTGTCCTGGCTCCGTTTCGGACACGGATCGATTCTGTCGGCGGCCATCGTCTGGATCGGTGTCCTGTGCATGATCGCTGCCTGGGTTCGACTGGGCCGCTCGACTCTGCGCGGTGACGTCTCGTTGCGCGGCCTGCGCTACGTCGTCCCGGTCTGGACGTTTCCGCTGCTGTTCGCGGTGCCCATGTTCAGCCGTGACGCCTACTCCTACCTGGCACAGGGCGCCTTGTTACGCAACGGCTTCGACCCGTATGCCGTCGGCCCCGTCGTCAATCCGGGAATCCTGCTCGACAACGTCTCCAACGTGTGGACGACGACAACTACCCCGTACGGCCCGGTTCACCTTCTCCTTGCCGACGCCATCGTTCGGCTGACCGGCGAGAACGTCATCGCCGGCACGATGCTGTTGCGGATCACGATGCTGCCCGGACTCGCCCTGATGATGTGGGCCGTTCCCCATCTCGCGACGAAGCTCGGCGGAAACACCTCGATCGCCCTGTGGCTCGCAGTACTCAATCCCCTCGTCCTGATCCACCTGATCGGCGGCGTTCACAACGAGATGCTCATGGTCGGCCTCATGGCCGCGGGCATTGCGCTCGCTCTCGAACGCAAGCACCTGTTCGGAATCGGGCTGATCGCACTCGCCGTCGCGATCAAGGCAACCGCGGGCGTCGCACTTCCCTTCATCGTCTGGATCTGGATGATCCACGAACGGGAGGACGCAGCCGCGGCCGGGCGAGAACCGGCGTCACCGATCCGATCGTTCGTCAAAACGGCCGGTGCAGGTTTCGCGGTATTCGTGGCGGTACTCGGATCCACCTCACTGATCGCCGGCGTCGGCCTCGGCTGGACGACGGCACTCTCGGGTTCGGCAAAGATCATCAACTGGCTCTCGCTGCCCACGATCGTGGCGCACATCGGAACCATGGCCACCTCCTGGTTCGCCGGTGACCATTTCAACGACATCCTCGAAGTCTCCCGGACCATCTCGGCGGTTGTGTTGATCGCGATCATCGCCGTCGTGTGGTGGCGCTACCGCAAGACCGAGCGCGACGCCGTCATGGGCATCGTGATCGTGATGGTCGCCATCGTCGTTCTGTCCCCCGCAGCACTCCCCTGGTACTACTCCTGGCCGCTGGCAGTAGCGGCCGGTTTCGCAATGTCGCCGACGACTCTCGCCGTACTGACCGGGCTGTCCACCTGGCTGATGCTGGTGTTCCAGCCTGACGGATCGATCGGCCTCTACACCTTCCCGCATGTGGCTCTGGCCATCGTCGCTGCCGTGATCGCGGCTATGTCCTTGCAGACGGAAGATCCACTCAGACTTCGTGGACGCAAACACGAGAAACCGATCGAAATGACGTCAGCCGCCTCGGCGCCCTCGACGTCAGAATCTGCGTGATCCGCGTGTCATGAACGCATTGTCTGCGTCCTATGAATTCTGCGAGGACGTGACGAGGGAACACGGCCGAACGTACTTTCTGGCCGCTCGGTTGCTGCCCGAGCCTCGACGCCGCGCAGTTCACGCTCTCTACGCATTTGCTCGCGTCGTCGACGACGTCGTGGACGAACCCTCGGGTCCGCATGAACGAGGCACGGTGCTCGCCGACGTCGAACGTGCAGCCGTCACCGCACTCGACAACCCCACTGCGACAGGTGGCTTCCCGTCGACGGTTCCCCTCGACCTGACACGCGTACTCCCTGCCTTCGCCGATGCTGTGAAGACGTTCGACCTTCCGCGTGCATACTTCGACGCCTTCTTCGAGTCCATGCGGATGGACGCCCCCGACACCGCGAAGTTTCGACCCGTCTACAACACGATGGACGAGCTTGCCGAGTACATGTACGGCTCCGCCGTCGTCATCGGTTTGCAGATGCTCCCGATTCTCGGAGTGAGCGTTCCGCAGCAGGAAGCTGTAGTGCCCGCGTCGAATCTCGGTGAGGCGTTTCAGCTGACCAACTTCATCCGCGACGTCGGTGAAGACCTCGACCGGGGACGTCTGTATCTCCCGGCGGGCGAGTTCGCCGCATTCGGGGTCGACATCGAGATGCTCGAGCACGGGCGCAGAACCGGAACCGTGGACGTTCGGGTCAAGCGCGCGCTGGCACACTTCATTGCCGTGACGCGGGGGCGGTATCGGTCCGCCGAATCCGGCATCCCGATGCTCGATCGGCGGGTCCAGCCGTCGATCCGCACGGCTTTCGTGTTGTACGGAGCAATTCTCGACCAGGTCGAGCGCGCCGACTTCCGGATACTGCATCGACGAGTGTCCGTTCCCGGACGCACGCGACTTCGAGTCGCTGCGCCGGGTCTGGTCCGGTCGGCAACCTACGCGGCGAAAAACCGCATGAGGTGAGTTGTCAGAAGGCCGGCATCTCAGAAAGCCATGGCCTGTGCGCGGCGGATGACCTCACGCGCGAGATCCCCATGCAGTGCGTCCACCGGGCGCCCCGGCAGGGAATCGTCGGCCAGGAACAACCAGCGGAGGATTTCGACATCGGTGTAGCCGCCGTCGTGCAGCACCGCCAGCAGACCGGGCAACCACTTGACGATCTGGCCGTCCTCGCCGAAGAACACTTCGGGGACACCGAGAACGCCATGCCGCTTGACTGCGATGATCTTGTGATCGCGAAGCAACTGGTGAACCTTGCTCACCGGCAACCCGACGTTCTTCGCCACATCCACCAGCTGGAACAGGGAAACCGAAGAATCCAGGACATCATCACAATAAGGAATCGCGCTCACCGCGAGAAGTTTATCCGGTACGGCGAGCCCGCTGTGTACCGCCCGGTGCAGTGCTCGAAACCGCCGCTCCGCTTGGGTCACAGCGCTCTGTGACGTTCTCGAGACTTCCGCGTCGGTATCGCTGGCTACGATGGACGGGATGCGGCGTATCAGTAACCGAGATTTCGTGAACCGGGATTTCGCGAACCGGGATTTCGTGAACTGGGATTTCGTGAACTGGGATTTCGTGAACTGGGATTTCGTGGTGACCGCGAATCGGCGCCCGTACGGCGGGGCCACACTTACATGCTGACAGCTACCGCCCAGAGCACAACCACACAGAGCACAACCACACAGAGCACAACCACACAGATCGCAAGCACGGAGGAATAGTCATTACGGAGGTCGAGGGTTGATCGGCGAAATGCTCGAGCGCCGCTATCGAGTGGACGCACCGATCGCGCGCGGCGGTATGTCGACCGTGTATCGAGGCCTCGATACACGGTTGGATCGACCTGTCGCGATCAAGGTGATGGACCCGCAATTTGCCGGCGATCCGGCGTTCCTGACTCGTTTCGAGTTCGAGGCCCGGGCCGTGGCCAGACTCAAGCATCCGTCCCTTGTGGCCGTCTACGACCAGGGCAGCGATCGCAATCACGTGTTCCTCGTGATGGAACTCGTCGACGGTGGAACTTTGCGCGAACTCCTTCGTGAGCGCGGACCGATGCCGCCTCACGCCGTCGCTGCAGTCGTGGCACCTGTCCTGGACGCGTTGGCGGTGGCGCATCGAGCGGGACTGGTTCACCGTGACGTCAAACCCGAGAACATCTTGATCTCGGACACCGGCGAAGTGAAGATCGCCGACTTCGGATTGGTGCGTGCAGCCGCGGCAGCAACCACCACCTCCAACAGCGTGATCCTCGGCACCGCAGCCTATCTGTCGCCGGAACAGGTGACGTCAGGAATTGCCGACACTCGAAGCGACGTCTACTCGACCGGCGTGTTGATGTTCGAACTTCTCACCGGTACAACACCGTTCACCGGTGATACGTCGCTCTCCATCGCCTACCAACGCATCCACGACGATGTCCCGCGCCCCGGTTCACGCATCCCCGGTGTACCGGCACAGTTCGATCGCCTGGTTGCCGAAGCCACTCACCGCGAGCCGGCACATCGTTTCGCCGACGCTGGTGAGATGGCAGCTGCACTTCGCAGTGTGAGCGAACAACTGGAACTTCCGTCATACCGCGTTCCGGCTCCGCGTCGAAGCGCCCAGCACCAGAGCGCGCAGGTTGCCCCGGCTCGGCCACAACCGGCGCCTGCGCCCCCGACGGATGTACACCCGAACTCTGCTGCGCGCCCGAACCCTGGTGCCACGACGGTATTGGCGTCCGGCGTGGCCCCGGCTGCGGCAGCCACCACGGCGCTCGGCACGGGCTCTCCTCCCCCCGGCGGCATTCAGCACACTCGCGCGGTCACCGCACAAACTGCTCGTCCGGCGACGGTCGACGGCGACTCGGATTTCGACGACGGTTCCGATTTCGGCGACGACCAACTGGGACCTGACGATCCGCACGCTCATTTTGTCGAAGCACGACGCAAGTCTCGACGAGCCACCCTGATCTGGCTGCTCGTCATCGCGGTCCTCGCGCTTGCATTGGGCTTCGGCGGATGGTGGATGGGCTCGGGCCGCTATACAGCTGTTCCCTCGATCGACGGGCTGACCAAGGACACTGCGGTCACCGCCCTGCAGGACGCCGGGCTCTCCCCCGACGTCCAGGGTCAGTACTCCGACGCCCAACCCATCGACACGGTGATCGGGACAGACCCGGCCTCCGGCTCCAGGGTTACCAAAGGCTCGACCGTCGCGCTGCTGACTTCGCTCGGGCGTCCGACTGTTCCGCCCATTCCGGCCGGCGGCGACGTCTCGGCCCTGGGCGCACAACTCGCCGACCGTACTCTCGTCGCGGTCGACGGCGGGGACACATTCAGCTCCAAGATCCCGATCGGCGGCGTGGCGGCGCTCGACCCGGCGCCGGGAACCGAGGTTGCCGTGGGCTCCTCGGTCAAGGTCATCACGTCCAAAGGGGCACCGCCCGTTGACATTCCCGATGTGAAGGGCATGTCCGAGAACGCTGCGCGCGCCGCCCTCGACAAGGTAGGTATCTCCGTCAGCACCACCAGAACAACATTCGACGACGCCGTCGAGGGCGGTAGCGTGATCGGCACAGATCCCGCAGTCGGGTCCTCCGTCAACGCCGGCACCTCCGTTGTTCTCCTCATCTCCGACTCCGTCAAGGTTCCCTCGCTGATCGGCCGCTCCGTCTCCTCAGCACGCGAAGAACTCGGCCGCCTCGGCCTCGAGATCACCGTGCGTCAGCTCACCCAGAACGACAGCTCGGTCATCATCAGCCAGAGCGTCAAGAACGACCTCGTTGCCAAGGGCACCGACATCAGCGTCGTCGCAATTCCCTGACAGTCCGCTTCGGCCTAGTCTGAATTCATGGCCACGTGGGAACCCGAGAGCATAGGGATACTCGACTTGCCGTCGGGAAGATCGATTCGGGGTCGAGGACTCCGCAATCCACTTCCTTCCGGACCTCTCCCCACCTTCGGTGTCTACCTGACCGGTAAAGAACCTCCCGCCACCGAGTGGGATTCGGTGTGGGTCCGCTGGCGAGATTTCTGGTTGCCGAGCGATCCCGACGCGCTGCGCAGCGCCTTGCACGAAGTGTGGGTGCGTTCGGAAACCGAAAGAGTCGAGATCGCGTGCGGTGGCGGATTCGGCCGCACCGGAACAGCTTTGGCCGCTCTTGCCATTATGGACGGAGTGCCGAGTAAGGACGCCACCGCGTACGTTCGCGCACGCTACTCACCTCGCGCCGTCGAAATGCCCTGGCAGCGTCGATTCGTCACACGATTCACGACATAGCGAACGCCCCCACCTGCGCGAGCGGGTGAGGGCGTTTGCCGAAAATCAGTGCCGGTGCGAATCAGCTTCGGCGAAGCAGGGTTTCAGCCTCGCAGCATCTCGGCCACGAGGAACGCGAGCTCCAACGACTGTTGGGTGTTCAATCGGGGGTCGCACGCCGTCTCGTAGCGACCACCGAGATCGAGGTCGGAGATGTCCTGTGCGCCGCCGAGGCACTCGGTGACGTTCTCACCAGTCAGCTCGACGTGGATACCACCCGGATGCGTGCCGAGGCCGTTATGGACCTCGAAGAAGCCCTGAACCTCGTCGACGATGCGATCGAAGTGGCGCGTCTTGTACCCGGTGGAGGCTTCGTGGGTGTTGCCGTGCATCGGATCGCACTGCCAGATGACCTGGTGGCCGGTGGCCTGGACCTTCTCGATGATCGCCGGCAGCAGGTCGCGGACCTTGCCGTTGCCCATGCGCGAGATCAGAGTCAGTCGACCCGGCTTGTTGGTGGGGTCGAGACGCTCGACATATTCCACCGCCATTTCCGGCGTGGTGCTCGGACCGATCTTGAGGCCGATCGGGTTGGAGACCAACTCGGCGAAGGCGATGTGCGCGCCGTCGAGCTGACGGGTGCGGTCACCGATCCAGAGGAAGTGGGGCGACAGGTCGTAGAGCTTGGGGTGGTCGCTGTCGTTGTCGAGACGCAGCATCGCGCGCTCGTAGTCCAGAACCAGGGCCTCGTGGCTGGCAAAGATCTGTGCCTGGTGCAGGCTCGGATCGGTGACGCCACACGCGTTCATGAACTGCAGGCCGCGGTCGATCTCGGCGGCGAGTTGCTCGTAGCGTGCGCCCGCGGGCGAAGCTGCGACGAACTCGCGGTTCCAGTCGTGCACCTTGTGCAAATCGGCCATGCCGGCGCCGGTGAGCGCGCGAACCAGGTTCATCGCGGCGCTGGCGTTGGCGTATGCGCGCACCAGACGCGAAGGATCGTGCGCGCGGACTGCCTCGTCGGCGACGAGCGAATTGATCATGTCGCCGCGGTACGACTTGAGCCCCAGCGAGTCGATGTCGGCAGAACGCGGCTTGGCGTACTGGCCGGCGATGCGAGCAACCTTGACGACAGGCATCGAGGAACCGTAGGTGAGCACGACGGCCATCTGCAGCAACGTGCGGATGTTTCCCTTGATGTGCGGCTCGGTGTTGTCCGCAAATGTCTCGGCGCAGTCACCGCCCTGGAGCAGGAATGCTTCACCACGCGCGACCTGCGCGAGACGCTCTTGCAGCGCCTCCACCTCGCTGGCCACCGTGATGGGAGGCACGCTCTCGAGCACAGTCCGCATGGCGGCCGCCTGGTCAGCGGGCCACGAGGGCTGCTGAGCAGCGGGCTTCGCGAGTGCCTCGTCGAGCTGCTTACGCAGTCCGGCAGGCAGCGGCGGGAGTTCGGGCAAGCGGTCGATCGGCACGTCGACAGTCCAGTTCACCTCTACAGGATATTCGCTCGCCCGTCGGCGCGTCACACAGGCTCTCGATCGCAGCCCAATCGGGACACTTCTCGCGCACCGAAACCTGAGTCAGCGAAGTGAACGTGCTGCCGAAATCGCGTCGAACTTCACGAGGTTGTGCCTGGCGTCGGCAAGTGCGTCGTGTGCGTCGGCGGGCGCTGACGGGAGGGCAGGACTGCCGTTGTCTTCCCAGAACTGTCGGAGTTCGCGGGTGTACCGCGGCATCGACTGCGGTAGTTCGGTCATATCGCCCCACAACTGGCACAGCGCGACGTGGTCGTATGCGGCTACCCACGCCCAGAGCTCCGGAACGACCATCGGCCGCGGAACGAAGAATTTCAGAAGATCGTCGCGGATCTTCTCGCGTGATTTCCACAGCGGCGACGAAGGCTGCGGCAACTTCGGCAGCACGTTCTTGCGCACCCAACTACCAGCACGGGCGGGATCGAACTCCGTCGAGACCGCGTAATACTCTCGGCCGTCCTCGCAGACAACGCCGATGGACACGAGATCGATGGTTCGACCGTCTTCGATGAATTCACAGTCGTAGAAGTAGCGCACGTCCGAAAACTATGCCGCACGCGCAGGCTCTGGAGCCAATGCGCGTGCGGCAGGTGTGGGAAATCTCTAGCTGGCCTGTGCGTCCGGGAGCGAATCCTTGTCGGTCTTCGCGGACTCCTTCGACTCGGCCGAGACCACGAGATCAACAACCGACTCGCCGCCTTCCGCCGGAACATCGACGGCAGCTTCGGGTTTCGTGGGCGCCTGGTTCTTGAGGCTCGCCGCGTAGATGTCCACGTACTCCTGACCGGAGAGTTTCATCAGCTTGTACATCACTTCGTCGGTCACAGCCCGCTCGACGAAGCGGTTTCCGCCCATGCCTTCGAAGCGGGAGAAATCGATGGGTTCACCGACGATCACGGTGACCTTCGCGGGGCGCCACATCCGTGAGCCGATCGGATTCATCTTGTCGGTACCGACCATCGCAACCGGGATCACCTTGACGCCCGATTCGAGCGCGAGGCGCGCCATTCCGGTCTTGCCCTTGTAGAGACGACCGTCAGGCGAACGCGTTCCTTCGGGGTAGATACCCAGCAGACTGCCCGAACCGAGAACCTTGAGACCGGCGTTGAGCGCATCCTGCGCCGCGTCCGCGCCGGTTCGGTCGATGGGGACCTGTCCGACCGCGGTGAAGAACCACTTCTGGAAAGCGCCCTTCAGGCCGGAACCGGTGAAGTACTCGCTCTTGGCAAGGAAGGTGATGCGGCGGTTGACGCGAAGCGGAAGGTAGAACGAGTCCAGAACCGCCTGGTGATTGCTGGCCAGAATGGCCGCGCCGTCAGTCGGAATGTTCTCGTGACCTTTGACCGTCGGACGCCCGAGCAGCCAGAGAATCGGCCCCAGCAACACATACTTGAAGAGCCAATACCACACGGCGTCCCTCCCATTCACAGCTGAATTTCGCTGAGTACGACCTTACTGCCGACCGGTAACCCCCGCTACACACGCCCCTGGAGGATCGACCCGATCACAGTCCGGCAGACGTGGTTCCAGCGCCGTCGACCCCACCGAGATCCTGAGGCACTACCGAACGCGCCAATGCGGCGGCGCCCACCATGCCCGCAGCTTCGCCGAGTTGAGCCGAACGGATTCGTGCCAGCGGGCGGTGCTTCGCGCCGGTCAACAATGTCGCGTACTGCTCACGGGCGTCGTCGAGAAACAGTGGGGCAGAACTCGCGACGCCGCCTGCGATCACGACCAGATCGGGATCGTAGACGTCCCCGACCATCGCCAATCCGACGGCCAGCCAACGGGTGAACTCGGCAATGGTTGCCAGAGCGAGTGGGTCACCGTCCTGCGCGGCGTTGGCGATCCGGCGACCGGTGAGGGAACCCGGATCCACCGCTACTTCGCGCGCCAGAACCGTCGACGCAGCCGGGTCGGCGGCCAGCAGTTCGATTGCCGTGTCCACGAGCGCCGTTCCGCTGCAATAGCGCTCCCAACACCCACGCTTGCCACACGCACACTGACGCCCGCCCGGAACGACCTGGATGTGGCCGAGTTCGGGGGCGACGCCGTGACTGCCCCGGTACAGCTCACCGTTGATCAGCAGCGCACCGCCGATTCCGGTCCCGATTGCCACCATCACGACATTGCGGCCACCTGCGGCCGCGCCGAATCGGTGCTCCGCGAACGCCGCTGCATTAGCGTCGTGCTCGAGAACGACGGGCAATCCGAGCCGCTTACTCAAGTCACTGCCCACCGGCGCGTCCACCCAGGGCAAGTGCGGCGCGAACCGAACCGAGCTTCGATCGGAGGTGATGAAGCCGGCGACCGCCAACCCCACGGCAGATACCTCGTGCCGGGTGACCAGTTCGCGTACGACGCGATCGAGGCCGTCTTCGAGAGCGCGTGCGGACTGCGGGGTCGGGGCTTGAATCATCTCGAGCACTTGTCCGTCGACGTCCACGACGGAGGCCCTGATGCTCGTTCCGCCGACGTCGATGCCGACCGTCAAGATGTCGTCCATGGTGGAGTCGGAGACCGCTTTCAAGCGGCGCGCGCTCATCGCGCCAATTCCCGCGCGAGCGGCGCCCGCTGGAGTGCGCACCCTGTATCGGTGCCTCGTGCGTCGGTGACCATTGTGTCGATTGTGCTCATCTCGGGCCGTCAGCTCTACCCGGGGTACTAAGTCAGTCCTTGACCGTCACGTTGATCGGGACAAATGCCGCCGTTCGAGTTCGCTCGGCACCTGGCGTCGTCGCTCCGCTGTCCGGTCCGCGATCCGGGCCGGACGGCCCCCCGAGAAACTCGTCGAGAATCTCGCGAAGCAATGCGAGGAACGCCGCTGCGTGACCCGCGAGAAACGCCAGTAGTTCGTGGTGCTCACCGCGAACCAGTGCAGCGAGAGCGCACACCGGGCACCAACTGCAGCCAGTGAACACCGGCTGCGTGTCCGCTGACGCCGAGTCACCCGCAACGTCGGCCGTCGCTGCTGCAGCCTTTTGCAAGACCGGTTCCAGGCGCGTCAGAACGGTATCCGCCAACGCACGAAATTCCGCGACGAGGCGCTCGTGCTCTTCGCTCATACTGGCCACACCGCGGGATCCGGGCTGAACCGGATGATCAGGTAACTGCCGTCCAACTCCGCCCCGTTCACGACACAACGACGCAGCACCGACGCCAAACGAACTCTGCGCCGTACGCCGTCTGCTCCCACCAGCACATCGTCCTCCACCCGGCCCAACGACAACGACGACGGATCCACGAGCGGAAGGTACATCCGCATCACGTACACCGAATCGACTCCGGCCCCCGACTCCAACGACACCACGATGTTGTCCGCGGTGTCGACAGCGTCGATTGTGTCGACGGTGTCCGAATCCGTGCCCGTTCCACCCTCGAACGTGGCCGCGATCTCGCCCAGAGCCGCCAACCCTACCGGTTCGGCGCAGGCGCGCTCGACCGTTGTGACGGACATTCCATCAGTCGATCCACGCAATTCGTCGACGACGAGTGCCTGTGACGCCCTGATCGAAGCGAGCCACTGCGCCGCCGGCGAATCGTCGACACCCTTCCCTGCCGACGAGTTGAACTGCGGGACAAGGTTGTTGACCACAATCCCGTCGACTCGCAATCCGGCCAGAGCCAGACCGGACAACGTCCGGCGAGTCGCCGCGGCCGACACGCCATCGGCCGACGTCACAACGCGCACGCTGGTGTTCTCCCGATCCGAGAGGTGAACGGCGATTCGATCCACCGACGCGAGCACGCGTTCGATGACGGACACGAGTAGCAACACTCGCATGTCCGAGCCCGTCACGGCGACCATCCGCCTGTGCCGCGGCCACAATCGCTCGAGATACTCCGACACCATCGACGGCGACCCGAGGATCCGCAGTGCTTCGGCTGCGGCCGGACAGTCCACGATCACGAGGTCGTAGTCACCGCTGCTCGAGATATCGACGATCTCGGAGAGTCCGAGTATGTCTTGGATCCCCAGGGATCCCGTCAACTCTTCCGGTTCCAACCCCTCGAACGACGAACCGTGTTCGTGATCTCCCGCTCCGAAATTTCCTGCAGCATCGATCAATCCCGACAGTCCTCGGAACTTTTCCTCGAGGAGCTCTGAAGTGTCGAGTTGCCGGACGTCGAGGCGCTCGGTGAGAGGTGTAGTCGTTCGCAGCGCCGGCACGCCCACGACATCCGCGAGAGAACCTGCCTGATCGATCGACACCAAATGCACTCGTGCCCCGTCGGACGCAGCCGACACAGCCGTCGCCGAGGCAAGCGTCGTCGTGCCTGCTCCGCCTTTACCGACGAACAGTTGGACGCGAGATCGTTGCTCCGGCACTCAGCCCTCGACTCGCTTCTTCAGTTCTTTCAGAGCTGTGTCGGTAATGATCTTCTCGGCCTTGCGCTTGAAGAGACCGATCATCGGGATCGTCAGGTCGACCGTCAACTCGTAGGTGACAGAGGTGGTGCCGTTCGGGCCGGGCTCGAGTGTGTACGAACCGAATTGGGACTTCTGGATCTCACCCGAGATCAGCTCCCAGCTCACCGCCATACCGTCCGGCGCCCACGAATACTGCAGTTCGTAGGTGTCCTTCACCATCCCCGCGTCGAGGACAAAACGCACTCGGTCCGCGCGGCCGCCCTGCCCCGGCGCCGTCACCTCGACGGACTTCGCCGCGGCCACCCATTCGGGGTACTGCGCGAAATCGGCGATGACGTCCATCACGGCGTCGGCAGGGGCGTCGATGCTGATCAACCCCTTGGTCTTCTCGGCCATACGACTGCGCTACCTTCCTTCGTCAAAAGTCCAGAACCTGCACAACGAGCACTACTTCGATTATCAGTCCGGTGCTACCCCGGCGGCACGTCCTGCTTCGAGTTCGCGCTTGAGCTGGAAGGACATGACCTTGCCGTCGACCCGACGCTCTCGGTTCATCCCGGAGAGGTCGAGGTTCGCCAGATCCGACGGTGATACGCCGACCGGTTCACAGTGCAGGAAGTAGTGCGCGATCGTCCCGTCCATGACCGGTTCGAGCCACACCTCCATGGTGCCGACCAGCTGACCGGACACTCCCCAACGGAATCCTGCGGGACCGCGATCTTCCCGGACTTCGAGCGCAAGATCACTGAACCAGCGACGCCACCGCGCGCGCGAGGACAACAGTTCGGCGACCCGCTCGGGCGGGGCGGCGATGAAAGTCTGGTCTGCGACCTGAATGCTGCTCACCGAAGTAGCTTCACATATCGCGTCGGCGAAGCGTCGGGGGGTGTCGCACCACTACATACCGGACAGACTGTAAGCCTGGCCACAACTGCGTCGGACATGCGACTACAGTAGGAGACGAAAACCCTACTCGTCAGTATTTCGCAGTGTCGGAGGTATTTCGTGCCTGAGTTCAGCGCACCCCAGACGTTCACCATTCCCGAGGATGCCTCCGCGGTCGACTCGGTCTTCGCCTTCGCGAAGACGAAGCCGGCGGCGGTTGTCTACAAGCGCAAAGTCGGAAATGCATGGGTCGATGTCACTGCAGGCGATTTCGCCGCCCAGGTGACTGCAGTCGCCAAGGGCCTCATCGCGATCGGCGTCAAGCAGGGCGACCGCGTCGGCCTCATGTCGGCGACGCGTTTCGAATGGCCGCTCGTCGACTACGCCATCTGGGCAGCCGGTGGCGTGACGGTTCCGATCTACGAAACCTCCGCAGCCGAGCAGGTTCGTTGGATTCTCGAGGACTCAGAAGCAATCGACCTCATCGTCGAGAACGACACTCACGCCGCGACCGTGAAGGACGTCGCTGCAGCCGCACCCGCGCTGCGCACGGTCTACCAGATCGATGCCGCGGCAGCCGGTAAGGGTGTCGTCGAGGAATTGACCGCACTGGGCGCCGACATCTCCGACGAGGACGTCCACGCCCGCGTCGCTGCACTGAAGGCCTCCGATCCCGCGACCCTGATCTACACCTCGGGCACCACTGGCCGACCCAAGGGCTGCCAGCTGACGCACTCCAACCTCATTGCGGAGTCGAAGGGCATCCTCGACTCCAACCTCGGGACGCTGCTCAAGACTCCCGGCGTTCGCACCCTGATGTTCTTGCCGCTCGCGCACGTTCTCGCTCGCGCAGTCAGCATCGCGTCGTTCGATGCCGGTGCAGCGCTTGGACACACGAGCGACATCCCGAACCTCGTTCCGACGTTCGGCGAGTTCAAGCCCGACTTCATCCTCTCGGTGCCGCGCGTATTCGAGAAGGTCTACAACAGCGCACGCGCCAAGGCGCACGGTGACGGCAAGGGCAAGATCTTCGACGCGGCCGCAGACACCGCGGTCGCGTGGAGCGAGGCTCAGGACAAGGGCGGCGCGGGCATCGTTCTCAAGGCCAAGCACGCCCTCTTCGACAAGCTCGTGTACTCGAAGCTGCGCGCTGCACTCGGTGGACAGTGCCAGCTGGCCATTTCCGGTGGTGCACCCCTGGGCGCTCGACTCGGCCACTTCTTCCGCGGTATCGGCGTCACGATCTACGAGGGCTACGGACTGACCGAGACAACCGCAGCGTTCGCCGTCAACACCATCGGCGCACAGAAGGTCGGCTCTGTCGGAAAGCCGTTGGCCGGCAACTCCGTTCGCATTGCCGAAGACGGCGAAATCCTCCTCTCGGGACCGGTGGTCTTCACCGGCTACTGGCGCAACGAGAAGGCGACCGCCGAGTCGATCGAGAACGGCTGGTTCCACACCGGAGACCTGGGCACCGTCGACAAGGACGGCTACATCACGATCACCGGTCGCAAGAAGGAAATCATCGTCACGGCAGGCGGCAAGAACGTCTCCCCCGCTCAGCTCGAAGATTCCCTTCGCGCACACCCCCTGATCAGCCAGGCCATCGTGGTCGGCGACCAGAAGCCTTTCATCGGCGCTCTCATCACCATCGACGCCGAGGCACTTCCCGCCTGGAACGAGCGCAACAACAAGGCCGCGGGAACCACAGCTGCCGACCTGGTTTCGGACGGCGAACTGGTCGGTGAAATCCAGGACGCCATCGACGAGGCCAACAAGCTCGTCTCACACGCCGAGGCGATCAAGAAGTTCCGCATTCTCCCGGTCGACTTCTCCGAGGACACAGGCGAACTCACGCCCACGATGAAGCTCAAGCGCAACGTCGTGCACGAGAGCTTTGCCGCCGACATCGAAAAGATCTACGCCAAGTAGGTTTTCGGCAAGCAGCTTCTCGCAGCAACGAACGGCCCGCACCGAATTCGGTGCGGGCCGTTTGCGTTCGAGTCCCGGTGGCTCAGCCGAGCAGATTACGCAGCTTCGAAGCGAGCGTGTCCCACTTCCAGTCTTCGGCAACCCACGCCCGGCCGGCTGCTCCCATCGCGGCCGCTCGATCACGATCGGACAGCACCTCGATCACGGATTCGGCGACGTCACGAACAGAGGTGCCGTCGACCACGAGCCCGGTCTTGTTCTGCTGCACCGTTTCCGGAGCGCCACCACTGCGCCCGGCGATGACCGGAACACCGGTCGCCGAGGCCTCGAGGTAGACGATTCCCAGTCCTTCGACATCCAATCCCGCGCCTCGCGTGCGACACGGCATGGCAAACACGTCGGCAATCGTGTGGTGAGCCGCCAACTCTGCGGCGGGCACCGTGCCGGTGAAGACGACGTGATCGTCCATCCCGGTCTTACGCGCCAATTGACGGAGGTGGTCCTCGTACGGTCCACCGCCGACTATCACCAGTACCGCCCCGTCGACGCTCTTGCGAATGGTCGGYAGCGCCTTGATGAGCATGTCCTGCCCCTTGCGTGGCACGAGCCGCGACAGGCACAGGACCGTGGGCCGCTCTCCCAGCCCGTATCGCTTGCGCAGTTCTGCGCGGGCGACCGAGTCCGGGTGGAACACCGACGTGTCCACTCCGGACGGAAGGTGCTCGAGCGCCGCTTGCGGGCCGAAAGCCGCCGAGAACCGTCCACGGGTGTATTTGCTGACAAACGTCACCGCATCCGTGTGATCGCCGATCACACGCAACGACTGCCGCGCACCGGGAATCATCGACCACCCGACCTCGTGGCCGTGAGTACTCGCGATCACTCGGCTCGCTCCGGCGCGTCGAACAACCGGCGCCAACAGCGCCAAGGGCGCTGCCGCACCGAACCACACCGACTCACAGTCGTGCTTCTTGACCAGCTTCGCGGCCCGACGAGCGACAAAGGGCGACGGCAGCATCAGTGTCGTCGGGTGCCGAACGACCTCGAAAGGCTGTGCCGCATCGAACTTCTTGTGCGAGTCGCCCCGCCACCGCGGTGCGTACACCACCAACTTGTCCGCCGGCAGGTGCCCGGCAAACGTGTGGAGATAAGACTGGATACCTCCGGGGCGAGGAGGAAAATCGTTGGTCACCAAGAGGGTCCGGCGCATCCGTCCACCGTAGGGCACGCTGTGCTTGGAGTCGTGACAAGGGCACGCAGTGCTTCGAGACTTGCGAAGCTCACCTCGCCGAGTCGAACGTCCAGCCGCAAACCGCTCAGCCCAGATGGCTGTTGGTCCAGTCGACCCAGCCGACTCGCAGTTCCTCGGTTCCAACGCCGAGGACCGCTCGGCTCCGCGAGTCGAGGTCTTCGGCCGTCATCTTTCCGGAGGCGAGGGCTCGAAAGAGGTCGGTCAGCTTCGCCTCGCCGAATCGATCAGCGATATACGCGTTGATAGACCACGCCGATTCGTACGCCAGTGAACTCACGACCGGGACACCGCCGAACTGTGTGTCGTCCGGAAACTCGGTCGGAGTATCGCCGGCGCGGACCGCTGCTGCCAGAGTCGGCGCTATCTCACCCCAGGCCCGCGAGGATCCACGATTTCCCGCGTACTCGGCGAACCCTTCCAACACCCACATCGGCGACCCGTCGCGGGTTTTCGATCGGGCGGCTATGTGCATGAGCTCGTGGCGCAACACCGTTCGCCTGGTGATGTCGGTCAGCCTCGAAGCCGCGGCAGGTGAGAAGACCACCCGCTGGCCGCTCACGTCGGAAGACCCGTCCGCCGTTGCATCCGCGACCGACACTGCGGCAATCGAAGCGCCGTCGTGATGGGAGCCGACCAGTGCGGTGAACTCCTCCGCGGACCCCGCCACCATGAGCACCGCGCGCTCGGACCACCACGGCCCCCACAACTGCGTCGTGTTTTCGATGGCTGAGTCCACATCGGCCGCCAAAGCGTCGACGAACACCTGCTGACCCGGGTGACCGATCACGAGTGCATTGCCCGCGGTATTTTCGGCGACGGCCAGCGGGCCGAAGTCCCAAGGGCCGTTCCAGGATTCGCCCGCCGTTCGGGCTCCGTCCAGTCCGACGATCGACCCGTCCGCAAGAACCGACCACTGATCGCCGCGTTTCGCGAGCGTCATGGACACTGCCTTGCGAGTGGGCAATGCGTCAACGCCGTCGAGGGCGTATCGCAACAGAACCTGCGCATTCCAGACCTCGACGTCTCCGTCCGGTGCACCGGTTCGCGGCGCCGGTGTCAGGCCGCCGCTGGGAATCTCGTATCCCCAGTCGGCAAAGTCGAGCGCTCCCGCAGCGGTGGCTCGTCGAACTTCCGCTTCGAGCACACCGGGTGCCGCAGCACTGTCGACGAACTTCGCCAGCCCCGACGGATCGTCGGACATCTGCGCCGTAGCCCATGCATCGAGAAATGCTTGTACCTGCGCGGTGCGTTCGGCGTCCTGCTCACTGGCCGCATTTTCGTCGGAATCGGACCTGTTCGTCAGGAAGATCGTCAAACCTAGAACGAGCACCACTGCAACGCCGAGCGCCACGAGGGCTGGATACTCCCAACGGCGTGTTCGATCTGCGCCGACGTCGGGCGTCGTCATCGGTTCAGTCGGCACGGTGCCGAGTGTAGGAGAACTCGACTCGACGCTTCACGGCGGCTGGCCACACGCCGCTCGGGCGCAGCAAGCCGTCAGTAACGACGCGCAGTGGAGAACTCCATGCCTGCCATCGACTGAACCTTCACCGGTACGCCGAACGTCGACGCATGCAGAATGTTTCCGTCGCCGGCGTAGATGCCGACATGCGAGTTGTCGCTGTAGAAAGTCACGACGTCACCGGGCTGCAACTGGTCCCTCGACACCGGTACACCGCCCTGCGCCTGCGCTTGGCTCGAACGCGGCAGAGTCTTCCCGATTTGCTTGTAGGCCCATACGACCAGACCTGAGCAGTCGAACTCGTTCGGGCCGGTCGCGCCCCAGACATACGGGTCACCGATCCGCGTGAGGCCTGCCTGCAGAGCAGCAGCACCCGAACCAGGCGTCAAGTTAGCTAGAATTTTGCTGAGATCGACATCCGGCGGGAATGGCGTACCGCTCAGTTGGTTACGCTCGTCGTCGGTGAGGCTCTGGAAAGCTTTGGTCACGTCGGCGATCTGCGTCTGCAGTTCACTCTGCTTGCGCTGCAAATCGTCACTGAGTGCGCGGGCTTGATCGGCGGCGGTCCGCGCTTCTTCGGCCGACCGCTTCGATGCTTCCGAGGCGGCACGCGCTTCGGCAGTGGCTTGGTTGAACTGTGAGACCTGCACTGCCGCGTCGTTGGAAATCACGTCCAGCGCGGACATCTGATCGAGCAACTGCTGCGGCGAGTCGCTCACCATCAACGCAAAGAGGCGATTGGTCCGCGCACCCTGGTAATTCGCTGTGGCAATACGGTTTACCGCCGGAGCGAACTCGGCGACACGTGCCGAAGCCGCGTCGAGAAGACCCTGATCGGCTGCCGAACGCGCGTCCGCATCATTCGCGACCGCCAGCTTCGCGTCGAGGTCGATCTGTGCGTTGTGCAGCGCTTCGTTGGTCTGCTCGGATACCCGGGAGAGTTCACCGAGCTTGTCGAGCGCCTCGGTGGGGTTGGTGATGACGGGGTCGGCACCGGCCTGCATCGAAGGCCCTGCGACGAGTCCGAACGCCAGCACTCCCACTGTCAATGCGGCGCGTACTCGACTGTTGTTTTTCGATGAAACCACGGAATGCAACTCTCCGTCTCGGTGAAGCGACGTCGACCGGGACCGGTCGACGATCTGTTAGCTGGCTGTCAACTATCCACAGTACCTGTCTCGGCCGCGCAATGTCTCGATAAGGTTACGGAACGGCATACGTTTGTGTCTACTCGCCGGTAGGCGTGTCGGGGTGAAGTACCGGGCGAATTGTCGCGAAACGAAAATGTGGGCCTCGAATCAAAGATTACCAGCGGTCGACGCGTGGATGACGTTGCCGTTGCCGGCGTAGATGCCCGAGTGCGATCCGCCGTAGAAGGAGATCACGTCGCCGACCTGAAGATCGGACTGTGAAACGGCAACGCCGGCTGCGGCCTGGTCGTAGCTCGTGCGAGGCAGGTTCAGACCAGCCTGCTTGTATGCCCACTGGACCAGACCGGAGCAGTCGAATGCGTCCGGGCCCGATGCGCCGTACACGTACGGGGAGCCCAGCTTGCTCTCTGCGGCGCGAACTGCCTGCTCACCAACACTGGAGATGGGAGCGGCCGGAGCGGCCGGTGCGATGTCGGTGATGCCCGGGATGACCGGCAACTGAGGAATAGAAACGCCCGGAACCTCGAAGGTGCCGACGCCGGGGATGGTGATGGGGTCTGCCGAGGCAGGTGCAGCGGTTGCAGCAAATGCTCCGACTGCGAGCGCGCCGGCTACTGCCCACTGCGCTGAACGCTTGAAACTCTGTGACGCCACTTAAGGGGTGCTCCATTTCTTCCATTCATCCGCCGACCGAGTTAGCTGACGGGTTCGGGCTGGGAAGATCAGCCCTACCCGCGTGGTCCGCAGCGATCATGCGTGCTGCACCCCAGGCGGGATTCACCCCAGTGGAAACTTGGGTTCCCGGTTCGGGTTCCTCGCGGAGATCCCGATTAGGCGGTTCCTGACGATGCCGGTCCTGTTTGGTCCGGCAAGACTTCGTTAGGTCTCAGGAAGGTTACGAAATGATCGCGACGATGTCGACCGCTTCGTGACAATCGCGCCCGATTCGCCGGAAATCATGCTGCCGCGCCCGCGATACGCCGGACGGGTCACGAAGAGATAACAACAGGTCTGTTCGGCGAGGCTCACCTGGCCCGCAAACCTGCGCTTGCTACCCACTGGCAAGGGTCACCAAACCCGACAATCCGATCTTCCATGCAGTTCAACGCCGATTACTTGAAACTAGAACCCGTTTCGATCAATCAGGCGGTTTCGGCGACTGATCGCCGTAGCAACACCCTCACGAATCGCCCTACCGGTAAGTAGGTAGGAGTCCGCATTCGCGAGTTCCCACCGCAAGTGTGATCCTCGTCTCTCGTACTTTTGACGGGGGTCAATCCGTTGCTTTCCCAATGGAAGTCGGAGTGAGCCAGGTTCCGCGTATGCACTCTCGAATTCGTGTCGGGGGGTCCTTCTACTGTCTGCGGTGTGAGTCCCGCCTCGGCCCGAGAATTTCCGTCTCCGTCCCCGTTCTCCGACGGGGAGAAGTTCGACGTCGGGCGGCAACTGAGCTTCGACGAGCTGGACACACCGCTGAGCGAAACGACGTTTGTCGTCGTCGACCTCGAGACCACAGGTGGAAGCGCCGACCAGGACTCCATCACCGAGATCGGCGCCGTCAAGATCCGCGGTGGCGAAGTGCTCGGTGAAATGGCAACACTCGTCGATCCCGGCCGATCGATTCCGCCGTACATCGTCGAACTGACCGGAATCACCACCGCCATGCTGATCGGCGCACCTCCCATCGAACGTGTCCTACCGGCTTTTCTCGAATTCGCCGAGGGTGCGGTTCTGGTGGCACACAACGCGCCCTTCGACATCGGCTTCCTGAAAGCAGCGGCGTCACGCAGCGCACGCCCGTGGCCGTCGTTCCGTGTGCTGTGCACTGTGAAGCTCGCCAGACGCGTGCTCACCCGCGACGAGGCGCCTTCGGTCAAACTCTCCGCACTCGCCCATCTCTTCCAGGTGACCACCCAACCGACGCACCGCGCGCTCGACGACGCGCGTGCGACCGTCGACGTCCTACACGGGTTGATCGACAGAGTCGGGAACCAAGGCGTCCACAGTTACAGCGAACTCGTCGACTACCTGCCCAACATTTCCTCACATCAGCGCGCAAAACGGTCCTTCGCCGCAAACCTGCCGCGAAGCCCGGGTGTCTACCTTTTCCGAGGCCCTTCGGACGAAGCCCTCTATATAGGAACTGCTACCGACCTTCGACGCCGCGTCCGCAACTACTTCACCGGTTCGGAGACCCGCGGCCGGATGAAGGAAATGGTCGCGCTCGCCACCCGTGTGGACCACGTCGAGTGCGCCCATGCGCTCGAGGCAGGAGTGCGTGAACTACGACTACTGAGCGCGCATGCACCCCCGTACAACCGTCGCTCCAAATTCCCCAAAAGAGGATGGTGGATCACTCTCACCGACGAGGCGTTTCCCAGACTGTCCGTGGTTCGCACGCCTACGGCCGATTCGATCGGCCCGTTCACCTCTCGCGGCGACGCAGTCGAAGTCGCCGACACCGTCGCAGAGTTCAGCCGCCTACGCACGTGCACCAAACGTCTCGGGCGCGGCGCCGTTCACGGCCCTGACTGCCCCGCTCGCGAACTGGGGGCGTGTCCCGCCTCCTGGGCACCGGAACTCACTGCGCAGGACTACGCGGCCGCCCCTGAGACTGTGCGTGGATTCTTCCGGGGAACCAACGACGCTCCCCTCCAACAAATGCAGGCGCGAATAGACGAGCTGTCCGAACACGCGTTGTTCGAGAATGCTGCTCGTCTGCGTGACCGAACGGTCGCAGTCTCTACCGCAGTGCGGCGCACTCAGCGACTTGCAGCAGTCGCGGCGATCGAACAACTGATTCTCGCCCGTCCCACCGGGGACGGCGGCTGGGAGCTGTCGGTGATCCGTTCCGGACGTCTCGCGTCCGCCGGGCTCGCCAGACGTGGAACTCACCCGATGCCCGTCGTCGACGCCATCACCGCGGCAGCCGAAACCGTCCTACCGGACGACGCACCGTTCCGCGGCGCGTCACCCGAAGAACTGGGCCTGATCGCACGGTGGCTCGCATCGGACGGTGTCCGAATCGTGTCGGCGACATCCGGCTACGTCGAACCTGCGGGCGGCGCCGGCAAGTGGGAAGCCTGGTGCCGACTCGCGCGGGCCGGTACCGAATCCGAACATCGATGACGTAACGACGGGGCGGCACCCCTAAGCTCGATCGAAACCACCGGGTCATCACAACCCACCTGGAAATCGAGGAGAGAAATGATCAACGCCATCGTCATGATTCACGCCGAGTCCGCTCGGATCCCGGAAACCGCGCAGGCCGTCGCCGACCTGTCCGGAGTGACGGAGGTCTACTCGTGCGCAGGTGACGTCGACTTGATCGCCATCGTGAAGGTACGTGACCACGCCCAGATCGCCGACGTGGTCACCGGAGGAATCAACAAGGTGCCCGGCGTTCTCCGAACCGCCACACACATCGCCTTCCAGTCCTTCTCCAGCGCAGACGTCGAGGCCGGTTTCTCGCTGGGCGAGTAGCTCGTCGATCAGGCTTGGTCGGCCAGTTCGGCGGTGAGTGCCGCCCACTTGTGAAGCAGTTCAGCGCCGGCGCCGCCGTCGATCGCGGCAGCGGCTGCAGCCATCCCGGCGGAGATCGCACCCTCGAGATCGTCACCGACACCGTTGAACGCCGCGATGGCCGCTCCCGCGTTCAGCAAGACCGCGTCCCGGACCGGCCCCTTCTGCCCGGAAAGCAGCGTTCGGGCGACGGTGGCGTTGAATTCGGCGTCTCCTCCGCGCAACTCTTCGAGAGGAACGCGGTCGATTCCGAGGTCGCGCGGATCCAGCGTGACAGTTCGCACACTTCCACCGCCGACGATGTGAACCGTCGAAGTCGTCGATGTGGTCAGTTCGTCGAGTCCGTCGTCTCCGCGCACCACCAACGCCGAATTACCGCGCTGCGCAAGGACTCCCGCGACGACCGAGATCAGCTTCGGAAATGCGCACCCGATCAGCCCGGCACGCGGACGAGCCGGATTGGTCAGTGGACCGAGCACGTTGAATGCCGTCGGGATGCCGATTTCCTTGCGAGGCACCGCCGCAAAGCGCAGTGCGGGATGGAAGACCGGCGCGAAACAAAAACCGATGCCGACCTCTTCGACGCACCTCGCAACCTGCTCCGGGCCGAGGTTGATGCGAACGCCGAGCGCCTCGAGTACATCGGCGCCACCACTCTTGGACGAAGCAGCGCGGTTGCCGTGCTTGACAACTCGCACACCGGACGCGGCAACCACGATCGAGGCCATCGTCGAGATGTTGACCGTGTTGGAGCGGTCACCACCCGTGCCGACGATGTCAACCACGTCGGAATCGACCGGCACGCGCCGGGAGTGTTCGAGCATCGCGCCGGCGAGCCCTTCCAACTCCGCGGGGGTTTCGCCCTTCATCTTCAGCCCGACGCCGAAAGCGGCGATCTGAGCGGAAGTGGCATTGTCCGACATGATCTCGCCCATCGCCCACCGACTGTCGGCTTCCGACAGATCACTGCCGTCCGTGAGCAGACCGAGAATCATCGGCCACGACCGCACCACTGCACTCGAATCGACGTTCACGGCGTTGGATGCGTCGGTGCCGGCCATAGTGCCTTGGTCCCCTGTCGTTCATGTGGGCTGGATTTCGAGCTGTCGTTTCGAGCTGTCGTTTCGTGCTGCCGATGACCCTCGCAGCCTAGTCAGTGAGGTAGCAAGGAAACCGAATAGGGCCGCTCAGGTCTTTCGGCGACCGCGTTTGGGCGTCGCCTCCGCAAGAATCGGGGGCTGGAGCGCGTCCCACCCGGCGACGGAACCACCGAGTCGCTGCGCCAGACCGGCCATTCGTGATCGCTCCTGGGAGCAATGCAGGGCGTCAAGGATTTGGACACGCTCGAAGATGACGCGAACCGAATTCTCGACCGCCTGAGTCACGTCCTCGGGCCGACTCGCGCCTCGCACATATCCGTCCTGAGCGACGATGTTCTCGGCATCGGCAACCGAGTCCTCCGGCAGGTCGAGATGGTGCCGCAGAACCACTTCGGACTCCGCCCGAAACTCCGGCTCGGTGGAGCCGGCACGTTCGAGAGCGGTCGAACTCGCCTCGGCGTCGTCGAAGCCCTCGGCAACGACGACCAGATCCGACCGCCCCGCGTCGAGCGGCGTCGGAATCTTCGTGCCGAAAATTCTCAGGAACCACGGTCTACTCTTGTGTGTAGCTGCCATCGCGCCAGCATATTCCGACCACGCCACCAGCGCGTTCGCCGCCCGATCCCGCGAACTCGAGCCGAGCGACGCGCCGATGGTGGACCCGAGTGGTCGTCTCTTACGACGAAGCGTCATACTTCTGTCTGTGACGAGCGCAGTAGGGACTTCAGGATCGGCAATCACCCAACGCGTGCACTCGCTGAACCGGCCGAATATGGTCAGCGTTGGCACCATCGTGTGGTTGTCAAGTGAGCTCATGTTCTTCGCAGGGCTCTTTGCCATGTACTTCGTGGCACGAGCTCAGGAGAACGGAAATTGGCCGCCGGAGCCAACCGAATTGAACCTGTATCTGGCCGTGCCGGTGACCTTGGTGCTTATCGCATCTTCGTTCACCTGCCAGATGGGTGTCTTCGCGGCTGAGCGTGGCGACGTCTTCGGACTTCGTCGCTGGTACACCATCACCTYGATCATGGGGGCGTTCTTCGTCTCCGGCCAGGGTTACGAGTACTACCACCTTGTGCACGAGGGCACCACGATTTCGAGCAGCGTGTACGGCTCGGTGTTCTACATGACCACCGGCTTCCACGGTCTGCACGTCATCGGCGGTCTCATCGCCTTCGTCTTCTTGATCGCACGTACCCGGGTCAGCAAGTTCACGCCCGCCCAGGCCACCGCCGCGATCGTTGTTTCGTACTACTGGCACTTTGTCGACATCGTGTGGATCGCGCTGTTTGCCACGATTTATTTCATCCGTTAATCAGCTGTACGCCCCAGGCAGCCCCTGACGTCCAGTTCCGTCCCGACATACCAAAGGGATACAGATGAGTTCATCCCCCCCTCCCGCATCCGATAACTCAGCGAATGCCGCGAAGTCGCGTCGCCAGCGGAAAATCCGCCGGCGCGTTACCGGCGCGCTCGTATTGATGATGGGATTGATCAGCGCAGGTTTCCTCGCTTCGGCGTTGACACCAGCTCCGCAGGTTGCGACCGCCAGCGACGATTCAGCAGCCCTGATTCGTGAAGGCAAGCAGCTCTACGACACGTCATGCATCACGTGCCACGGCGCGAACTTGCAGGGCGTGCAGGACCGCGGTCCCAGCCTCATCGGCGTCGGCGAAGCAGCCGTGTACTTCCAGGTCTCCTCTGGTCGTATGCCCGCAGCTCGCAACGAGGCCCAGGCTGCACGCAAGGACCCCAAGTTCGATGCTGCGCAGACCGACGCCCTCGGCGCTTTCATCCAGGCCAACGGCGGCGGCCCGACGCTCATCCGCGACGAGAACGGCGAAATCGCCCAGTCCTCGCTGCGCGGTGGCGACATCGGACGCGGCAGTGAGCTCTTCCGGCTCAACTGCGCGTCGTGCCACAACTTCACCGGCCGCGGTGGCGCACTGTCCTCGGGCAAGTACGCCCCGGTCCTGGATCCGGCCAGCGAGCAGCAGATCTACGCTGCCATGGTTACCGGCCCCCAGAACATGCCGAAGTTCTCGGATCGTCAGCTGACGATCGAGGAGAAGAAGGACATCATCGCCTACGTCAAGTCGTCGGGCGAGTCGAAGGACCCCGGTGGGTACGGGCTCGGTGGCCTCGGTCCGGCCTCTGAGGGTCTCGCCATGTGGGCCGTCGGAATCATCGCTGTCGTCGGTGCAGCATTGTGGATCGGAGCAAGGTCATGAGCGACGCTGGCCAGCATGGCGGCGATACGCCTAAGAAGTACACAGATGAAGAGCTCGACGCGATGTCACGCGACGACCTGGTCAAGCTGGGTACCAATCTCGATGGCGTCGATGTCGTCTACCGCCGTGATCGTTGGTCGGTAAAGGGCACCAGGGCGGAAAAGCGCGCCGAGCGCAACGTCGCCTTCTGGTTCGGCCTCGCCGGCGTTTCGGCGATCGCGTTCATCGCTATCTACCTGTTCTGGCCCTGGGAGTATGCAGGTGCCGGTGACGAGAACTACGGCAAGTACAGCCTGTACACCCCGCTGATCGGCTTGACCATGGGTCTGGCGATCCTCGGCGTCGGCATCGGTGCCGTTCAGTTCACCAAGAAGTTCATCCCCGAAGAGGTCTCGATCCAGGACCGCCACGACGGTGGATCCACCGAGGTCGATCGTCGCACGATCGTCGCCGAGCTCGGCGACACCCTCGATACGTCCACCCTCCCCCGCCGCAAGGCCATCAAGCGCAGCTTGATGTTCGGCGGTGGCGCACTCGGCGTCATGATGGTCATGCCTCTCGGCGGACTCATCAAGAACCCGTGGGCCAAGGGCGACGACTCACCCCTGTGGGTGTCCGGCTGGACCCCGAACTACCCGGGCGAGACCATCTACCTGCGTCGTGACACCGGCCGTCCCGAGGACATCGTCCTCGTTCGCCCGGAAGATCTCGATGCCGGTTCGATGGAAACGGTCTTCCCGTTCCGCGAGTCCGACCGTGGCGACGAGCACGCTCTGCTCGCAGCACTGCGCGGCATTCGTAACTCGGTGATGCTCATCCGCCTCCGCACGGAAGACACCGCGCGTGTCACCAAGCGCAAGGGCCAGGAGAGCTTCAACTACGGCGATTACTTCGCGTACTCGAAGATCTGCACCCACCTGGGTTGCCCCACCTCGCTCTACGAACAGCAGAGCAACCGTATTCTGTGCCCCTGCCACCAGTCGCAGTTCGACGCACTGACCTACGGCAAGCCGATCTTCGGTCCCGCTGCTCGCGCACTTCCGCAGTTGCCTATTACAGTGAACGAAGAGGGCTTCCTGGTCGCCGACGGTGACTTCATCGAAGCACTCGGCCCGGCATTTTGGGAGCGTCGACCGTGACCACAACAACAACCAAACCGTCCAAGATCAGCGCGGCAGCGGCTGGACAAGCGGAGGCTATGGACTCCCGCTACCACCTCGCCGCAGGCATGCGCCGGCAGATCAACAAGGTCTTCCCGACGCACTGGTCCTTCATGCTCGGCGAGATCGCGCTCTACAGCTTCGTGATCCTGCTGATCTCCGGTGTGTTCCTGACACTGTTCTTCGATCCGTCGATGGCACACGTCGTCTACCAGGGCGCGTACCAGCCGCTTCGCGGTGTCACGATGTCTCGCGCCTACGAGACGACCCTGAACATCTCCTTCGAGGTGCGCGGCGGTCTCTTCGTTCGCCAGATTCACCACTGGGCTGCACTGATGTTCGCGGCGTCGATCATCGTTCACCTCGCTCGCATCTTCTTCACCGGCGCATTCCGTCGTCCGCGTGAAGCGAACTGGGTCATCGGCTGCCTGCTGCTCATCCTGGCGATGTTCGAAGGCTTCTTCGGCTACACCATCCCCGACGACCTGCTCTCGGGCACCGGCCTTCGCGCCGCCTTCGGTGGTATCACGATGAGTATCCCGATCGTCGGTACCTGGATGCACTGGCTGATCTTCGACGGCGACTTCCCCGGCGACCTCATCATCCCGCGTCTCTACGTCGCTCACGTGCTGCTGTTCCCGGGCATCATCCTGGCTCTGATCGCCGGCCACCTCGCGTTGGTCTGGTACCAGAAGCACACGCAGTTCCCCGGCCCCGGCCGTACGGAACAGAACGTCGTCGGCGTCCGCATCCTCCCGGTCTTCGCAATGAAGGGTGGCGCGTTCTTCGCCATGACCTTCGGCGTGCTCGCACTGCTCGGTGGTCTGTTCCAGATCAACCCCGTCTGGAACATCGGTCCGTACAACCCGTCACAGGTCTCGGCAGGTTCCCAGCCCGATATCTACATGATGTGGACGGACGGCCTTGCTCGACTGTGGCCGGCGTGGGAGATCTACCTGTTCGGCCGCTACACGATCCCCGCTGTGTTCGCCGTCGCCCTGATCATGGGCCTCGTCTTCGCACTGTTGATCGCGTACCCGTGGATCGAAAAGCGTCTCACCGGAGACGACGCTCACCACAACATCCTGCAGCGCCCGCGCGACGTGCCGGTCCGTACCGCTATCGGTGCGATGTCCATCGCGTTCTACCTGGTGCTCACGATCTCCTGCATCAACGACATCATCGCGTACCACCTGCACATCTCGCTGAACGCAATGACGTGGATCGGCCGTATCGGCATGGTCATCCTTCCGCCCATCGCGTACTTCGTGACGTACCGGTTCTGCATCGGCCTGCAGCGCAGTGACCGTGCAGTCCTCGAACACGGCATCGAGACCGGCATCATCAAGCGGATGCCGAACGGCCAGTACATCGAGATCCATCAGCCGCTCGGCCCCGTCGACGAGCACGGACACCCGATCCCGCTCGAGTACCAGGGTGCTGCTGTCCCGAAGAAGATGAACAAGCTCGGCCTCGCCGGCAAGCCCGGTAGCGGTAGCCTCATCACCGCTGACCCAGTCGAGGAGAGCGAGGCTCTCGAAGCCGCTCATCACGAAGCTGAGCACGAGCAGCTTCAGATCCTTCTGGACTACCAGAACCGAACCAACGGCAAGTCCGATGGTTCGAGTGGAGAACTCCACTAAGGACGACAGTTGACCAGTGCGGCCCCACGACGCCTTGCTAGACCTCGAGCACAGTTGAATAGTGCTCCACCGTCGGGAACGGCTCGTAGAAGTGGTGGAGAAGTTCTCGCCACTTCTCGTATCCCGTGGACTGACGGAACCCGATGGTGTGTGACTCCACGTCTTCCCACTCGACGAGCAGGAGATATCGCTCCGGCGATTCCAGGCAGTGCGAGAGTCGCAGCCTGATGAATCCGGGGACCTCGGAGATGATGGTTCGGGCCACATCGAACGCGGCCTCGAATCGCGCTGACTGCGACGGATCGACCTGCAGGACGGCATGTTCGAGGATCATCTACGGAGTGTTGCACGTTCTCGGTAGTCCCCTCGAGGCGTTGCCGCCTGGTGAGATACTCGGACCATGACATCCCATGCACGCGGCACCTTCGAGATCGATCTCCGCCCCGCCGATCCTGAGCTCTCCGGACGCGTCGGGCGCTTCGAGTTCGACAAGACGTTCATCGGCGGCGTCGAGGGCACATCGACCGGACTCATGCTGTCCGCCGGCGATCCGACAACCGGTGAAGCGGGCTACGTCGCTTTGGAGTTTGTCACCGGGCAGGTCGACGAAGCTGTGGGATCGTTCGCACTGCAGCAGTTCGGTCAGATGATCAACGGAACGCAGAAGCTGCTGTACGAGATCGTGCCGGGGTCCGGAACCGGCGAGCTGAAGGGGATCTCAGGCACTCTCGAGCTCGAGATCGTCGACGGTCTGCACCGCTACGACCTCGAATACTCGCTCCACGACTGACAAAGAGCGGTTGGGTAATCGGCACCCTCGTACCGCAACTCGCAGATACGACAACAGAGGCGCCGTACCCGGGTGGGTGCGGCGCCTCTGTTCGAGTGCGGGTGAAACTAGTGCTTCTCAGGTCCGGTGTAGTACTCGAACACCAGGCCTGCGGCTGCGGCGAGCACACAGACAACTGCGACTGCGATGAGCCACGGCTGGAAGTACGCCAGCGACACTGCCGCGAGTGCAGCTGCGGCGGCAAGCAGGATCGGCCAGAAGCTACCCGGGCTGAAGAAGCCCAGTTCTCCTGCACCATCCGAGATTTCTGCGTCGTCGTAGTCCTCGGGACGGGTGTCCAGACGACGGGCAACGAAGCGGAAGTAGGTACCCACGATGAGCGTCAGACCTGCAGACAGGAYGATGGCCGTCAGTCCGGCCCACTCGATACCTGTGCGTGACAGAGCGGTGAACACTCCGTAGATGATCGCGACGAGAATGAAGAACATCGTCAGGATCTCGAAGAGCTTGGCTTCGATCTTCATATCAGCACTTGTCCTTGTTCAGTGAAGAGGCTGGCCGGCTCAGTTGCCTGCAGTGGCGACGGTTGCCTGACGGTACTCGCGGTCGGTGTTGAACGGCGTGGTCGACGTAGCCACCGGCGACTGACCGATTGCCTGCAGGGCCTCGGCGGTCGTCAGACCACCCTTGCCCTCCGCGTCACCCTTGCGCAGTTCGATGTACTTGGCGAAGTCCTCGGGCGAAACCGCACGAACCTCGAAGTTCATCATCGCGTGGAACGTGCCACACATTTCTGCACAACGCCCGACGAACGCGCCTTCCTTCTCGATCTCACTGATCTGGAAGATGTTGTCCGAGTGGTTCTCCTTGGGGTTCGGGAGAACGTCGCGCTTGAACAGGAACTCAGGCACCCAGAAAGCGTGGATGACGTCCGAGGAAGCGAGTTCGAACTGGATCCGCTTGCCGGTGGGCAGAACGAGGATCGGGATCTCCTGGCTGGAGCCGACAGTCTCGATCTTGTCGTAGTGCAGGTAGCTCAGGTCCTCGGTGCTGTTGCCGTGGATCGGGCCGGGAACTTCTTCGCCGTGATCGTTGACAGTGGAGCCCTCGGCCTTGGCAGCCTCTTCGGCTTCGACGTCGATGCCGTTGTACTTGGCACTGCCGTCACCGAACTCGATGGAGCGGTAGCCGAACTTCCAGTTCCACTGGAATGCCGTGACGTCTACGACGACGTCAGGGTTGTCCGTCTTGTCCAGAACATGGTTCTGGACGATGACGGTGAAGTAGAAGAGAACCGCGATGATGACGAAGGGAACTGCCGTGTAACCGAGTTCGAGAGGCACGTTGTATGCCGTCTGACGCGGGAATTCCGGCGAGTCCTTCTTCTTGCGGTGGAAGATGACGGCCCAGAAGACCAGCCCCCACACCAGCACACCCATGACGAGGGCGGCTACAACCGACCACGTCCACAGCTCACGCATGCGCGTCGCCTCCGGGGTGATGCCCGAAGGCCACCCGAAACGAAGCACTTCGTTGTCGATGGAGCAACCCGACAGCAGCAAGGCAGCAATGCCCAGAGATACTGCCAGCCCCGCTCGCCGAAGGATCCGACCTTGCGCCACGTTCACGCCTTCCTGATCGCCACAAAATTCAACTAGGGCATGCCCGGAGGGAAGGCCCAATTACTACGCAGCGTAGACCAAAGCCGGGCGCTATCCATCCTCGGGTCCTCGCCCGTGTCGCGGCGGACGTCACACAGCTCTCTCAGGTGCTGCTCAGGAACGGCTCAGGTCGTTTCGGCGACGCACATCACGTCGATTCGTTCCGCCGCGATCGGCAGGGACGTCGATCTGCGGCATACTTTCGACAAGAGTTCGTTGACCTCTCCCCGACACTCGTGTCCGGGAGCCTTCTCTACAAAAATTCTGAATCGAGGAACCGGACGCTGTGTGTGGACTGCTCGGGCTACTGACATCTGGCGGAACCAGCGAGGACGCCGTCTCGCGGGTCGACCAGGCGATGCATTGCCTTCGTCACCGCGGGCCGGACGAACACGGGACGTGGAACGACGACCACCTCGTCTTCGGGTTCAACCGCCTGGCGATCATCGACATCGCTCATTCCCACCAGCCGCTGCGTTGGGGCCCGCCGGAGAACCCGGAGCGTTATGCGCTCACGTTCAACGGCGAGATCTACAACTACCTGGAGATCCGCGCCGAACTGGTCAAGGACCACGACGCCAAGTTCTTCACCGAGGGCGACTCCGAGGCCATCGTCGCTGCATTCCACTACTGGGGTGAGGATGCGGTCCGGCGCCTACGCGGAATGTTCGCGTTCGCGATCTGGGACACCGACACACGCGAGCTGTTCATCGCGCGCGATCCGTTCGGGATCAAGCCGCTGTTCATTGCTACCGGCGCCGGCGGCACCGCGTTCGGCAGTGAGAAGAAGAGCCTGCTCGAACTCACCGATCTGATCGGCATCGGTACCGAGCTGGATCCGCGCGCCATCGAGCACTACACCGTTCTGCAGTACGTCCCGGAGCCGGAAACACTGCACAAGGAGATCCGACGCCTGGAGTCTGGCAGCTTCGCTCGGGTCCGTCCGGGCGAGGAACCCACGYTCACGCGGTACTTCACGCCGAAGTTCCCGGCCAAGCCTTTTGCACCTGGCACCGAGAAGGCGCGCTACCAGGAAATCGCCGAGGCACTCGAGGATTCGGTCGCCAAACACATGCGCGCCGACGTCACCGTCGGTTCGTTCCTGTCCGGCGGTATCGACTCCACGGCGATCGCGGCACTGGCGATGCGCCACAACCCCAACCTGATCACCTTCACGACCGGTTTCGAACGTGAGGGCTATTCCGAGGTCGACGTCGCTGCAGAATCTGCCGCGGCGATCGGCGCGAAGCACGTCGTCAAGGTGGTCTCCCCCGCCGAGTTCGCCGCTGCCATTCCCGAGATCGTCTGGTACCTCGACGACCCGGTAGCCGATCCGGCATTGATTCCGCTGTGGTTCATCGCCAAGGAAGCCCGCAAGCACGTCAAGGTCGTGCTGTCCGGCGAGGGTGCCGACGAGCTGTTCGGCGGTTACACGATTTACCGTGAACCGTTGTCGCTCAAGCCTTTCGAGTACCTCCCCAAGGGATTACGTCGGGCTGCGGGCAAGTTGTCCGAACGCATCCCGGACGGTACTCGCGGCAAGAGTCTGCTCAATCGCGGCTCGTTGACCCTCGAGGAGCGCTACTACGGCAATGCTCGTAGCTTCAACGACGCTCAACTCCGCGCCGTCCTTCGCGATTTCCGCCCCGAGTGGACTCACCAGGACGTCACCGCGCCGATCTACGCGCAGTCACGGGACTGGGATCCGGTTGCCCGGATGCAGCATCTCGACCTGTTCACCTGGCTGCGCGGCGACATCCTCGTCAAGGCCGACAAGATGACGATGGCCAACTCGCTGGAACTGCGTGTGCCGTTCCTCGATCCCGAGGTCTTCGACGTAGCGTCACGCGTACCGCTCGATCAGAAGATCACGAAGGACACAACCAAGTACGCACTGCGTCAGGCCTTGGAAGGCATTGTGCCGCACCATGTTCTGCACCGTGCGAAGCTCGGATTCCCGGTTCCCCTGCGCCATTGGCTGCGCGGCACCGAACTCTTCGACTGGGCACATCTGCAGATCGAGGAGTCGGGTACCGACCACATCTTCGACAAGCAGGCCGTCGTGAAGATGCTCAACGATCACCGCGAGGGCGTGTCCGACCACAGCCGACGCCTGTGGACCGTGCTGACGTTCATGGYCTGGCACGGGATCTTCGTGGAGAAGCGCATCGTGCCGCAGATCCAGGAACCGGTGTACCCGGTCAACATCTAGGCCTTCGGCCCCGTGAGTGGTCAGGGAGTCTCCGGACTCCTCAACCACTCACGGGGCGGAGCCCTACTTCGGCAGGATCGTCGCGATCTCGTCCGCAGCCGCACTGCCGTATGCGTCGGTAAGGCGCTTGAGGGCCTCGTCGCGATTGAACACCCACTCCTGCGTTCCCACGGTCTCGAGGATCAGCACAGCGACCAAAGATCCCAGCTGTGCGGCGCGCTCGAAGCTCAGGCCAGCGCCGTGTGCGAGCAGGAACCCGGCGCGGAAACCGTCGCCAACGCCCGTCGGATCCACCTTGCCGGTCTCGGGCACTACGTCGACGCGCACCCAATTACCTTCGGCGTCAACAATTTCCACACCCTTGGAGCCGAGGGTGGTGACACGGATGCCGACCTGCGCGCGGATCTCTTCCTCGCTCAGACCAGTCTTCTGCTGAAGCAGACCCCACTCGTACTCGTTGGTGAACAAGTACTTCGCACCGTGGATGAGCGCCTTGGCCTCGTCACCGGACAGGCGAGCAAGCTGCTGCGACGGATCCGCTGCGAACGGGATTCCGAGCAGACGGCATTCGTCGGTATGGCGAACCATGGCCTCGGGGTCGTTGGCGCCGATCAGCACCAGTTCGACTGCGCCCGCAGTCTTGGCCACTGCCGCGAGTTCGATCTCGCGGGCCTCGCTCATCGCACCGGGGTAGAACGACGCGATCTGCGCCATGTCCTCGTCGGTGGTGCACACGAAACGCGCCGTATGTGCCTTGTCCGAGATACGGACCGCGCTGCAGTCGACGCCGTTGTCCTCCAGCCACGTGCGGTACTCGGCGAAGTCGGCACCGACTGCGCCGACGAGTAGCGGGGACCCACCGAGCACGCCCATGGCGTAAGCGATGTTGCCGCCGACACCACCGCGGCGAATCACGAGATCGTCCACCAGGAAACTCAGCGAAACGTGGGCGAGCTGATCGGCGAGGAGCTGATCGGCGAAGCGGCCGGGGAAGCGCATCAAGTGGTCGGTGGCGATGGAACCGGTTACCGCAATAGTCACGGATCGTGGCCTTTCAGCGAAGTGAGTACAAGAATGAAAGTGGAGCAAAAGTTCACGTTACCGCCCGTAGCGCCGGTATCGGCGCCCGAGCCGTGAGATCGGAACCGTCTGCAGGCGAGTCACCACAGACAACTGACGCGAAACCGAATGTCGGTTCCGCGTCAGTTGTTTGTGAATTGAGTTGTGATCGACAGACTCAGTTGAACGAGTCACCGCAGGCGCAGGAGCCTGTTGCATTGGGGTTGTCGATCGAGAAGCCCTGCTGCTCGATGGTGTCGAGGAAGTCGATGGACGCACCTTCGACGTACGGCGCGCTCATCCGGTCGACAACCAGGTTGACGCCGTTGAAGTCGACAGTGAGGTCACCGTCGAGCGTGCGGTCGTCGAAGAACAGCTGGTACTTCAGTCCGGCACAGCCGCCGGGCTGCACTGCGATACGCAGCGCGAGGTCGTCGCGACCTTCCTGATCGAAGAGCGCCTTCGCCTTGGCGGATGCGGCCTCGGTCATCTTGACGCCGTGGGTGGCGGTCTCGTTCTGCACAGTCATGGGCTCTCCCTAATGTTCGTACCAACCCGTGAACGCTTCAACGGTACGCCGCTGCCGACTTATTCCCGCCAGTCCTTACCGGGTGCGATTCGTCTTCATCCTATCCGGTCTTCCCGACACGGCAACGGCGCGTCGACGCTTGTGGATCCTCAGCTCCGGGCGCCGCGCCAGATGTTCCACTCCCGTGCCGTGTGTTCGGCGAGTCCCTCGAGACACGCCGACGCTTCCTCCATCGCACGTTCCACCGACCCGGCGAACTCCGTCACCGATTTCGTCGCGACTATCGAGGTGGACGCAAAGTCCGCCGCGTCGAGCGTCACCTGACCGGCAAAGACGAGCGTCGGAACTCCGTGCGCCGCCCCGGCCGAAGCAAGCGTCGTGACGAGTTTGCCGCGCAGAGATTGGTGGTCGAACTTGCCTTCACCCGTGATCACCAGGTCAGCGGAAGCCAATAGCGCCGCCTGGCCGGTGCGATCGGCAACGACGTCGGCCCCCGATCGCCGCTGTGCACCGAGGGCGAACAGCGCAGCACCGATACCACCCGCGGCGCCGGCACCCGGAAAATCCGAGACTCGTTTTCCGGTGGCGGACTCCAACTGTTCGGCCCATCTCGCGTTTCTCGCTTCGAGGACAGAGACGGCATCGGCGTCGGCGCCCTTTTGCGGGCCGAACACCGCGGCCGCACCGTGCTCGCCGAGAAGTACGTGTTCGACGTCGGTCGCCGCGACCAACGCAATGCCCGCCGTAGCCGCCCTTGCAGCCTCCAAGCCGCCCAGCGCCTCCACCAGTCCACGTCCCCCGTCGGTGCAGCAACTCCCACCGAGTCCGACGACAATCGTCTTCACGCCTGCCTCGAGCGCGACAGCGATCAGTTCTCCGACACCGCGACTGTGCGCGGCGAGTGCGCTGTCCCGTGTCGGCGAACCTCCGAGCAGACCGAGCCCGACAGCCTCGGCGGACTCGAGGTACGCCGTGTCCGAATCCAACAGCCACGCGGCGTCGACCCCCGCGGTCAGTGGCCCGGGCACCCGTGCGGTCCGGAGGTCGCCCCCGGCCGTGGCCAAGACGTCGACGAAACCCGGCCCACCGTCGGATTGTGGCGCGGTGACGACGTCGTCTTCGGGTCGGCCACGTCGCCAACCGGCAGAAATGGACTCAGCCGCCTCGACGGCCGTCAACGTCTCACCAAACGAATCTGGAGCAACTATTACCCGCATAGCGGAAGTCTAAGAGTCCCGAATGACCCCGATGTTTCACGATCTCGCGCGTTTCAGTGCCTCGGGCGATCGGGTTTTTCAGAAAGACCGAGGTCGGTTTCCCAGACCGTGCACTTATCCAATAGCCTGGAGGTGTGAAATTGCTACGCCGCGGTGACTCAGACAACTCCGACAAACGTGACGTCGAGGGCACTGAGGCATCCTCGGCCTCCGAAGAGGCGCCCATCGAGCAGGTGGGCAAGGGCCGCCCCACACCCAAGCGTCGTGACGCCGAGGCGAAGAGGCGTGGCCCCGTTGCCCCTGCCCCGCTGACCGCGAAGGAAGCCCGCGCCCGCCGTAAGGCGACCCGCGGCTCCAAGGAGGACCGCAAGGCCGAAGCCGCCGAGCGTCGCGCATCGTCGGCAGACCGCCGCGCCCGCATGCTCGCCGGCGAGGACAAGTACCTGCTCCCCCGCGACAAGGGACCGGTTCGCGCCTACGTCCGTGATTTCATCGACGCTCGCCGCAACCTCGTCGGGCTGTTCATGCCGCTCGCATTGATCCTCATCATGACGATGTTCGTCACGCCCGCGCTCCAGCAGATCGTCACGCTGGCAATGCTCGTGATGATGCTCTTCATGGTCGGTGAAGGCATCTGGCTCGGTCGCATGATCAACAACCGCGTCGCCGAGCGCTTCCCCGACAGCACCGACGGCGGATTCAAGCTCGGCTGGTACGCGTTCGTTCGCGCGTCGCAGATCCGTAAGCTGCGCGCACCGAAGCCTCGTGTGGGGCCGGGCGACGCAATCTGAGCGTGACGAATACGTATAGAACTTTGGTCCTCGGCGGCGCGCGGTCTGGTAAGTCCGCGCACGCCGAGGATTTGGTTTGTGCAGGCCACTTACCCGAAAGTTCGGCACCGATCCGGTACCTGGCGACAGCCAGACGTGATGTCACCGACGCAGACTGGGAAAGCCGGATCGACCAGCACCGCAACAGACGGCCTTCTCATTGGTCGACTGTCGAAACCGCAGCTGCGGGGGACCTCGCGGCGCAGCTCGAAAGCGATTCACACACAGCGACGTTGGTCGACGATCTGGGAACGTGGCTGACCACTGAACTCGATCGGCAAGGCGCGTGGGACGCTCCGCGCGGCACCGTCACTCCCGCTGCGGACAGCCTGGTCGCCAGTGTCGAGAACTACCGCGGACACCTGGTGCTGGTCAGCCCCGAAGTGGGTTTGGCCGTCATCCCCGAGACACGGTCGGGACGATTGTTCCGCGACGAGATCGGCACTCTCAACGCTCGTATCGCCGCGGTGTGCGATCGTGTCGTACTAGTGGTTGCAGGGTTACCGCTCATCTTGAAAGATACTGCTGCACAACCGGAAGGCACGATGTGAGTACCGAGGCCAATCCAGGGGCCATTTCAGGGGCGAATCCAGATGCCAACCCTGACGTCGCGCCAGTCAGTAGCGCCGACTTCGAACCCGTCACCCCGCCCGACCGCGAGGTGCGTGCGCAGGCCGATGCGCGTCAGCGTGATCTGACCAAGCCGGCAGGTTCGCTGGGCCGACTGGAGGCTCTCGCCGGCTGGGCATCAGCCTGCCAAGGAGTTTGTCCCCCACACGCTTTCGCTCGGCCTCGCGTCGTCGTCTTCGCGGGTGATCACGGAATCGCCCGCAACGGCGTCTCCGCCTATCCGCCGGAAGTGACCGCACAGATGGTCGCCAACTTCCTCGGGGGCGGCGCGGCAGTCAACGTCCTCGCCGAGGTTGCCGGCGCCACGGTACGCGTCGTCGACATCGCAGTGGACGGCGATACCGATCCGTCCGTCTCGAACCACAAGGTGCGCAGGTCTTCCGGGTCCATCGACCGCGAAGACGCCATGTCGAACGAGGAAACCCTTCAGGCCATCGCCGCCGGCCGAGCGATCGCGGACGAGGAAATCGACGGGGGCGCAGATCTTCTCATCGCCGGCGACATGGGCATCGGCAACACGACGCCCGCAACCGTACTCATCGCAGCCCTGACGGACAGTGAACCCGTCGCGGTCGTGGGTCGAGGTACCGGTATCGACGACGCCGGGTGGATCCGCAAGACCGCAGCGATTCGCGACGCTCTCCGTCGCGCCCGTCCGCACGTTCGCGACACAGTCGCGCTGCTGCGCACGTCTTCGGGTGCCGACCTCGCCGCGATGGCCGGCTTTCTGGCCCAGGCAGCTTCGCGTCGTACGCCGGTGATCCTCGACGGCGTAGTGGTCACCGCAGCCGCCATGGTTGCCGACGAACTGGCTTTCGGCGCACGTGAATGGTGGGTCGCCGGACACCGCTCCACAGAACCCGCGCACACCATCGCGTTGACACGCATGGGTCTCGACCCGATCGTCGAGTTCGACATGCGTCTCGGTGAAGGTTCAGGTGCAGTCACAGCGCTCCCGATTCTTCAGGGCGCAGTGGGAATCCTGGGCAAGATGGCGACATTCTCCGAAGCCGGTGTCAGCACTCAGGGCAGCGCACCTGCCGACGAACCCGAGTCGATCGACCTGACCAAGACCGATACGGCGGAGTGAGCATGGCGGGCCCGCTGTCCGGAGTGCCTCTGGCCTTCTCGTGGCTGACGGTCCTTCCGGTTCGTGGGCCCTCCGACATCGACCGAACTGCCGGTCGTCGCGCCATCGCGGCAGCTCCGCTCACCGGGATCGCACTCGGCATTGCCGCGACGTTTCTGCTCTGGGGCACAACCAGTATCGGCCTGAATCCCTATCTCGCAGGCTTGCTGACGGTCGGTGCGCTCGCTCTCGGAACACGCGGGATGCACGTGGACGGACTGGCAGACTCCGTCGACGGACTGGGTTGTTACGGTCCACCGGAGCGCGCCCGCGAGGTCATGCACAGCGGCGGTGCCGGACCGTTCGGGGTCGCGGCACTGTTCATCTTCCTTGGGCTGCAATCGGTCTCCTTCGGCGTCCTCGCTGTTGCCGACTCCCCCACGCAGTGGATCGCCGTTCTCGTATCTGTCGCTGCGGGTCGTGTGGCCGTCGTTTTTGCCTGCCGCCGAGGTGTTCTCGCGTCGAGCCCGAGCGGATTCGGTGCGCTCGTCGCCGATTCACAACCGCTGTGGGCCGCAATCGTGTGGTCGGTTCCGCTGATCGCCGCTTCCGGCTTTGCCACCGACCGGTGGTGGCTCGGCCCTCTCGTGACCGCGTCGGCGCTGATGACAAGTGTGCTGTGCGTGCGTCACTGCGTCCGTAGATTCGGCGGACTCAACGGAGACGTTCTCGGATTCGCACTCGAACTCACTGTGACGCTGACGGCCGTCGGACTCACTCTCGGACTGTGATCCGACGTCGTGCGAGTAGGTGTCCTTGCGTACGAAGGTTGCCTGGCGGCCGAGATCTTCGTTTTCACCGACCTTCTCCTGATCGCGAATCGGGTCGCTGATGGAGCGTCCGCCGACCCCTTCGAGGTATCGGTCATCGCAGCGTCGGGCACGCCCGTAGTTGCGGCAGGTGGATTTTCGCTCGGGGTGCAGGAGGGGCATCACGACATCGATCACCTGGTTGTGCCGGGGTTCGACCTCGTGCCGTCCGAAGACCCTACGACGCGTTTGTCGCTGTGGGACAGAGAAATCGAGTTGATCCGTGCGTGCGAGGCGCGCGGCGTTCGGGTGTCGTCGGTCTGCGTCGGCGCGTATCTGCTGGGCGAAGCGGGACTGCTCGACGGACGCCGATGTACGACGTCGTGGCTGTACGGTGCGGACCTCGCGAGTCGTTACCCCGGTGCGACGGTTCGAACCGACTCGTTGATCGTCCAGGACGACGGCGTCACCACCACTGCGGCGTTCACTGCCGCGCTCGACCTCGCAACAGCACTCGTGCGCGAGCATCTCGGCGACAAGATTGCGCGAACGACTGCAAGAATTACTCTGGCGCCGGAAAATCGAACCAGTCAATCTCCGTACATCGTCGACTCGATGCTGCCCGTCAATCACACACAGTTCGCCGACGACGTCGGAAGTTGGTTGGTCGAACGGATGGCGGAGCCATACGACTTGGATCTGCTGTCGGATGCTTTTCACCTCAGCACCCGAACCATGCTTCGGAAGTTCAAGGACGAGACCGGGGAATCGCCGCGCAGTTATCTGCAGCGTGCACGGATCCGAAAAGCGAAACGGTTGTTGGAATCGACCGACTGGTCTCTCGGAAAGATCCTGGGGCACATCGGCTATCAGGATCCTGGAACCTTCCGTCGCCTGTTCACCGACCGCGTCGGCATCAGCCCGGCCGACTATCGAAAGCGATTCCGCAACGGCGGCGCCGGATAGACCGTGCGTGGCGAGCCCGCCCGAAAACGTGGCGAACCGCCCTCTTCTGTAGTTGATCCCGCACCGAAAGACTGTGCAGAGGAATTACTTCGACTACTTGGGAGGGCTCATCGTGCCGAACCGAAGTATGACAAAAGATGATCCACTCGAAGACTTCGACCGTCGAACGATCACGATCGGCGCAGTGTCGAAGTCCGTGTACGTGGCCGGCACCGGTCCCGCAGTAATCGTCATGCCGGAAATGCCAGGCATCAGCCCCCATGTAGCGCGATTCGCCCGCTGGGTGCGCGACGCCGGTTTCACTGTCTTCGTTCCGTCACTGTTCGGGCGCGACGGAGCGGTCCCCACAGTGGACGAGGGGCTGACGGTGTTCAAGAGAGCCTGCGTCAGTGCGGAGTTCCGCGCCCTCGCTGTCGACGAACCGAGTCCGGCGGTCCGTTGGCTGCGTGCACTCGCCGCTTCGGCGCATGAGGAGTGCGGCGGTCCTGGCGTTGGCGTGATCGGGATGTGCTTCACCGGCAACTTCGCGTTGTCGATGATGCTCGAACCCTCGGTCATCGCGCCGGTTCTCGCCCAACCGTCGTTACCGCTCGACCGACCGGACGAAACCGACAGCGGGCCCGAAGAACTCGAAGCCGTGCGCTCGAGACTCGAGGCCGAAGACCTCACGGTGCTTGCATACCGGTTTCAAGGTGACCCGTTCTGCCGCGCACAGCGATTCGCGGCCTACTCGAAGGCCATGGGCGAGCGCTTCGTCGGAAAGGTACTGCCCGACGAAGCGGCCAACGCGACAACGTCACCGTTCTTCGAACACGTCATTGCCAATCCACACAGCGTGGTGACGGCTCATCTCGTCGACGAGGCGGGATCGCCCACCACCGTCGCTCGAGACGAGATTCTGCAGTTCTTCCGCGAGCGGTTGCTCGCGGAACGAACCAGCGATCAGTGAAGCTTGGTCATCCAGCCGTGGGTGTCGGCGAAGGTGCCGCGCTGAATGCCCGTGAGGGTGTCGCGCAGTGCCATCGTCACTTCACCCGGCTCGCCGTCGGCGATGGTGAACTCGCCCTCGGCGGACTTGACGCGTCCGACGGGGGTGATGACTGCTGCTGTGCCGCAAGCGAAGACCTCGGTGATTTCACCGCTCTTGCACTTGGTGCGCCATTCGTCGGTGCTGATCTTGCGCTCCTCGACGGCGAAACCGGAATCGGCGGCAAGGGCGAGCAACGAGTTGCGCGTGATGCCCGGCAGCAACGAACCGGACAGCGACGGCGTCACGAGGCGAGCGTCGGGGCCGGAGCCGAAGACGAAGAACAGGTTCATTCCACCCATTTCCTCGACGTACGTGCGCTCGATGGCGTCGAGCCAGACCACCTGGTCGCAACCCTCGTCGGCAGCTTGCGCCTGGGCGAGGAGCGAAGCGGCGTAGTTGCCGGCGAACTTGGCCGCGCCGGTACCGCCAGGGGCCGCGCGAACGTATTCGGTGGACAGCCACACACTGACCGGCTTGACGCCGCGCGGGAAGTACGCACCGGCGGGTGAGGCGATCAGCAGGTAGCGGTACTCGTGGGCGGGACGGACACCGAGTCCGGCTTCGGTGGAGAACATGAACGGACGGAGGTAGAGCGCGTCCTCGCCACCGGCTGCGGGAACCCAGTCGAGATCGACGTCGATCAGTTCGGTGATGGAATCGATGAACATCTGCGACGGGAGCTCCGGCATGGCCAGACGGCGCGCAGATGCTGCGAAACGCTCGGCGTTGGCCTCGACGCGGAACGAGCTGATCTCGCCACCCGGCTGACGGTATGCCTTGAGGCCCTCGAAGATGGCCTGTCCGTAATGCAAAACCATTGCGGCCGGATCGAGCTCGATGTTTCCGTACGGCAACACCTGGGCGTCGTGCCAGCCCTTGCCCGCGGTGTAGTCGATCGAGACCATGTGGTCGGTGAAGTGCCGCCCGAAGCCGGGCGCCGCCAAAATGTCACGGCGCTCGGCGTCGGACTTCGGGGACGAGCTCTGAACACGAACGAAATCGGCGGCACCTGTCATGGGCGCAATCCTATCGAACGTGAAAAAGCTCTCTACTTGGTGTTGGTCTCCACGAACGGAGGAGACACCACGACGCACCGAAGAGCACGACCACGGACGTCGACTTCGATCTCGTCGCCGGCCGAGACATTGGCACCGGAATCGAGGAGCGCCAACGCAATTCCCACTTTGAGCGAAGGCGAAAACGTCCCCGAGGTGGTCTCGCCGATTGCCTCGCCGTCACGCAGAACACCGAGGCCGGCACGAAGCACGCCGCGATCGAGAGCCTTGATCCCCCAGAGTTTGCGAGCCGGGCCGGCAGCCTTCTCGTCGGCCAAGGTCTCTTTGCCCCAGAATGTCGGCTTCTTCCAACCGATCGCCCATCCGCAGCGCGCTTCGAGCGGAGAAATCTCGAGCGAAAGCTCATGCCCGTGCAGCGGATAACCCATCTCGGTACGAAGAGTGTCACGAGCGCCGAGTCCGGCGGCCTGCCCACCCTCGGCGCGCACTGCCTCGAGAAGCGCACGGAACAACGGCTCGCTGTCCTCCCACCGCGGCAGGAGTTCGTAGCCGACCTCACCGGTGTAACCGCTGCGGCACACACGAACAGGCACGCCGTTCCATTCCGCATCTTCGTACGCCATGTACTCGATCTCGGTGGGAAGTCCCAGCGCCGTCAGAACCGCGACCGATTTCGGACCCTGCACAGCCAGCACACCGTAGGCACGATGCTGATCCTCGACGGTGATTCCGTCCGGTGCGAGGGCGACAAGAGCCGCAACGACGTCCGCGGTATTGGCCGCGTTCGGGACGAGGAAGATCTCGTCGTCGCTGACGTAGTACGCGATGAGGTCGTCGATGACACCACCGGACTCGTTGCAGCACAACGTGTACTGAGCCTTACCCGGCCCGATCTTGTTCAGATCGTTGGTCAGTGCGGAGTTCACGAATTCTGCGGCGCCCGCGCCACGCACGACGGCCTTGCCGAGGTGACTGACGTCGAAGAGTCCGACATTCTCACGCACAGAGGTGTGTTCGGCCACGACGCCGGCGTACGAAACCGGCATCTGCCATCCCCCGAACGGCGCGAACGTCGCGCCGAGTTCGACGTGGACGGGGTGGATCGGGCCCTGCAACAGTTGTTCGTCGGTCATGGCCCACAACCTATCGGACTTCGCCAATCGAAACATGTCCGCAGCGAGAGCTCACCCGGCCGCGACGATCGCCCCGTCCGCAAACGGCAAAGGGCCTAACATCGACTCAGGCATCCGCCAGAACCGGACGCATCGCACACTCACCTCACAGGAGACACCTTGAGCACTCGCACAGCCCGATCGTTGGGACCCGACCTCGTTCTCGCCGGCACAGTCGCCAAGCGCGCAGAGATATTGGTCGTCGGTCTGACGTCGGGTCCGGACGGCCCCGAGATCGCACTCAGCGAAGGCATCGTCGCCGAAGACGTGCTCGCCGAGATCCTCGACAGCCTCATCGCCGTCGGCGCCACCGGCAAGCCCGAGCAGCTCACCCGCGTCCCGGCACCGAGCGCGCTGTCGGTCACCAGCGTCCTCGCCGTCGGACTCGGCTCCGCCGACAAGCTCGACAGTGAGCAGATCCGCAAGTCCGCGGGCGCTGCAGCGCGCTCACTGTCCGGCATCGACACCGTCGCAACCACGCTCTCGATCCTCGATCTCGGCGCAGCCGCCGAGGGATTTGCGTTGGGCGCGTACAGCTTCACCGAATTCAAGTCGTCCATGACGGCTCCCGGTCCTGATTCGCAGCCACTGGCCCGCGTCGAACTTCTGGTGCCATCGCCGCGCACCAAGGAGACCAAGGCAACGCTGGCACGGTCGGCAGCGATCGCCGAGGCCGTCGCCACCGCACGCGAGTTCGTCAACACTCCCCCGAGCCACCTCTACCCCGCCGAGTTCGCCGCGCGCGCCAAGGCACTGGGCGTCGAGGCCGGGCTCACCGTCCAGGTGCTCGACGAGAAGGCACTCGAGAAGGGTGGCTACGGCGGAATCATCGGCGTCGGCAAGGGATCGTCACGCCAGCCGCGTCTCGTCCGCCTCGAATACGCGTCGAAGAAGCGTGGAGCCCGCAAGGTCGCACTGGTGGGCAAGGGCATCACCTTCGACACCGGCGGAATCTCCATCAAGCCTGCCGCCGGGATGGAGAACATGACCTCGGACATGGGCGGCGCCGCAGCCGTCATCTCCACCGTCGTGCTCGCCGCCAAGCTCGGTCTGCCCGTCAACGTCGTCGCATACGTCCCGATGGCCGAGAACATGCCGTCCGCAACCGCGCAGCGTCCCGGCGACGTGCTGACCCAGTACGGCGGAATCACCATCGAGGTCGTCAACACCGACGCCGAGGGCCGTTTGATCCTGGCCGACGCGATGGTTCGCGCGGGTGAGGACAACCCCGACTACATGATCGACACCGCAACCCTCACCGGTGCGCAGATGGTGGCGCTCGGCAACCGCACCCCCGGCGTCATGGGCACGGACGAGTTCCGTGACCGCGTCGCCTCCATCTCGCAGAGCGTCGGCGAGAACGGTTGGGCCATGCCGCTGCCCGAGGAACTGCGCGGAGATCTCGACTCCAAGGTCGCCGACATGGCCAATGTCACCCCGCACCGCTGGGGCGGCATGCTGGTCGCCGCTCACTACCTCAAGGAATTCGTTCCCGAGGGTGTCCAGTGGGCGCACATCGACGTCGCAGGTCCTGCGTACAACACGTCAGGGCCGTGGGGTTACACCGGCAAGGGCGGCACCGGCGTTCCGGTTCGCACGATGATCTCGGTCCTGGAGGACATCGCGGTCAACGGCTGACCACTTGCTGTGCGCCTTTATTAACCGCGGGAGGTTAATAAAGGCGGATATCCCGTTTTTCGGACGTCGTAGACCGGAATCTTCAGGTCTTGTCCCAATTTGCGGGCACCACGTTCGCCGCCGACACGACGACGAGTCCACTCCCCGTCCTTCGCGACGAGGACAACGGTCACCTCGGTCACCGTCGTCTGCGGTTCCACATATGCCTCGACGCCTTCGTGCGAGTGCGCCCAATTCGCCAGATGATCCGCATCACTCTGCGCTGCGGCCTGAGCCGCACTCGGCGGACGCTTGAAACGATCGAACAGTCCCACGGTCGTACCCTCCTCGGTACCGACGCCGCGGATACACCCCGGCGATATGTCAAGTTTGCCAGGCGATGTCCGTTATGCCTGCGCACGACATACCGTTTGGTCCGCTTACGACGTTACAGCCGGACCCCCAACGCATACCTACTCGCCAGTAGCCGACACACCCGAAACGGACGGCATCCCCCTCATCGGACACGCCCGGCGTATCAATGGAAAGATGAACGACGGTGACGCCGCGCCCGCGCGTCGACATCGGCAAAATAGCTACAAGTAGCCGCACGTCGCGCGCCACTCGAGCACAATGCATTACGACCACAAGTCGACAAAATTCAACAACCCGAACACAACTGTCGAGGAGTCAAAAGACATGGCCTTCTCCGTCCAGATGCCAGCCCTAGGTGAGAGCGTCACCGAGGGAACTGTCACACGGTGGCTCAAGCAGGAAGGAGACACGGTCGAAGTCGACGAACCCTTGCTCGAAGTCTCCACGGACAAGGTCGACACCGAGATTCCGTCTCCCGTCGCCGGCGTCCTGACCAAGATCGTCGCGCAGGAAGACGACACCGTGGAAATCGGTGGCGAGCTCGCCCAGATCGGTGAAGCCGGCGAAGCCGCAGCACCCGAGGCAGAGGCACCCGCCCCCGCCGCAGAGGAAGCTCCCGCCGAGGAAGCCCCGGCTGCCGAAGCTCCCGCCGAAGAAGCTCCCGCCGCCGAGGCACCCGCTGCTTCCGGCGGTTCCGCTGAAGGCACCTCCGTGACGATGCCCGCCCTCGGCGAGTCCGTCACCGAAGGCACCGTCACCCGCTGGCTCAAGGCCGTCGGCGACGAGGTTGCCGTCGACGAGGCGCTGCTCGAAGTCTCGACCGACAAGGTCGACACCGAAATCCCGTCCCCCGTCGCCGGAATCCTGCTCGAGATCAATGCGCAGGAAGACGACACCGTCGAGATCGGTGGCCAGCTGGCCGTCGTCGGATCCGGCGCACCCGCCGCGGCTCCGGCACCCAAGGCCGCTCCCGCAGCACCGGCCGCTCCGCCGGCACCCAAGGCTGAAGCACCGAAGGCTGAGGCACCCAAGGCCGAAGCACCCAAGGCCGAGGCACCCAAGCCTGCTGCCGCACCAGCCGCACCCGCTCCGAAGCCTGCTGCAGCTCCCGCACCGGCGGCCGCACCCGCAGCTTCCGGCGACAGCAGCCCGTACGTCACCCCGCTCGTGCGCAAGCTCGCCACGGACAACGGCGTCGACCTCGCGACCGTCACCGGCACCGGCGTCGGCGGCCGCATCCGCAAGCAGGATGTGCTCGCCGCTGCGGAGGCCAAGAAGGCTCCCGCCGCCGCTGCTCCTGCTGCAGCACCCGCGGCCGCACCGGCCGCCACCGCAGCCGCAGGCGTCCGACCGGAACTGGCACACCTGCGCGGAACCACGCAGAAGGCCAACCGTATTCGGCAGATCACGGCCACCAAGACGCGTGAGTCGCTGCAGAACACCGCTCAGCTTACGCAGACCTTCGAGGTGGATGTCACCAAGATCGTCGCCCTGCGGGCCCGCGCCAAGGCCGGCTTCATCGAGCGCGAAGGCGTCAACCTGACGTTCCTTCCGTTCTTCGCCAAGGCAGTCGTCGAGGCACTGAAGTCGCACCCGAACATCAACGCCAGCTACGACGAGGCTGCCAAGCAGATCACCTACTACGACGCTGAGCACCTCGGCATCGCAGTGGACACCGATCAGGGCTTGCTCTCCCCCGTCATCCACAACGCCGGCGATCTCGGCCTTGCCGGTTTGGCTCGCGCCATCGCCGACATCGCGAAGCGTGCACGCTCGGGTGGCCTGAAGCCGGACGAGCTCTCGGGTGGAACCTTCACCATCACCAACATCGGCAGCCAGGGCGCGCTGTTCGACACCCCGATCCTGGTACCGCCGCAGGCGGCCATGCTCGGAACCGGTGCGATCGTCAAGCGCCCGATGGTGGTCACCGACGAGAACGGCAACGAGTCCATCGGCGTTCGCTCGATGATCTACTTGCCGCTGACCTACGATCACCGTCTGGTCGACGGCGCCGACGCCGGCCGATTCCTCACCACTGTGAAGCAGCGGTTGGAAGAAGCCTCGTTCGAAGCTGATCTGGGCCTGTAAGCAACTGCTCGGCCGGCCGGGGCGTCATCTCCATCAGGAGGTGGCGCCCCGGCTTTTTCAGTACGGTCGGATATACACGGTCGGATATCGAAGCAGGCTGAATCGAAGGAGGCTTCCGAATGCGAGTAGTCATCGCCGGCTCGTCCGGTTTGATCGGAACGGCCTTGGTGTCATCGTTGCGCTCCGACAACCACGACGTCGTACGTCTCGTGCGACGCTCGACCGCTGGACCCGACGAATCGCGTTGGGACCCAGACCAGGACCGCCTGGACCTCTCCGTCCTACAGGGCGCTGACGCCGTCGTGAACCTCTGCGGCGTCGGCATCGGCGACAAACGGTGGTCGGGTTCCTACAAGCAGGCGATCCGTGACAGCCGGATCGTCGCGACCGATGTCCTGGCCGAAGCTGTCGCAAGTCAGAAGGTTCCCGTACTCGCCAACGCGAGCGCCGTCGGCTACTACGGCGACACCAGCGACAAGATCGTCGACGAGGATTCGCCGGCGGGCACCGACTTTCTCGCCACGACGTGTCGCGATTGGGAAATTGCCACCGAGCCCGCACGCAAGGCGGGAGCCCGCGTGGTCAATCTGCGCTCGGGCGTCGTGATTTCACCCCACGGCGGCATGCTCGGTCGGCTTCGGCGCATTTATTCGTTCGGTCTCGGCGGGCGACTGGGCAACGGTCGCCAGTACTTTCCGTGGATCTCACTCGAGGACGAGTGCGACGCGATCAAGTTCGCGCTCAAGAATTCCGAACTCTCCGGTCCCGTCAACCTGACCGGTCCGGCCCCTGTCACCAACGCCCAGTTCAATGACGCCATGTCCCGTGCGGTCCACCGACCGGCTCCCTGGATCGTTCCCGGGTTCGCACTCGAAGCGTTGATCGGAGAATTCGCCAAGAGCGGCATCCTCGGTGGCCAGCGCGCCATTCCCGCGGCCTTGGAAAAGGCGGGATTCTCCTTCCGCCACAACACGATCGGCGAAGCGCTGGCGGCCGCACTCGGATGATTCCGAAGTCGGGCGTAATCTCTACGTCCATGAGCAGCGCTGACGTTTCCGCCCGGTTCTCGAAACTGCCGATCGCCGTCGAGCAACTCGGTTTGATCGACTACAACGCCGCGTGGGACCGTCAGCGTGAGCTCGCGGCAGCGCGGGCAGACGACATCGGACCGGACACGCTACTGCTCCTCGAACACCCGCCGGTATACACGGCAGGTCGACGCACGGAACCCGAAGACCGTCCCGTCGACGGCACACCTGTCATCGACGTCGACCGCGGCGGGAAGATCACCTGGCACGGCCCCGGCCAGCTGGTCGGATATCCGATCGTGAAACTGGCCGAGCCCATCGACGTGGTGCGGTATGTCCGACGCATCGAGGAAGCACTGATCACGGTGTGCACGGATCTCGGGCTGAACTGCGGGCGCATCGACGGCCGCTCCGGCGTCTGGCTGCCTGCCGAACTCGCAAACGGGCAATGGAAGCCCGAGCGCAAGGTTTCCGCCATCGGCGTGCGCGTCCAACGGGGCGTGGCACTGCACGGCTTCTCCCTGAACTGCAATTCGGTCCTGACCGGATTCGACAACATCATTCCCTGCGGCATCCGTGACGCCGGGGTGACGACGCTGTCGGATGAACTCGGTCGCGACGTCACCGTGGACGAAGTCACTCCCGCTGTGACCGAGGCAGTGATCGCTGCTCTCGACGGAACCATGCCCGTCACCGAACGGAACGTCGAGCGCGTCACCTTCGAAAGCGCCTCGCCTACTCCGACTTTTACTACTGTTCAGTACAGCTGACGGGCTCGCCCGAACCCCGTTGCAGTAATCACCGGGCGTAGGATCACTGTCGTGACTATCGCCCCAGAAGGACGTAAGCTGCTCCGTCTCGAGATCCGAAACGCGGAGACGCCCATCGAACGCAAACCCAACTGGATCAAGACCCGTGCAAAGATGGGCCCCGAGTACACGGAGCTCAAGGGCCTGGTCAAGCGTGAAGGTTTGCACACCGTCTGCGAGGAAGCAGGCTGCCCCAACATCTACGAGTGCTGGGAAGACCGCGAAGCCACGTTCCTGATCGGCGGCGAGCAGTGCACACGCCGCTGCGACTTCTGCCAGATCGACACCGGCAAGCCCGAGGCCCTCGACCGCGACGAGCCCCGTCGCGTCGCGGAAAGCGTTCAGGCCATGGGGCTTCGGTACTCCACGATCACCGGCGTCGCCCGCGACGACCTCCCCGACGGCGGCGCCTGGCTCTACGCCGAGACCGTCCGCAAGATCCACGAACTCAACCCGGGCACCGGCGTCGAGAACCTGGTTCCGGACTTCAACGGCAAGCCGGAACTGCTCGACGAGGTCTTCGCCTCACGCCCCGAGGTACTCGCACACAACCTCGAGACCGTCCCCCGCATCTTCAAGCGGATCCGTCCGGCATTCCGGTACCAGCGCAGCCTCGACGTCATCACCGCAGCACGCGACTACGGACTGGTCACCAAGTCCAACCTGATCCTCGGTATGGGCGAAACCCCTGAAGAGGTCACCGAGGCGATGGCAGATCTCCACGCCGCCGGTTGCGACATCCTCACCATCACCCAGTACTTGCGCCCCTCGCCCCGGCACCACCCCGTCGAGCGGTGGGTCAAGCCCGAGGAGTTCGTCGCACACTCCAAGGCTGCAGAAGAGATGGGCTTCGCCGGCGTCATGGCCGGTCCGTTGGTTCGCTCGTCATACCGCGCCGGCCGCCTGTATGCGCAGGCCATGGCACATCACGGCCGTGAACTGCCCGAGGCGCAGCGTCATCTGACCGAGGGCGGAGACGCTTCCCAGGAAGCCAGCTCACTCATGGCGCGCCTGAATCGCTGATCCACTTTTTGCTGTGCGCCTTTATTAACCGCGGGCGGTTAGTAAAGGCGCACAGCAATGGACGTATCCTGGGTACATGGCGAACGGCAGCAAATCCGGTAAGGGCAAACCCACCAAAGAGGCAAAGGCTGCAGCGAAGGCTGCCCGCAGGCAGGCTTCCAAGGAACGTAGAACTCAGCTCTGGCAGGCATTCCAGATGCAGCGCAAGGACGACAAGCTCCTCCTGCCGCTGATGATCGGCACCCTCGTCGGTGCGGCTCTGGTCTTCTTCCTGGTCGGTCTCATCTGGGGCCTTCAGTGGTTCCTGCTGCCGATCGGCATCGTTCTCGGTCTCCTCGGTGCTTTCATCATCTTCGGTCGCCGCGTCCAGAAATCGGTGTACAAGAAAGCTGAAGGTCAGGCCGGTGCCGCTGCGTGGGCCCTCGACAACATGCAGGGCGCGTGGCGCGTCACGAACGCCGTCGCCGGCACCACCCAACTCGACGCCGTTCACCGCGTCGTCGGACGGCCGGGTGTCATCCTCGTCGCCGAGGGTTCGCCGCAACGCGTCAAGGGCCTCCTCGCGCAGGAGAAGAAGAAGACTGCCCGCCTCATCGGCGACACCCCGATCTACGACATCATCATCGGAAACGACGAGGGCCAGGTTCCGCTCTCGCAGCTCCAGCGCTACTTGAACAAGTTGCCCCGCAACATCGACACCAAGCGCATGGACAACATCGAAGGTCGCCTCGCTGCGCTCAGCGCACGCGGCGGCGGAGCAGCGCTTCCCAAGGGCCCGATGCCCGGAGGCGCGAAGATGAAGGGAATGCAGCGAACCATTCGTCGTCGCTGACACTCCCCCACAGCAAACGAAAGACCCGGGCCCATACGGACCCGGGTCTTTCTTCGTTCGAGAAGTTTGTGTCAGCGCGACTTCACGAGCAAAGTGCCGGTCGCGCGGTCCTGCATACCGCGACCGTCGATGTCGGTGATGGTCGCGGGAATGACGAACACCAGCAGCGCCTGACGCCCCAACGCGCGAACGAAGCCCACTCGGATCGGGCCTTCGATTCGCGCAACCTGAAGTCCGAGGACGAACTGCCCCGGGGTGAAGTTGAACAGAGCCACGGTGACGACACCGACGGCGAACCACACCATCAGCGTGACAGTCGAGGTCATACCGTCGAAGAAGTCTCCGGTGATGAGCGAGGCCACTCCCACGGCCATGACCCAATCCACCAACAGTGCGGCGATACGACGGCCCGAACCGACCAGCGAACCCGGCCCCTCCTGAGGGAAACCGAGGAACTCGCCACGGTACGACTGCTCACGGCCGTCCGTGCTCTTCGGCAAAGCTGCTTGCGGCCCAGAGAGCCAAGTTCCGGTGATACGTGCCATGCTGTCCAGGATAGGCGTCGCAGCACCGTAGTCCAGATTTGCCGGGTTTTAACTGTGTGGCCGGTCACATGGACTTCGGAAATCCCCAGGATGCTGCGACGCGTAACACTGCCGAAACAAAGGGTTGACGAGCGGGCAACACCAGCTCCCTACCGTCTGCCTCGACGGATTCAACCGACATCACTTGGCTGAAGCGACTTAAGGAGCACAAGCGTGGCGTTCACCACGGCCGAAGAGGTCATCAAGTACATCGCGGACGAGAACATCGAGTACGTCGACATTCGGTTCAGCGACCTGCCCGGCGTCCAGCAGCACTTCTCGATCCCGGCGTCTGCTTTCAACCAGGACGTGTTCGAGGACGGCCTCGCATTCGACGGATCTTCGGTCCGCGGATTCCAGTCGATCCACGAGTCCGACATGATGTTGCTTCCCGACGTCACCACGGCGCAGATCGACCCCTTCCGCAAGGCGAAGACCCTCAACATCAACTTCTTCGTGCACGACCCGTTCACCCGTGAGTCCTACAGCCGCGACCCGCGCAACGTTGCCCGCAAGGCCGAGGAGTACTTGGTCAGCACCGGCATCGCGGACACCGCATTCTTCGGCGCCGAGGCCGAGTTCTACATCTTCGACTCGGTTCGCTACGACTCCGGCATGAACTCCGCGTTCTACGAGCTGGATTCCATCTCCGGTTCCTGGAACACCGGCGCAGAGACCAACGCCGACGGCTCCCCGAACCTCGGCTACAAGGTTCGCGCCAAGGGCGGCTACTTCCCCGTCGCTCCGTACGACCACTACGTAGACCTGCGCGACGAAATCTCCACCAACCTGACCAACGCGGGCTTCGAGCTCGAGCGCGGCCACCACGAGGTCGGTACCGGCGGACAGCAGGAGATCAACTACAAGTTCAACACGCTGCTCGCAGCTGCTGACGACCTGCAGCTGTTCAAGTACATCGTCAAGAACACCTGCTGGCAGCACGGCAAGTCCGCGACCTTCATGCCGAAGCCGCTCTTCGGTGACAACGGCTCGGGCATGCACGTCCACCAGTCCCTGTGGAAGGACGGCAAGCCCCTCTTCCACGACGAGTCCGGCTACGCCGGCCTCTCGGACATGGCTCGCCACTACATCGGCGGCATCCTGCACCACGCTCCGTCGCTGTTGGCCTTCACCAACCCCACGATCAACTCGTACCACCGTCTGGTGCCGGGCTACGAAGCCCCCATCAACCTCGTGTACAGCCAGCGCAACCGCTCGGCCGCTGTCCGTATCCCGATCACGGGCAACAACCCGAAGGCAAAGCGTCTCGAGTTCCGCGCACCCGACTCCTCGGGTAACCCGTACCTCAACTTCGCTGCACAGATGATGGCCGGCCTGGACGGCATCAAGAACAAGATCGAGCCGATGGCTCCGGTCGACAAGGACCTCTACGAGCTTCCCCCGGAGGAGGCTCGCAACATCCCGCAGGCTCCGACCAGCCTCGAGACGGTCATCAACCGCCTCGAAGCCGATCACGAGTACCTGACCGAGGGTGGCGTCTTCACCACCGACCTGATCGAGACCTGGATCTCGCTCAAGCGCGAGCAGGAAATCGCTCCGGTCAACCTGCGTCCGCACCCGTACGAGTTCGAGCTCTACTACGACGTGTGATCCGCATCCTGACGTAAGTCAGACCTGCGAGTACCGAGTCCACCCGTCCCGCGTCGACCGGCCTTCATACCGGACGCGGTCGAATCACGGATCAGCCGCGAGCACGTTCGCCGATGGCCGCATTGTTGACGATATGGGCGATTCGACCTGCCCGTGTTGCGTCTCGAGCGGCACAGACTATCCACCACAGCATCTGTTTGCGGGCGCTGGGCGGAAAACTGTCCCAGTTGCTTCGAGCTTGCGGGTCCAGGTCCAGCGCCGCCTGCAAGTCAGATGGTTCCTCGAGGTCTTCGACTTGGTCGAGAATCGTCCACCAACCAGTGGATTTCGCGGCAGCAATTGCACCGCGACCAGCAGCGGTCATAAGGCCACGCGCTTCCATATCAGCTGCGCGTTCGCGGTTGAGACGGGTCCAGGAACTCTTGCGTCTACGAGGCGTGAACAGTTGCAAATTGCGCTCTTCGTCGAGGATGGTGTTGGTGGAATCGATCCAACCAAAGCAGATGGCTTCCTCAACGGCCTGAGGGTAGGGGCAGCGTGGTCGGCTGGTGGTGGTGCGCCAGGAGCACAACCACACACCTCGGCCTGACGTGTGATTGTCCGTCAGCCAAGTTCGCCACTGTTCCCGAGTCTCGGCGTGGATGATCGGGTAGTCGAACTTCCACGTCGGGGGGTGGATGGAAGCCGGCGATGATTTCGAATTGGTCACTTACTCTCCAAGCTCACAGGGGAACGGATACGTGTCTCGATAGACGAGGGGCCTGCGCGGGGAACACGTCCCCGCGGCAACCTGGACATGAATGGTTCTGTCGCACAATCCTCTTCTGACTGTCATGGTGGCGAGACCCTGAGGTGAAGGGCGAGCCGACTGACGGTGTCGGCAAGCTCGGTTGGTTCGATGACGACCACTGGGGCGGTGAGCGCAATGCGCGCAACCGTCATGGCGAGCCTGCCGAGATCTTCGCTGCGGATCTCGACAAGGCAGCGGTCCGCTGCCACCTCGATCGGTGTGTGGTCTATCCATCTGAGTACGCCCTCGAGGTCGGCGAACGTAGCTTCGATGGCGAGTTTTGCATCGTGGTGACGGGGTGGCGAGTCGACTGATCTCGCGACGAAGGCTGCCGCGTCACCGCCCGGGATCTCGCGTGGCGTGAAATGACTGCCTGCCAGCCAGGGCTCCGAGAGCCGGTCCAGTCGAAATGTTCGCCAATCCGCACGATGGTGGTCCCATGCTACGAGGTACCAACGACGTCCCGCCGTGACAAGGCGGTGCGGCTCGACGAGCCGTCTGCTGCTCTCGCCGTCACCTCGCCGGTAGTCGAAACGAACGTGCTCGTGGTCGCGACATGCCGCAGCGAGCACACTGAGTGCTTCGGGGTCGACGATGTCGTCATCTGCCCGCCGCATGGAACTGACGCTCGAATGCAGTGCCGACACACGTCGGCGTAGTCGATGGGGCAGGAGTGCTTCGATCTTGGTCAGCGCGCGCAGCGATGTTTCTTCGATGCCTCCGATGGCGGCCTCGGCGGCGTAGCGCAGTCCGACGGCTACCGCCACGGACTCGTCATCGTCGAGGATCAGGGGCGGCACGTGTGCCCCCGTTGCAAGTCGGTAGCCCCCGTACTTTCCGGACGTGGAATCGACCGGATAACCGAGGTCGCGTAGGCGATCGATGTCGCGGCGCACCGTCCGCTGCGTGACATCGAGTCGTGCGGCAAGTTCGGCACAGTGCCAGAAGCGATGGGTCTGAAGGAGCGAGAGCAATTGCAGTGCTCGGCCTGTGGGATCGTTCCGCATTTCTTCAGATTGCCAGCGATCTAGGACTTTATGTGTCCACGATGCTCCCTAACGTCGGAGCAACCGGTCGATCCAGACACGAGATCGGTACTCAACTCAAAGGAGCATCCGTGAATCCATCCGACTTCCCCAGGCCCGTCCTCATCCAAGTCAACGGCGTGGAACTCGAAGTCTTCGAGGCAGGGCGACACAATGCCGGGAAACCCATCGTGTTGTGTCACGGATGGCCAGAGCACGCCTATTCCTGGCGATACCAGGTGCCCGCCCTTGTCGAGGCGGGCTACCACGTCATCGTCCCCAACCAACGCGGCTACGGCAATTCATCACGTCCGACCGAAGTGACGGACTATGACATTGAACATTTGGCGGGTGATCTCATCGCACTTCTCGATCACTACGGCTACGAAGATGCCACCTTTGTCGGTCACGATTGGGGTGCCTTTGTCGTGTGGGGCCTGACCCTGTTGCACCCGGACCGGGTAAACAAAGTGATCAACCTGAGCCTGCCCTACCAGGATCGCGGAGAGCAGCCCTGGATTGAGTTCATGGAAGCCGTGCTCGGCGGTGATTTCTACTTCGTCCATTTCAATCGACAGCCGGGCGTCGCGGACGCGGTGTTCGAAGACAACACCTTCCGGTTCCTCCGCAACCTGTACCGGAAGAACGAACCCCTCAGGGAGTCTCAGCCGGGTATGGCACTGATCGATCTCGCCAGAGCAGAGACACCACTCGGTAAGCCTCTGATGAGCGATAGCGAATTGGCCGTTTTCGTCTCCGCCTTCGAATCGACAGGATTCACGGGCAGTGTGAACTGGTACAGGAACCTTGACCGCAACTGGCATTTGCTGGCGGAGGTGGACCCGATTATCCAACAGCCCGCACTTATGATCTACGGCGACCGTGACGCGATCGCGAGAGCTGAGAACCTGACAGAGTTCGTGCCCAATGTGGAAGTAGTCAATCTCGACTGCGGTCACTGGATCCAGCAAGAAAGACCCGAAGAGACCAACCAAGCGATCTTGAACTGGCTGGAGCGGCAGGATGCCACATAGTTTCAAGGCTAGGTGCGGGTCTCAGTGAAAATGTCAGTCTCATTCAAGTCCGATAGGGCGTGATCCGGACCCACCTTGTGTGTGTATCAAGCGGATTGCTGAGCTCGGATGTGGACGAGTCGGTAAGAGTCGGTGGCGGTTTCGATGATGTTGCCGCCGCAAGGTGAGCCGATCCACGATGGCGGCGCAAGGTCGTGGGTCGGTGAACATTGTCGTCCAGCCGGAGAACGACGCGTTGGAGGCGATGGCGACGGAGTTCTTTTCCTCCCGTTCGGTCAACACCTGAAAAAGCAGCTCGGCGCCTCGTTTGTCGAGTTCCATGTAACCGAGTTCGTCGATGCCGAGCAGATCCACTCGGCCGTAGCGGGCGGTCCCGACCACCCACTGCCAGTTGGCCCAGGCCCAACCAGTTCCGGCATGGCCTGGATGGACGTTGTCGCCTGCTGCATCGACAAGAGCCTCTCGCCACATTTCAAATCGCCTCGGATCCAACAAGTTACCGGGCTCCGGAAGCGCGTCTACCTCTCCGACTCCACTTTCGCGAGTTAACGAGAGCGTCGGAAAACAAGCCATGCACTCAACCCGGCGATGGGCACAAGCCAAATCCCGAAAAAGAAGGCGACTGCTCGCCACAGACCGATTCGCCCGGACACGGAAACCACATCGGCCGTTCCGACAAGGCACAGGGAAATCCATATCAAGGCGAGAATGAATCCGCCGCCGTACAGAAGAACGAACGCCCCGAATCCGTCCATGCAGTCCATTCCACTGTCGGCGCAGTCCTGAAGCCCCGCCGCACCGAGTAGAGAAATGTTCACAGTGGCGATGCTACGGACCAGGGCGTCCCGAACTTCCGAACGACCCGGCGGATTCGGCGATGCGAACCCCGCTCAGCCCGAACAAAGTAGAAGCCCCACCCCCGTGGGGAGGGCGGGGCTTCATTCGATCCGGCGCTCACGCACAGTGGGAGGGTGGTGGACATGCCGGACCGACGACACGGCAGGGAGTCAAGCTGCCGCGCCCAAGCGCTGACCTGAAGGAATGCGCCTGAGATTGTGGTTACGAGAACCATCAAACCAGACAAACTGGACGCATGTTCAGGAATCGAAAGATTCGACCCCGCACGCTAGAAAAGATCTCACTGCACCCGATAGGTTTCGCTGCGGCCAGGATCAACCAACCGCCGCATGATCTCGTACGCACGGTCCGGATCCGTGTACGGCGGAATCATCATCAGAACGAGTTGACGACCATAGATGTCGTCGAGATACATCAAATCGTGAGGCTGGCCAGGGTACGGACCCCGCACTTCCAGTCCGTCGACCTCGTCGATACGACGCTGCGCGCTGCTGATCGTGTTCCAGTCGAACGCAACCCGCGCGATCGGCCCCAACCTCAGCGAAAGTGCGGATATCAGATCGTGAAGCTCCGCCGTGACGTTGGTGGTCCATGGGAACCACGCGCCGTCTACCGATGCCTTGACGGCGCCTTGACCACGAAGCAGGAACCGCGGAGTCCGCGTCGGCGACGGGAAAGGTTGCCCGACATGGCGCTGCGGCGCTTCCATTGCATAGTCGAGAGTGCTGATGTGCGCCATGACGAGGCTCCTTAACGGAGGATTCGTGGAACCGTCAGGCAGAGGCGCCCGGTCGTGGGTTCCATACTTTCAGGCTACTCCGCTGCGCAATCCCGACTACGCATCGACGGAAATGATCACGCCGTTGTCGCCGTACGGGAACGGACCATTACCGATGTGACCGAGGGTGTTGAAGGATTTCGAAATAGGCACCATCACACTGTATTTCGCTTTCACTTTGCTGCGGATCTCGTCGAATTCAGGTCCGCCGCTCACCAAGTGAGCGGTCCCGGCAACCGGCGAAGAGCCGTCGGCAACCTTTCCGTGGTTGTTGCACGGCACGACGGTGACGCGTGGGTTGTTCCGCAGCCGCTTGGCCTTACCCGATTTCGAGGAAGTCCAGAACCCGATACGTCCGTCCGGCAATTGGCGTATGCCTCCACAAACTCCACGACCATGCACACGAATGAATTTTCTATGCCTCGCGCGTTTCGAAACGGACAATTATCCGGACGAAGATGAACAACAGGTGCCGAGTGATGGAAATGTCGCGGAACGACCACGTCTCAGGTCGATTTGTGGCCCGCAGGTGTTGGAACATGACTTCTCGTGAATGCGGAACTCATCGTTCTCCTCGTCGTCGTCGTAACCGCTCTGGGGTTCGACTTCACCAACGGTTTTCATGACACTGGCAACGCTATGGCCACGTCGATTGCAACCGGCGCCCTCAAGCCCAAGGTGGCAGTCGCTCTGTCTGCTTCCTTGAACCTGGTCGGAGCTTTCCTCTCGGTAGAGGTTGCTGCCACCGTGGCCAAGGGCGTGGTGAACCTCGGAAATGTGGGTGGCCAAGCGCTGCTCACCATCGTCTTCGCCGGCCTTGTCGGCGGCATCATCTGGAACCTGGCAACGTGGTTGCTCGGCATCCCCTCGAGTTCCTCACACGCACTGTTCGGCGGCCTGATCGGCGCCGCCATCGCGTCCCTCGGAATGAGCGGTGTCGCCTGGAGCGGCGTGCTCAGCAAGGTTGTCATCCCCGCAGTTCTCGCTCCCGTCGTAGCCGGCTTGGTTGCAGCGGCCGGAACCTGGCTCATCTACCGCATCACCTCCAACGTCGGTGAGGAAACCAAGGACAAGGGTTTCCGACTCGGCCAGATCGGTTCGGCTTCACTCGTTTCCCTCGCCCACGGCACCAACGACGCTCAGAAGACAATGGGCGTCATCTTCCTCGCCTTGGTCGCCCATGGAACCATCTCCGCCGACGCGGACATGCCGTTCTGGGTCAAGCTCACCTGCGCACTCGCGATCGCTGCCGGAACCTACCTCGGCGGGTGGCGAGTCATCCGCACACTCGGCAAGGGCCTGGTCGAGATCGCCGCGCCGCAGGGCATGGCGGCCGAAGCATCTTCTGCTGCCATCATTCTCACCTCCAGCCACCTCGGTCTTCCACTCTCGACCACCCATGTGGCGACGGGTTCCATCATGGGAACCGGTCTGGGACGCAAGGGCGCCGAGGTTCGTTGGGGCGTCGCCGGACGCATGGCGGTCGCCTGGTTGATCACTCTCCCGTCCGCTGCGATCGTCGGCGCTCTGTGCTGGGGACTGGCCAACATCGTCGGCGGCCTGCCCGGTGTCCTGGTCGTCTTCGCTGTGCTCATCGCATTGGCCGGTTGGATGTATCTGCGCTCCCGCAAGGAGCCCATCGATCCGAGCAACGTCAACGCCGAGTGGGACGGCGGCCTGGTGCCTGCAGAGGTCCCCGGTCCGGACGCCCGCGTCACCACCGACGTCAAAGCCTGAAAGAGGGAATCGACATGGATATCTTGAAAAACACCGTCGACTCGCTCTGGCAGGTCGTACTTGTCGGCCTCTTGCTTGGCGCCGGACTTCCGGCGATCTTCGCAATCGGCCTGAAGTCCCTCGATGCCGGGCAACGTGGCAGTGGCGGCGGGAGCACTGCCGTCGCGGCTCGCAGTCCGTTGGCCGTGGCAGGCGCAGTGGTGTGCTTCGCGGTAGTGCTCATCGCAATCGTCACCGGAATCCTCTTCATCATGCAGGGCTTCCTCAGCCACACATTCGGCATCGAGATCTTCTGATCCCTTGCGCCCTCACGAGCGGAAAGACATCACCGTGACTGCACCGACTCCATCCCTTCCTCAGTCCATTCTGGAATGGCTTCGCGCCGGCTACCCCGAAGGCATACCGCCCAAGGACCGCATTCCGCTGGTCGCATTGCTACGACGCAAGCTCTCGGACGCGCAAATTCGAGACATTGCCATCGGCGCTGCACTCGCAGAACTGAGCGACGTCAACAGCGACCAGGTGATCTCGAGCGACGAGATCAGCGCTCAGATCGCCGATCTCACGAGCCAGACTCCCTCGGACGAGGACATCGCGCGCGTTGCCTCCGTCCTGGCCGCCGCCGGGTGGCCCCTCGCTGATCTCGACAACGACTGAAGCTCGATTCGTTGAGTCTTCCACCACTTCTGGCTTCGATACTCGGCTGGCTGCGTGCCGGGTATCCGAACGGCGTGCCGGAGCAGGACTACGTCCCTTTGATGGCCCTGCTCCGGCGACAGCTGTCCGACGACGAGATCGCCGTTCTTGCCGACGATCTCGTCGCTGACTTTCCGGTTCCGGTCGATCCGATCGACTTTCCGGTTCCGGTCGATCCGATCGACATCGGCGTCCTCATCACCAAGGTCACCGACGATATTCCGCACGAATCGGACGTCGCCCGGGTACGTGAACACCTGATTCGTGGAGGGTGGCAAATCGACGCGCAACCTCCGGTCGACGACGCATGACGGCACTACCTGAATCAGACCAGTTTGATAACGAAACGGTAACGGAGCCGTCGACGTCAATACAGACCACTTAGTGTCATCAGGAATTCCGTGCCTCGGGGGGCTCGGTCGGATTTCGGTGTGCAAGCACCTTTGGGGCGGGAGTAATACATGCACGAGGCTCACACAGATTTGGCGAAGAACCCAGATATTTCGAACCCGGATATTTCGAGAAACCGCATTTCGAAACGAATCAAGCGTCGGATCCTCGGCCTCGCAGCGACAGCACTCGCACTTCCCCTGACCGCAGGCCTGATCAGCGGATCGGTAGCGACCGCAGCGCCCGCGCGCACCGCCCCGGCCGGTGGATACGAGGAAGTGTTCGTCGACTCCTCGATGGGGCCGATCAAGGTTCAGATCCAGTGGGCTTCGCGCGGCGGCAACGCGGCGCTCTATCTTCTCGACGGTCTACGAGCACGCGACGACCGAAACGCATGGAGTTTCGAGACCAACGCTCTCGAGCAGTATCGCGGCGACAACGTCACCCTGGTCATGCCGGTCGGCGGGCAGTCCAGCTTTTACTCCGACTGGTATGCGAACAGCAATTTGAATCGCCAGCCGGTCACGTACAAATGGGAAACCTTCCTCACCCAGGAACTTCCCGCCTATCTGGAATCGCGCGGCGTCTCCCGAACCAACAACGGTGTGCTCGGATTGTCCATGGGTGGCAGCGCGGCACTGACGCTCGCCGCCTATCACCGCGATCAGTTCAAGTTCGCCGGATCGCTCTCGGGATACCTCAACATCTCAGCTCCAGGCATGCGTGAAGCAATCCGCGTGGCCATGGTCAGCGCAGGGTCCTTCAATGTCGATGCCATGTGGGGACCGCCATGGAACCCCGCTTGGCTCCGCAACGACCCCTTCGTGTTTGCACCCGAGCTGGCTGGGCTCTCTCTGTACATCTCCGCCGCGAGCGGCCTACCCGGGCAGTTCGATCAACCTCGTCGTCCCGTCGACTTCGTGAATACCGGTAGCGCCATCGGCCTCGAAGCCCTTGCCCTGATGAACTCACGGGCATTCCAGCTGCGCATGAACTCCCTGGGAATTCCGGCAACGTACAGCTTCCCGGCCAACGGCACTCACTCGTGGCCGTACTGGGGCGCGGAACTGTGGAAAGCCCGAGGCCAGATCCTCGACACCCTCAACGCTTGGTGAACTGACAACGACTCGATCACCGACAATCGCAGGCCCCGACCGAATTTCGGTCGGGGCCTGCGTCGTTCGAAATCAGAGCGCGGCAAAGAGATCCACGGTATTGCCGTCGGGATCGAGAAGAACGGCGTAACGCTGGCCCCACACGGCATCAAATGGCTCTTTATGACCGGGGAAGTCGGCTGTGATGCGCTGATACGCCTCGTCGACTGCAGCGGGTGTCCCGAAATCGAAGGCCAAAGCGACGGGGTGTCGACCTTCCCCGACGACGAAGTCAGGATCGAAGCTCGCGATGGTGGACAGCGCGTCCCAGGCCAGCCGAAGCCCACTGTCGAAAGTGAACTCCACGTGTGGAGCGTCAGCGGGTGTTTCCGGAATGTCGAGCCCGAGGGTTCGGTAGAACGCGAGGGAACGCGCGAGATCGTTGGTGACGATTCCGACGAGATCGAGTCTCAGAGAGACGGACACGGTATTTCTCCTGTTTCGGATCGAGAAGTGATCGGCGAGTGTGTGACGATGATCTGATGACCGGCACTGACACCCTCGCTCTTGACGGTAGTCGGACGGTAGCGTCGAGTCTTGAACAAAACGGCCACACCTATGTCGAGACTCGGATCACCGGTTCGGCCGGCCTCTTCAGTTGCACGTGGAAAAGCACTACCGACCCCCATGCGCCCACGGAAGCAAAGCGGATTCTTCCCGATCTCTGCGCAGACTTCATCGTCGACAGCACCGGAAAGTCGTGGCTCGTCGGACCCGCAACCGGTGCCGATCTGGTTTCGGTCGCCGCCGGTACAACCATGTGGGGCATCCGGATCAATCCGCCGGCTCTGCGGAGCCTGCTCGGCACAGCGGCCGACGCGGTGCAGGATTCGAAGATCGCCTTCGACGACATCCTCACTTCCAGACAAGCGCGGGTACTTGCCGACGCCCTTAGCCACGAGGCAGTCGACGCTCACCTACTGGGCCAGTTGTGGCGCGGACTGGAACCCGACCACGGAATCGAGCGTGGTTACTCCGCGCTCATCTCCTCCCCTTCGACTCCGATACGAGAGATCGCCGCAGACCTCGGTGTTTCCGAACGTCATTTTCGACGCTCGATCACGTCGTCGATCGGGCTGTCCCCCAAAATGATTCAGAAAGTGCAACGTATCCAGGACGTGTTGACTCTCAGCCGCGATGCAAATCTCACGCTGTCGTCGCTGGCCGGTCGCGCCGGCTACGCCGACCAAGCCCACCTCGCGCGCGATACGCGAGCGCTGACAGGCCTGACACCGACTCAGCTACTGCGCGAGCACCGATAACGATGAGCGAAGACCTGTTCTCCGCCCTCGATCACCTGGCTACCACGTCAACTGTCGTGATCGATCGCCCCCGAGGGTCGGCACACCCGCGTTACCCCGCTGCGATTTATCCGCTCGATTACGGCTATCTCGACGGGACCGTCAGCGCGGACGGCGACGGGATCGATCTGTTCCGAGGCTCTGCCGTCGGCAACGGCGTTGTTGCCATGGCCGTTATTGCCGACATCGACAAGAAGGACGTGGAAGTCAAGATCCTTCTGGAATGCACTGCCGATGAAATCGGCACTGCCGCAGCATTTCTCCGCGACACTTTGGGTCTCGGTACCACTGTCTTGCGGCGCGAAGTCAGCTGAGTTCGTCGAATCGCGGAACAAGATGCTCCGCAACCCACTTCGCTTCCTCGATCAGCGGCCAACCTGCCAGGATCAGTGCAGTCAAACCGGTTCGGCCGCGAAGCGTGCGTACCGAGTCCGTGATCGAATCCGGATCGCCGACGTAGTACACCGCCGATGACCCGGTGCCGAAGATGTCGAGAGGCGACCACGCTGTGATACCCGCGTACAGCCCGTCACCGACGTACAACTCCTCCGGTTCCGGAAGTCGGCCGGAAGCAATCTTGTCCGCCCAGCCCTGCCGCTGCGCGTCGCGAGCGGTGAAAGTCTTGAGGTCTTGCTTCCCCTGAGTACGACGACGCACTGCGTTGTCCAAGACATGAGCGATCTGCTCGACGCCCGTCTTCTCGAACAACGAACGGAACCGGTCGTGCGCCTGCGCCGTGGTGGGGCGAACGATCACACCGGTCAGCGCACCGAAGTCAGTGAACTCGCGCCCGGCTGCCTCCGCCGCCGCCCGTGCGGCAGAGAATTTGTCTTCGATGAACGAAGTCTCGCGCAACATCGCCAGATAGGTGTCGAGCACCTTGCCTGAATTCGCCAGGCCTGCAGGCGAATCACCGGTACCCCACAGCGGAACCTGATGCCCAGCGGGCGCATCGATACGCAGTGGTGTGTTGGGAAAGTTCGACTCCGTGCCTTCGGCGTAGATGCGGCGGAAGTCCGCCCAGTACTGCTCCCCCAACTCGTAACGGTCGTCGTGGGGCACGTTCATGTCGTACTTGGTCAGGATGTTCTCGCGTCCGTTGACCGAGTTGATCAACAGTCGGCCACCGCTGAAGGCGTCGAAAGTCAATGCCTTCTCCGCCAGCAGTCGCGCCGGCGTCATGTTCGCGTAGACGGCGACGAGGAACTTCATGCGCGTGGTGTGCGCTGCCGCCCACGTCGCCGAAATGAACGGATCGTTCGGCCAGGTGGCAACAAGCGCACCTTCGAATCCGCCGTCGTCGATGGTCTTCGCGAGCTCGATCTGCCTGGCCCCGTCCACGGGGAACAGCCCACCGGGGCTCCACGGGTAGTCCCCGTCGGCCTGGGTGAGATACCAGAATGTCTTGACGCCCATCAGTTCTGCACTCCRGCCGGCAGGTCGAACGATTCGATTCGGGCACGTGAGCGGATGGTGTCCGCATTCACGGTGTAGAGCGCGTCGAGGTACGCGACCGCGAAAGAACCAGGACCTGAGGCATTTTCCTCGGCGATCTCCGATGCCACGGCAACATGCGTATGCGCGGCAACCAATCCGTCAAGCGCGGTCGGCGTCACGGCGAGGTAGGCAGCGACCAGGCCGCCCAGAGAGCAACCGGTACTGGTCACGCGCGGCAACAGAGCGCTGCCACCGGAGACTCGGATGCCCCGAACGTCGCCGCCACGATCGCGGCCGACGATGTAGTCGACCGGGCCCGATGCCGACACGGCATCCGCATGCTTCAGAAGTGACAGAGCGGCGGGCACTGCGTCGGCGGAGTCGGAGGCACTGTCGACGCCGCGGGTGTCACCGCCGAGTCCGGCCAGAGCGATGATCTCCGATGCGTTCCCGCGGATGGCGCTGGGGTGAAAGCGCAGCAGATCCACAGCGATACCGCTCCGCCAGGGTAGTCCGCCGACACCGACTGGATCCAAAACCCATGGCGTACCGGCAGTTCGGGCCGCTTCTGCGGCAATCAGGAAGGCTTCGGCTGTCCCGTCGTCCGGCGTTCCGAGGTTGACGAGCACTCCCCCGGCGACGGCAGCGAACCCACCCGCTTCATGAACGTTGTCGATGTGAGCGTTGCTTGCGCCGGCAGCGAGCAGAACATTGGTCAAGAAGTTCGCCGAAACGATGTTCGTCAGCGACTGGACGAGCGGTACCTGATCGCGGAGTGCGTCGATCGCCGACGCGACGGTTTCGACAGAGACAGTGTCAGACATAAGAATTCCTTCAGGACGGGAGGTATTTGGGGACTGCGGCGATTCAGGACCGCGGACATCGCACATCCGGATTCGCGCCACCGGGCTCACTGCCGACAACCATCGGCAAAACCGGATCTGCAGTCCATTCCTCCAACGAACCGTCGTAGACTTTGACGTCCGCGTGGCCGCTGCGGATCAGCGCAAGTGCGGTCAAACACGCCGAAACTCCGCCACCGCAATAGATCACGACAGGGCCGGTGGCGGTTGGTAGAACGTCGGCCGATTTCGWCAAGACTTTCTCGACCGGAAGCATCCGGGAGTCGGAGTCGAGAAGACTCTTCGCGGACAGATTCACGCTTGACGGAATGTGTCCGCGTCGCGAGTATCGCGTCTTCTCGGTTCCCTCGTACTGCTCAGGCGCGAGAGCGCACACCAGCGTTCCGGCTTCGCGTCCGCTGGACAGCGACGCAACGCGAGGTAAATCGACCCACAGACCCAGATCCGTCACGCTCCAACGCGTCGACGCCGACGTGTGGGTTTCGTCGTCGCCGCTCGCGAGCGCGAAGCCGCGTCGAGTCCATTCGGCGAGGCCACCGTCGAGAACTCTTGCTTCGATGCCGGCGTTGCGAAACACCCACCAGAGCCGTGATGCCCAGGTGGTCGATCCCTGGTCGTAGATCACGATTGTCGCGCCCGGCTCGATACCACTGGAGTGGAGATCGGAAACCAACTGCTCCGTTGACGGGCGTGTGAAATGCAGCGCCGCTTCCCTTTCGGAGAAGACGTCCATGAGGTCGACATGTCGCGAACCCGGGATGTGCGAGGAGACCCAGCCGCCGTACCCGGATTCCGGGCGGTAGTCGCCGTCAAATCGCGCGGGAGGAAAATGAACCGTCGCGTCGAGCACGGCGACGCCTCCCTCACGCAGCATCGCGTCGAGTTCAACGGCACTCACCAGCGGCGACGCGGTCTCTCCAGCCACTTCGGACCCTCTCCCTCGGAAACGAACAAGCACGAACCTAAATGAGTACTAGCGTATACGCAAGTACTCACTCGTCGTCGATGGCATAATCGAACGCGCTCTACTTGCATGCACAGGAATGGGGACACATGGATCTCGACGCCGATACGAGCACCACCGATCTGCTGGTGCCGGAGGCTGCGCTCGGCCGGTCCGATCAGACCTCGCGGCAGTACCTGCGCCTGCGAGCCGACATCCTGGCAGGCAAGTTCCCCCAGGGCGCTCCGCTGCACGAGACTCAATTGTGCGAATCGTACGGCGCATCCCGCACCCCGATCCGGGAAGCACTCAACTGGCTCGCACACGACGGACTACTCGAACGAGCCGCTCGCGGTTTTCGTGTCCGTTCCGGCACACCCGAGGACGTCATCGAGATCTACGCGGCGCGGGTAGCCCTCGAATCGGAAGCGGCAGGCGCCGCGGCACTACGCCACAGCGATCTCGACCTTGCTCGCCTGGACGGATTACACGAGTTCTGCTGCACTGCAACCGAAGGCACCGAGGTGCGTTCCGGGAACTTCAAGTTTCACGAGGCCCTCTGGCAGGCCGCCCACAATTCCACGATCACCTCACTGCTGATCCGCCTCACCACCCAATTGCGAATCTACGACAGCGGCCCGCCGTCGAACTACGGCGAACCGGACCTGCTCAATTCGGAACATCAAGAGATCCTGAACGCCATCCGCGCCAGGGACGAATCGTCCGCGCGTGGCCACATGCGCAACCATCTCGAGCGCAGTCGCGACCAGCGGATAAGGATGTTCGCCAGCCGCTGACTCCAGACATCCCAGAGTTCTGCACACCGACGCCTATGCCGCCGTCAGTCAGGCGGGGAGCGTGCCGATCTCGACGTCGTACACGCTCTCGGCCGGGCTCGACATCACTCGGTCCGCCATCTCCTGCTTGAGCACTGTCAGGCGTGACTCGTCTTCGGCTGTCCGGTCAGTCTTGCGGGAGAGAGTGATCAACTCGTCGACGACAAATCCCTCCCGAACAGTCAGCGTGGCGCTCGCGCCGCGATAGCCGACCCGAAAGACATACAGTTCGAGCGTATTTCCTCGTTCAGGCCGGGCCAGGGAACTGTCGACGGTGTACCGCCCTTCGGTCACTGCGCGCGTGACCAACTCGAACGCGTCGCGCACTCCTGGTCCGCCGTGTGCAGTGGTGACGACCAACTCGCGACGCTCGACAGAGCCTTCCCCGCCGAGCACACCGAGTGCGCGCTCGAGGACTTTGTAGGCATGCGCCACGCCTCCCGGTGCCTGCGGCCCGTGATAGTGCAGAGCATCTTCGTACGTGAAGTCGAGCGTCGTACCGTGATCGGTCACGATCAGCGAGTCGGTCATGATGGGCATCCTTGCCGGTCAGTGCTGGCGGTCGATCGGATTGTTGCGCGAGACGATGAGCGGATCGACCGGCGTGAAAGGAAATTGCGGCAGATCGCGTTCCGGAACACCGAACGAGGCCGAGAGAACGCCGCGCGAGAACGCGGAAGCCGTTGCACGGTAGCCTATGTCGCCCGGCGTCGGCTGGTCGAAGAAGATGAGGAAGTTGATGTCCTCGTCACCTAGAACCTCGATGTGATGGGGGTAGGCACGCGGAACGAAATACACCTGACCGGGCTCTAGTAGGTAGGTGTCGAGCGAACCGTCCGGATCGAGGACCGTCATCCGCCCGTGACCACGATGCACGTATCCCATTTCGGCAGTGACGGGATGCCAGTGTGGCTCACGCATTCCACTCTCGCGAATAGTCAACGAGTACATCGAAAGATCCTCCAGCGCCGCCCAATACTGCTTGCGTGCCACTTTCGCCTGTCCGTACGGGTATGCGAGGGGCGCGATCTGGCCGTCGAGATCGAAGAGATGCGCGTTGGGAAAGCCGGCGGTATCGGGAACGACGGCGGCGCCGTCCCGCCGAACTATCTGGGACGCATCGGCCCTACCGAAGACGTCGAAGGCTGACGCGGCGAGGTCGTAGGTATTGCCGAGCACCGCGTTCGACATTGCGCTGACGCTACTCTGCAACGAAAAGTGCTGCGGGAGTGAATTACGCAGGGCAGCGATGATCTCCGCCTCCTCCTCTCCGACATTCTCGATGTGATAAATCGCGCCGGATTCGACGTGATACATCTGCCCCGTTCGCACCACGAAACTGGCGAACTCGTCGGCATTGCCCAACATCGAGACGAGCACGGTTCCGCTGGTGACGTAGGCGATCTGGTTCGCGTTGACGTTCCATTGTGGTTCGCGGATCGCGCCGGGGCCGAGAACAATTCGTTTGATCGACAGACCGGACAGGATCGGCAACGAACTCGTGTCGAGGTGCGAGATCGATCCGAGTTCGTTCTCGAAGACACTGGGACCATCGCGCAGCGAGGCAACGTGTGTGGACATGGCCTTTGATCCTTTCGACTCTTATCCTTCCGAATCGCTGACGTCAGTCCTCGATGAAGGCAAGAATGTCCCGGTCCAGGGTCTGCTGATACGAGCCGTAAATTCCGTGCGGTGCGCCCGGATATACCTTCAGCGTGCCCTTCTTCACCAGCTTGATCGCCTTCTCCGCCGCTGCGCCGATCGGCACGATCTGATCGTCGTCGCCCTGAGCGATGAGGAACGGAACGTCGATGGCTTCGAGATCGGAGGTCTGATCGGTCTCCGAGAATGCCTTGACGCAGTCGTAGGCCGCGGCGAGGTTGACCAACATCCCCTGTCGCCAGAAGTCGTCCTTCGCCCCTTGCGAGACGTCGGCCCCTTCGCGGTTCGCGCCGTAGAAGCTCTCGCTGAGATCCTTGTAGAACTGCGATCGATCTCGCAGAACTCCCTCACGAATGCCGTCGAACACCTCGATCGGTGTGCCTTCGGGGTTGCCGTCCGACTTGACCATGATCGGCGGAACGGCGCCGGCGGTGATCACCTTGTCCACGCGCGCTTTGCCGTGCTGCGCCGCGTAACGGACCACTTCCCCGCCGCCGGTCGAATGGCCCACCAGAATCAGGTCTTTCAGGTCGAGTGTGTCGATCAGCTCAGCCAGGTCCTTGGCATATGTATCCATGTCGTTGCCGGTGTACGTCTTCGACGAGCGACCGTGCCCTCGACGATCGTGCGCGATGGTCCGGTATCCGGCGTCGGCGAACAGCTTCATCTCGACCTGCCACGCGTCGGAACTCAGCGGCCACCCGTGGCTGAGGACGATCGGCCGGCCGACGCCGTGCTCGGTGTAGTAGATCTCGGTTCCGTCGGAAGTGGTGATGTAGGGCATGTTCTGCTCTTCTCTGTCGAGTCGTGGACTGAGGTCTGGACGCGGTGCCCGGTTTCCTCACTCTGCGAGTGCCCAATACGGCGGCAGTCGACTCATCGATCGACAGAAATCTGCATGGGGCAGAAGACTCCGGCCGGGCACCACGAAGTGTGGTGTCGGGCCGGACCCTTCAGGCAGAGGGGAACGATCAGTAATCGTCCTCCGTGTACACGATCATTCCGCGCAGGTTCTTTCCCTCGAGCATGTCGGCGTAACCCTCGTTGATCTCCTCGAGCTTGTAGGTCTTGGTCACCAACTCGTCGAGTTTGAGTGCGCCGCTTCGGTAGTGATCGAGCAACTTGGGAATCTGGGACCGTGGTCCTACCCCGCCGAAGATGGCTCCCTGCAAACGCTTCTGTAGAAGGGTCAGCTCGAAGAGGCTGAGCGTCACCTGCGAATCCGCGTAGTGCCCCATTCCGACGACCACGACCTGCCCGCCCTTGCCCGTCGCGCTGAGCGCGGGCTGAATGATGTCGCCGTGAATCTCGCCCACGGTGATCACGGTGACGTCGGCCATCTTGCCCCAGGTGATCTCGCCGATCACCGGTAGCGCTTCCTCGAGGGAGGCAAACGTGTGTGTGGCGCCGAATTCCTTTGCCTTGTCGCGCTTGAACTCGACGGGATCGATCGCGATCACAAATCGTGCTCCGGCTGACGCCGCACCCTGCACCGAGTTGATTCCGACGCCGCCGACGCCGACGACCACCACCGTGTCACCGACCTTGGCCCCACCGATCGCGGTGGCCGATCCCCAACCGGTGGCAACACCGCAGCCGAGCAAGGCCGCCTTGTCGAGCGGGATGTCCTTCTCGATCTTGATCACCGACGCCTCGTTGACGGTCACGTACGGCGAAAATGTTCCGAGCAGGCACATCTGGATGACCGGCTCGTCGTTGAGGGTGACGCGGTACGTCTTGTCGGAGATCGCCTGCCCGGTCAACAGGCCGGCTCCCTCGTCGCAGATGTTCTGCAGACCCTTCGCGCAAGACGGACAACGTCCGCACGCCGGGATGAAGGCGAGAACCACGTGGTCGCCTTCTTCGACGCTCGCGACACCCGGGCCGACCTTCGTCACCACTCCGGCGCCTTCGTGCCCGCCCAAGGCCGGGTAGAAGGGCAGCGGGCTGGCGCCCGTACGCAAATGTTCGTCCGAATGGCACAGCCCCGATGCGGCGAGTCGGACCTGTACCTCACCCGAGACCGGGTCCCCCAGCTCGACCTCTTCGATCTCCCATGCCTGACCTGGCGCCTTGACTACCGCTGCCTTGACCTTCACCTGCACTCCTCGAAATTCTTCGTGATGCACGGACGACGAAAGAACGCGCCGGCATTTGTGTCACCGATCACACTCCACCTACGAGTGTGCCTGAAACTACTCGAGAATACCGCCGGTCCGTGCGCCTTTTTGGTACTCGGCGTTACCGGAAACGCGCACGGCTAGTATCAACACAGTGGCCAAGGGAACTCGCAAGACAAGAACTCGCAGCAGTACTCCCGAGCGAGGCGAGTCCGGTCCCGTCGCCGGTACTTTTCCGATCGATACCGGGACGTGCGAACTTGTCCGCGACCAGTACTCCGACGACAGCTGGATCATCCAGATCAACGGAGTGCCCAGTTCCCACGTGAACGTCGCAGATCCGACGGTGCTCGATTTCGAGTACATGCGGTGGATCGCGCATCTGGTCGATTCCGAACGTGACAAGWCCGAGCGTCTGCGGGTTCTGCATCTCGGCGGCGGAGCCTGCTCAATGGCCAGGTACTTCGCCGCCACCTACCCCGACGCGCGTCAGGTGGTTGTCGAAATCGACGGCGCCCTGGCCGAACTGGTGCGCGATTGGTTCGACCTACCGCGCGCACCGCTGCTGCGCATTCGTGTCGGTGAAGCCCGCGCCGTCACCGAAACTCTCACCGAGTCCACCCGAGACGTCGTGATTCGAGATGTCTTTGCCGGCAACACAACTCCGACTCCGCTGACAACAGCGCAATTCACCACCCACGTACGACGCGTGCTGGCACCGGGCGGTATCTACATCGTCAACTGCGGAGACACCCCGGATCTTCAGGGCGCGCGCAGTGAAGCCGCAACGATCGGTGCGCAGTTCGAACACATGGCGATCATCGCCGATCCCGCGATGCTCAAGGGCCGTCGCTACGGCAACATGATCATCGCGGGCAGCGACGTACCGATCGGCGGGCAACCCGCGCTCGCGCGCGAGCTACTCGGCGGCGGCGTTCCCGCCCACGTTTGGCAGGACGCCGAAGTCCGCAAGTTCGCCGCGAACGCGCCGGTTCGGCAGGACTGAGCGAAAACGCTACTCCCCGCCGAAGACCCTCTCCACCACAGCTTTTGCCCGTCGTGTGATGCGCAGGTAGTTGTCGAGGAATTCCCCTGCGTCGTCGCCGTATCCGGCAACCTGCGCCACCGCCGCGAGAACACGGCCCGGGCCGGGAAGCTGATCCGTCGGCTTGCCCCGCACAAGAACGAGGCAGTTGCGTGCCTTCGTCGCGGTGATCCAGGCGTCACGCAGCAGTTCGACGTCACCTTCGCTGAGCAGTTCCGCGGCGCCGATGGCGTCGAGAGTCTCGAGCGTCGATGTGTTGTGCAGCGACTCGATCTTGTCCGCGTGGCGCAGCTGCAGCAATTGCACAGTCCACTCGATGTCGGCCAAGCCACCGCGACCCAGTTTGGTGTGCGTCGCCGGATCGGCTCCGCGAGGAAGCCTTTCGGAATCGACGCGCGCCTTGATGCGCCGGATCTCGCGCACCGCCGCGTCACTGACGCCGCCTTCGGGGTAGCGCGTCTTGTCGATCATGTGCAGGAACCGCAGTCCCAGTTCAGGATCACCGGCAACCGGGTGCGCACGAAGCAGCGCTTGAATCTCCCACGCCTGAGCCCACTTCGCGTAGTACGCGTCGTACGACTCGAGCGTGCGAACCATCGGTCCGTTGCGGCCTTCCGGACGCAATCCGGTGTCGACTTCGAGCGGAGGATCCGTGCTCGGTGCCCCGAGAAGCTTGCGCACCTTGTCGGCAATGCTGTTGGCCCACTTGACCGCAACGGTCTCGTCGACGCCCTCGCGGGGTTCGCACACGAACAGCACGTCCGCATCGGATCCATAGCCGAGTTCGCCGCCGCCGAGTCGGCCCATGCCGATGACGGAGAAACTGGCCGGCGCCTCGGTCCCGAGTTCAGTGACGCTGGCCTTGATCACCGCGGAGAGCGATGCATTGAGCACCGCGGCCCACACCGAGGACAGCGCCTTGCAGACGGCGGGAACATCGAGCATGCCGAGGATGTCGGCCGAAGCGATGCGCGCAAGTTCGTGTCGCCGCAGCGAGCGGGCCGCGGCAACAGCACGATTGGGATCACTGTGTCGGCCGGAGGCGGTGAGTATTCCGCGAGCGACGTCCTCGGGCTTCGGCTCGACAAGGCGCGGTCCACTCGGCGAATCCGCGAACAAGCGAATCACGTCGGGAGCTTTGATGAGCAGGTCGGGTAGGTACGCCGACGAGCCCAGCACGGTCATCAGACGCTCGGCCACCGCAGCCTCGTCGCGGAGCAGGCGCAGGAACCACGTCTGGTCGACGAGCGCGTCCGAGAGCCTGCGGTAAGCGAGCAGACCTGCATCGGGATCCGGTGTGTCCGCGAGTGATTCGAGCAGAGTCGGCAACAGGAGCGCTTGAATGCGACCCTTGCGTGAAGCGCCACTCGTCAGTGCAGTCAGATGCCCGAGAGCATGCTCGGGTGCCGTGTAACCCAGAGCGGCCAACTGCCGAACCGCGGCTTCTGGTCCCAGGACCAGCGCTTCCTTGTCCATCCGCGCCACCGATTCGAGAAGCGGGCGGTAGAACAACTTGGCGTGCAGGCGGCGAATCCGATGCGAATTCCGCTTGATCTCGGCGCGCAGGACTCCCAGGGAATCCAGCCGACCGTCTGGCCGCATGTGCGCGGCGCGGGCCAGCCAACGCAGCGCTTCCTCGTCGTCCGGCGGCGGCAGGGTGTGTGTGCGCTTGAGCTTCTGCAACTGCAGACGGTGCTCGAGCAGGCGCAGGAATTCGTACGACGCAGTCAGGTTGGCGGCGTCGTCGCGGCCGACGTATCCACCCGCCGCCAATGCGGTCAGTGCATCGACCGTGCTCTGGACATGCAACGAACTGTCGGCGCGCCCGTGCACCAATTGCAGGAGTTGGACGGCAAATTCGACGTCGCGCAAACTTCCGCGGCCGAGTTTGAGTTCACGCTCACGCAGTTCGGGGGGAACCATTTCCTCGACGCGTCGACGCATGGCCTGGACTTCGGGGACGAAGTCCTCGCGCTCGGAGGCGATCCACACCATCGGGCTCATCGCCTCGGAGTACTGGCGACCGAGCTCCATGTCGCCGGTCATCGGACGAGCCTTGAGCAGTGCCTGGAACTCCCAGGTCTTGGCCCAGCGCTTGTAGTACGTGATGTGGGATTCGAGGGAGCGAACCAGTTCTCCGCGCTTGCCTTCGGGGCGCAGCGCAGCATCGACCTCGAAGAATGCGGAAGTACCGATACGCATCATCTCGCCGGCAACGCGGCTGGCCGTCGCATCGGCCGGTTCGGCGACGAACACGACGTCCACGTCGGAGACGTAGTTCAGCTCGCGCGCACCACATTTGCCCATGGCGATCACGGCGAGCCGGATCGGACAACTGCCCTCGGGGCACACCGTTGCGATAGCCACCGCCAGTGCGGCGGTCAGGGCAGCGTCCGCGAGATCGGAAAGCTGGTGACCCACAGTCTGATAGGGCACTACTGGTTCGTTCTCGACGGTCGCCGCAAGATCAGCCGCAGCCAGCAGCATCAGCTGGTCCTTGTAGCTCTTGCGCAGAGCAACGACAGCTTCCGGCCCGGTCAGGGTTGCGCGGTAGGTCAGTGAGCCTTCGGTAGCGCCCTCGTCGAGGGTGGCGCCCACGGCCTCGAGCAACGCTGCGGTGGCCTCGTCCTTGGTCGGCAGAGCGGTTCCGTCGAGCAATTTCCAGCCGATCGGATCCGCGGCCAGGTGATCGCCGAAGGCCGACGACGCACCCACGAGTGCGAACAAGCGGCCTCGCAGGCTTTTGTCCTTGCGCAATGCCTGATCGAGTTCGCGCCACCCGTCGTCGAGCCCGTCCTTGATCCGCACAAGGGTGCGCAGAGCGAGGTCGGCATTCGCGGCACGCGAAAGCGACCACAAGAGTTCGATGCTCTCGGCGTCGACCCAACCGAGCTGACGCAACTCGTCGGCAGCGGTGGGCTCGACCAGCCCGAGTCGACCCGGTCCTGGAACTGCTGATCTCGCAGCGGGCGGTTTCACCGTCACAGACCGAGGTAGGTCTTGAGCTCGAACGGCGTCACGTGGCTGCGGTATTCCTCCCACTCACGACGCTTGTTGCGCAGGAAGAAATCGAAGACGTGTTCGCCGAGTGCTTCGGCCACCAGTTCCGATTTCTCCATCTCGCGCAGAGCGCTGTCCAAGTTGCTCGGCAGTTCCTTGTAACCCATGGCGCGGCGCTCGGCGGAGGTCAACGACCACACGTCGTCTTCTGCCTCGGGCGGCAAGGTGTAGCCCTTCTCGATGCCGCGAAGACCGGCAGCAAGCAGGACCGCGAAAGTCAGGTACGGGTTGCAGGCCGAGTCTGGGCTTCGGATCTCGACGCGGCGCGAGGACGCCTTGTTGGGCGTGTACATCGGGACGCGAATGAGAGCCGATCGGTTGGACGGGCCCCACGACGCAGCAGTGGGTGCCTCTCCCCCGTGGACGAGTCGCTTGTACGAGTTGACCCACTGGTTCGTGACCGCACTGATCTCGTTGGCGTGCTCGAGGATGCCGGCGATGAACGCCTTGCCGGTCTCGGAGAGCTGCATCGGATCGTCAGGATTGTGGAAGGCGTTCGTGTCGCCCTCGAACAGGCTCATGTGGGTGTGCATCGCGGAGCCGGCCTGATCACTGAACGGCTTGGGCATGAAGCTCGCCCGGACGCCTTCACCGATCGCGACCTCCTTCACGACGTATCGGAACGTCATGACGTTGTCGGCCATCGAGAGTGCGTCGGCGTAGCGCAGATCGATCTCCTGCTGACCCGGCGCGGCCTCGTGGTGGCTGAACTCGACCGAGATGCCCATCGACTCGAGTGCGTCGATGGCGTGGCGGCGGAAATTCGGAGCCGAATCGTGCACGGCCTGGTCGAAGTATCCGCCCGAGTCGGCCGGGATCGGCGGAGTGCCGTCGATCGGGCCGTTCTCCAGAAGGAAGAACTCGATTTCCGGGTGGACGTAGCAGCTGAAGCCCAAGTCGCTGGCCTTGCTCAACTGGCGACGCAGTACGTGGCGCGGATCGGCCCACGACGGCGAACCGTCGGGCATCGTGATGTCGCAGAACATGCGCGCGGAATGTTGCGCACCGTCCTTGTGGGCCCACGGCAGGATCTGGAATGTCGAGGCGTCGGGCCGAGCGACGGTGTCGGCTTCGGAGACTCGTGAGAATCCCTCGATGGCGGAACCGTCGAATCCGATTCCCTCCTCGAAGGCGCCTTCGAGTTCGGCGGGGGCGATCGCCACCGATTTGAGGTACCCGAGAACATCGGTGAACCACAAGCGGACAAACCGAATGTCGCGCTCTTCCAGGGTACGAAGCACGAATTCTTTTTGGCGATCCATGCACGCGAGACTAAGCAAGCCACGTTAAATCTGTGTTACATCAGTGGTCCCGGTCAACAGAGTGATTGGTCACCATCGAATAGGCGCAGCGTACGGCGTCGCGCCGGTTAACATGTCAGACCCTCTTCCGGTGCCTTCAAGTAAACGAAGTAGTCGACGACGGCATCGTCGACGCAGGAGTTTCCGTCCAGAACCACCGTGTGTTGGGTTCCGTCGAACGTGATCAGGGCAGCGCCCAACTGCTTGGCGAGATCCACTCCGGCCTGATACGGCGTTGCCGGATCCTGCGTCGTGGAGACGACGACCAACTGAGGCAGGCCGGCATCGGCGAGCGCCTGGGGGTCGAGCGCGTGAGGGCTGCCGGTAGCCGGAACGGGCCAGAACGCGCACAGGTCGAGCGGCGCTTGACCCGTCCCGCGGCCGTCGTCGAGGAACGGCGCCGCCTCGCGGTACCGAGTGTCGGATTCGCCGGCCTCGGCGCGGTCGGTGGTTGCCGGATCGTCCACGCAGCGAATGGCGTTGAACGCGTCGTTGATGTTGGAGTAGCTGCCGTCATCCTCACGGCCTTCGTACATGTCGGCGAGATTGAGCAGCGAGTCGCCGCGTCCGTCGGCCAGACTCGACAGACCCCCACGCAGCGGCGTCCACAACTGTGGCGAATACAGAGCCTGCTGCACGCCCGTGATCGCGTCTGAATAACTCAGCCCGCGCGGATCGGTGGTCTGTGCCGGCTTCTCGATCAACGGATCGACGAGTGCCTGAAAGCGTGCCTGCGCCTGCGCCGGATCATCACCCAGCGGGCAATCCGTTCGCGAGACACAGTCGGCGACAAAGGCGTCGAACGCGCCTTGGAAGCCCTGCCCCTGCAAGACCACTTCGTCGACCGGATCCTGCTCGGGGTCGAGCGCGCCGTCGAGGACCATCGCTCGGACGTTCTGCGGAAAGGTTTCCGCGTACGTGGATCCGAGCCGGGTCCCGTACGAGAACCCGAGGTAGTTCATCTTCGGATCGCCGAGAACGCCCCGAATGACGTCCATATCTCGCACCACCTCGTAGGTACCGACATGAGCGAGGAACTCCGTACCGGTCCGCTCAGCGCACTTGGCGGCGTAGTCCTTGCTGTCCGCCTCGGCGAGAGCGATGCCCTCCGGCGTCATGTCGACGTTGACCTCCGCACGCTCCGCGTCGGTCTCCTCCGGCGTCAAACACCGAACCTGCGGGGTCGATGCCCCGATCCCCCGCGGATCGAAGCCGATCATGTCGAAACGTTCCTGCAGTTCGGTGCCCGAACCCGATGTCGCCATCGACAGCCCGGACCCACCCGGCCCGCCGGGGTTCAGCAACAGTGAGCCGATGCGGTCGCCAGTTGCCTTCGAACGCGAGATCACCACCTTCGCGGTGTCGCCGTTCGGATTCGCGTAGTCGACGGGAACGCTCACCTCGGCGCAGTCGACCCCACGCCCCAGCGGGGCAGTTCCTTCTTCGACAGTTTGGTCGCACGAACCCCAGTCGAGCGTCTGCTCGTAGAATTTCTCGAGGCCGGACGGCACCGCGGACGCGGCAGAACCAGCAGGTTCCACTGATTCGGGCGTGCCTTCCGAACTGGTGCAACCGACAACCAACACGAGCACTGCTGCGCTTCCGGCGAGGGCACCGGAGAGGCGAACGAACTTCGACATGCCATTGATGGTGCCAGGAAACCTCGGTAGCCAGCGGTTCGCCTCGGTTCGGCACCTAACTGACAGGCACGCGGTGATGTGACCCATTGCACCCCGTCAACTATTCGTGTCGGCGATGTCCGGTGGCAGACTGAACACGTCATCACCCACACCCGGGGACCCGAAGGCGATCAACGCTCAGGGCCTCGAGGCCAGAAAGGGACAACGATGTCCGAAACACCTCTCTATGGTTCTGTACCCACTGCAAGCTCTACCGATGCACCGAAGCGTAAGACGCGCATTCACCACCTCGCCGAGATGAAGCAGAACGGCGAACGCTGGTCGATGCTCACCGCTTACGACTACTCCACGGCACGCATCTTCGAAGACGCAGGCATCCCGGTGCTGCTCGTCGGCGACTCTGCCGCCAACGTCGTCTACGGCTACGACACCACCGTGCCGATCACCGTCGACGAACTGCTCCCGCTCGTGCGTGGCGTGGTTCGCGGCGCCCCGCACGCACTCGTCGTCGCCGACCTCCCCTTCGGCACCTACGAGGGTTCCGCCGAGCAGGCCCTTGCGACTGCGACACGGTTCATGAAGGAAGGCCTCGCGCACGCCGTCAAACTCGAGGGCGGCGAGCGGATGAGCAAGCAGATCGCGGCTATCACCTCGGCCGGCATCCCCGTCATGGCTCACGTCGGATTCACCCCGCAGAGCGTGAACTCGCTCGGCGGATTCCGCGTCCAGGGTCGCGGCGACGCGGCCGAGCAGCTTGTGGCGGACGCCATTGCAGTCCAGGAAGCCGGGGCGTTCTCCGTCGTCATGGAAATGGTTCCGGCCGAGATCGCGGGCCAGGTCAGCCGCAAACTCACCATCCCCACCGTCGGCATCGGGGCCGGTTCCGAATGCGACGCTCAGGTACTCGTCTGGCAGGACATGGCGGGTTACACGAGCGGTAAGACAGCCAAGTTCGTCAAGCGTTTCGGTAACGTCGGTGACGAACTGCGTTCCGCAGCCGCCGCCTATGCATCAGAAGTTCGCACTGGCGCTTTCCCGGCCGCAGAACACAGTTTCTGATCCGAGACCGGCGAACGCCGCCTGTCTCTCAACCAGCCAGGGGTGCGTTCAATGATCGGTAACCGTCGAAGTTCTACTGCCGCAGCTGTAGTCGGCGCGGCAGCTCTCGTCACGGTGCTGAGCGGATGCGCGGGAGGGTCCACCAACTCTCCCGCGCCCAGCAGCACTACGCCCGCGAGTTCCACCAAGACGGCGCCGGCAACAACCTCCGCGTCCGGTTCGACGTTCACCGACGCTCAGGTCCAGCAGTTGTGTTCGGATATGGAAGGGCAGCTGCAGAACTGGCGGACCGTCACCCCGACGCTCGGCAAGGGCGGACTGAACACGATCGTCATCACGTGGGCGACGCAGAACGGCATCAACCTGCTCGATCTCGCCCAGAACCGCGAAAGCATCGACGCGGCAACCTCGGCCGCGTGCCCGGACGTCCGGGGCGGCGCGATTTCCGCACTCGAGATTCCCGATCTCGCCTCCGGGCTGGTGGGCTTCTGATGAGCGAAGCGTCAGCACCGCCGTCGGCTCTGCGGAGTCTCTATCCCCCGATCGAACCCTTTGTCACCGGCTTCCTCGACGTCGGTGACGGCCAGAGCATGTACTGGGAAGTCAGCGGAAATCCGGACGGCAAGCCTGTGGTGTTCCTGCACGGTGGCCCCGGTGGCGGTGCACAACCGGCGGTACGCCAGTTCTTCGATCCGGCCGCATATCGCATCGTTCTACTCGACCAGCGCGGCTGCGGGCGATCCACCCCGCACGTTGCCGACGGCGCCGACCTGTCGGTGAACACCACGGACAAGCTGCTGGCCGACATCGAAGCCCTGCGCGAACATCTCTCGATCGACAAGTGGATGGTATTCGGGGGGTCCTGGGGTTCCACGCTTTCCATCGCCTACGCCGAAACGTTTCCCACGCGCGTCACGGAACTGGTTCTGCGCGGGATCTTTCTCCTGCGTCGTAGCGAGATCGACTGGTACTACAACGGCGGCGCGGGAAACATCTTCCCGGAGCGCTGGGACAAATTCCTCGAACCGGTACCCGAGGCGCAGCGCGGCGAAGACCTCGTCGCGGTCTATCACCAACTGCTCCATTCCGAAGACCCCGACGTCGCGGCCCGGGCAGCGATCGCCTGGTCGGCTTGGGAAGGATCGACGAGCTACCTGTACCCCCAGGCGGACAAGATCGAACAGAACTCCGAGACCAGGTTCGCCTTGGCCTTCGCTCGTATCGAGAACCACTACTTCGTCAACGGCGGATTCTTCGACGAGGGCCAGCTCCTACGCAAAAGCTCCGCACTGCACGGCATTCCGGGGACGATCGTCCAGGGCCGCTACGACGTCGTCTGCCCCGCCACCAGCGCCTGGGCGCTGCACAAGGCGTGGCCCGAATCCAAGCTCGTGATCGTCGACGACGCGGGACACTCCGCGATGGAGCCCGGCATCGCACATCACTTGGTGGAAGCCACCGATTCGTACCGGTAGCGCCCTACGCCGGGAACGTGAATTCCACCGTCCGTTTGACAGTATCGACGGCGGTGAGTCGCACCTTTGCGCGCTCACCGTCATCGGGCGTTCCGACACATTTCGCAATCACTGCGACCGACGGGACAAACACTTCCGCCGAGCGCTTTCCGTCCTTGGCGCGCATCACCACCGCGTCGAAGACCTCGCCGACCCGGCCGTCGAGCAGCGTGGACTCGGTGAGATCGATGCACGCGCGGTCGACCTTGTTCGCCAGTGAGTCGGACCCACTCATGATGTCGGGCAACTCGGGAAGGGCGGTGCGCACCCATTCCGGTACCGGCGTACCAGCTGTGATCGCCAGACACACCTCGGTGCTGAAGCGATCGGACAGCCGGCGCAGTGGAGCCGTCACATGAGCGTAGGGCGCTCCGATCCCCGCATGCACCGTCAACTCCGGTAGCTGGCCGTCGAAGGCCGCGTAGTCTGCGCCGCGCAGCAACGACGGCGCAACCGACATCAGCGCCATCGTCGACGGCTCGTTGGAATCGAGTCCGGCAAGAATCTGCCCGACGCTTCGACCCTCCGGCCACGTGATACCCAGCGCCACTGCAGTTCTCCGCAGGGTGCGAACCGCGGACTCCTCGGCCGGCGGCAGCGTGCGAAGCAGCCCGATACCTGCGTCGATCATCATGCGGCCGGCACACATCCCGGTCAGCAGCGACACTTCTGCGTTCCAGTCGTCCGCTTCGGTGCGTGGCTCGAGCTCGATCCGCCAGCGAGCCGAGGACTCGTCCTCTGGCTGATCCCGAACCACTGACTGCTCGGGCAGTTTCAGCTCGATGGCGCCCCTGGCAACCGCCGAGGCACTGCGCAATCGTCCGAATTCCGGTAGTGCGGCGATCGACGGATGCAAGGTGCCCGCGTCGGCGTCACGTTGCACGGTCGAATAATCCAGACGCGCCACCGATTTCACCAGAGCGCGTCTCACCTGCCATGACGTGGGCTCGGCCTGGGCGTCCAACTCGATACGCCACAGCGCGGCGGGGCGAACCACGTCCGGCAGCAGACTCGCCGATCCCTCCGACAACGCCCGAGGATGCAGCGGAACGGAACCGTCCGGGAGATAGAAGGTTTGGCCACGCTTGCGGGTTTCGACGTCGAGCGCACCGCCCGGCGTCACCACCGCCGCGACGTCGGCGATCGCGTAGTGCACGACGTACCCGGTCGAGGTCTTCTCGATGTGCACTGCCTGGTCGAGGTCCATCGATCCGGGAGGGTCGATGGTCACGAAGGCGATACCCGTTTCGTCGACACGCCCGGCACCGAAACGATCCACGGCATTCTCGGCCTCGGCCTGCGCCGCGGCCGAGAATGCTCCCGGCAAGTCGAACTCCGCCCGAACCACTCCGAAGTCGATTCCCTGCACCATCATTCGACTTGCGGGCACGCATCCTCCATGATCGGTTCGGGCCGGTGTAGCTGCTGTACCGGTCCCAGTTGTTCGAGTCCCAGTTGTTCCAAGTCTCAGTTGTTCCAGTCTTCGTCTGCCCGATCGGCGGCTTTGTTGCGTTCGGCAGCGATCTTCAATGCATGCTCGGCAGAGTCCCGATCAGGGTACGGCCCCATCCTCGTCAACGAGGACGCGCCCTTTCCCTGCGTGACGGAACCGTCGGACACGTCGAAGTACCAGAGTCGATCTTCATCAGTCATATCCACAGTGTGACATCAGAGTGAGATAGAAGCTTGTAGATCGCTGTGAGACTGATATTCTTTCTACTTGGCCTGGCAGGTGAGAACCGGACATTCGAACGGTGAGTTCTGCTTGAATGCCCAACACAAGCTACGAACAGAAAATGGAGTGCGCATGTCCGCAATTCTTTACGATTACCTCCTCCCGCTCATGGGCCATGACGCGGCAACGTACTGGGCTACGCTGCTGGTCATCAAGCCTGTCTGACAGCTTTTCGAACAAAAGAAGACCCCCACCGATCCGGTGGGGGTCTTCTTTTCTCACTGTGCAGATCGCGGGCGGACGAGTCGGCGTGTAAGCCGGATCCTGTCCTGCGGCACCGAAGTGCCGAGTGGCGACCATCCATCTGGGCACACCGTCGCCGGGTGCCTCGAGCGGTTCACCCGCAGGCTCGGGCGAGCAGCCCTCGAACACCTGCGCAGCCGCACCGCGAGCGATGCGACCTTCAACCTTGCTCCGGGCGGGGTTTACCTAGCCACCCCGGTCACCCGAGGTGCTGGTGCGCTCTTACCGCACCGTTTCACCCTTACCTGCCTCGAAAGGCAGGCGGTCTGTTTTCTGTGGCACTGTCCCGCGAGTTGCCTCGGGTTGCCGTTAACAACCGCCCTGCTCTGTGGAGTCCGGACTTTCCTCGGCCCCAGGCCTGTGCGTGGTACACGCTGGTTCCAGAAGCCGCGGCCGCCCGGCCAACTCGTCCGCCCCCGTATGCTACCGGGCGCCTGTCGGTGGCCGGCACTATGGTCACCTTATGACTCGGTACGTGGCCCTGCTACGCGGTATCAACGTGGGCGGCATCAACATCAAGATGGCGGACCTCGCGAGAGTCTTCGGCGACCTCGGATTCCAAGGCGTGAAAACCGTCCTGGCCTCGGGCAACGTTCTGTTCGACAGTCCGAGCACCGACATCTCGTCGCTGAAGAAACAGATCGAATCCGCCCTCGCCCGCGAGTTCGGCTACGAGGCTTGGGTATTCGTCCTCGACATTCCGACACTGCAAGCGATCGTGGACAACTACCCGTTCGACCGAGAACGCGAGGGTTGGCATGCTTACGCGATGGTTGCCTCCGAGCCGGAAATCCTCGAGGAATTGAGTGCTGCGGCAGCGCAACTCGATGCCTCGGTCGAACGCGTGGTGGCCGGCGACGGAGTCCTGTACTGGGAGGTCGAGAAGGGGCAGACCGTCAAGAGCGCGTTCGGCCGGAACACCGGAAAACCGAAGTTCAAGGCGTTCACCACAACCCGAAACCTGAACACGCTCTACAAACTGCTCAAATGACGCTTGCCCCGACACGGAGCACCAGCGCGTGACTCTTCTACCGATCCTGCTCGTCGCCGTCGTCCTCGTCTTCGCGATAGTGCGTCCACGTGGGCTTCCCGAGATCGTCATCGCCGGGCCGGCAGCTGTCGTCGTTCTCCTGACCGGTGTCGTCACTCTCGACGAAGCCCGCGAAGAACTGACGAGCATGGCACCCACCGTCGTCTTCCTGGTTGCCGTGCTGGTTCTCGCTCATGCCGCGGACGCTCTCGGCGTCTTTCGCTGGGTCAGCCAGATCCTGCAGCAAAAATCCCTCGCCGATCCGCACCGGTTGCTGATTTACGTATTCGGCGCGGCTGCCCTGACCACGGCGGTCCTGAGCCTCGACGCCACCGTCGTACTTCTGACACCCGCAGTGATCGCGGCCGCACGATCCATCGGAGCAAGTCCGCGGCCCCATTCGTATGCCAGTGCGCACCTGTCGAACTCGGCGTCGACGCTCCTGCCGGTGTCGAACCTGACCAACCTCATCGCTTTTGCTGCAACAGGTTTGACGTTCTTGCACTTCACCGCGTTGATGGCGTTGCCGTGGGTCGTGACGATCGCTGTCGAATATCTGATCTTCCGACTGTTCYTCCGTTCCGAACTCGTCCGCTCGGAAAACACAGAGCCACCGGCAAGTAAAACTTCCTCGCCTGCGCCGAGTCTGCCGCTGGCGGTGATCGGACTGACGCTTGTCGGTTTCGCGGTGTCGGGTTTCTTCGGGATCGAGCCCGCCTGGATCGCTGTGGTGGGTGCGAGTGTTCTGGGAGCGATCGCTCTGGCTCGGCACCGTACGACCGCCGCCAAGATGCTCTACGCTGCCGACCTCTGGTTCTGCGCGTTCGTCCTGGTTCTCGGGATCATCGTCGCCGGAGTCGCGAACGGGCCGGTGGGAGAATGGATTGCGCAGATCCTGCCAGGCGACACCAGCTACGGATCACTGCTATTCGTCGCCGTGGTCGCCGCGCTCGCGTCCAACCTCGTCAATAACCTGCCGGCAACCTTGCTGATGATCGCGGCGCTCGGGACGGGAGCACCTCCAGGCCTGGTGCTCGCGATGTTGATCGGCGTCAACCTCGGGCCCAACCTCACCTACGTGGGCTCTCTCGCGACAATGCTCTGGCGACGAGTTGCCACCAGCGCGGGCGCACCGCCCACGCTGGCGACGTTCACTCTGCTCGGGGTCATCACGACGCCACTGACGCTGCTCGCCGCCGTGAGTGCCCTGTGGCTGGTGATCTGATCAGAGGCTGATCAGCCGTCGGGGCTCTTTCAGCGAAGATGTGACGTGTCGTTGACCAGCCGGACCGAGGCTCCCCCGTCTGGATAGAACTCGGTAATACTCAGCGACGCCAGATCCAGATGCAACCGGTACAGCAAGGACGGCCCGGCATCGAGGGCCAGCTGCACCAACGTCTTGATCGGGGTGACGTGAGAAACGACCAACAGCGTCGCGCCGCCGTAGGTCGAGATCAGGTCGTCACGCGCGGCGACGACTCGTTCTCGTACCTCGTCGAAACTCTCGCCGCCGGGTGGGCGCACCGAAGTGTCCGAGAGCCATTCGCGATGCAGGTCCGGATCGCGCTCGGCTGCCTCGCGGAAGGTGAGTCCGTCCCAGTCGCCGAAATCGGTTTCGATCAAACCTTTGTGCTCGACGACGGGAAGACCGAGCACGCGGGCCGATGCCTCTGCCGTCTCACGGGTTCTACCGAGGGGTGAGCAGACGATGGCGTCGATACCGCCGCGGTTCCCGAAGCGTGCAGCCGCGCCGGCGGCCTGCGCGCGGCCCAATTCCGTGAGCTCAGGATTGCCGCGTCCGGAGTAGCGGCGATCGACCGACATCGCTGTCTGTCCGTGACGTAGCAACAACATTCGTGTCGGCTTGCCGGTGGTGGCGATCCATCCCGGAGAGCCGGCGATCTGCGGTTCCGACGTCTCTTCTGACGGCGCGGCGGGTGCAGCTGGTGCGGGGGTCGCGGTTTCGATGCCGGCAGCAGCGTCCATCGCCTCGTTGGCAAGACGATCGGCATGAGAATTCTCGCCGCGCGGAATCCACGTGTAGGTCACTCGCGAGAACTGCGTCGCCAACTCGGCTGCGCGTCGCTGCAGCGGAATCATGTCCGGGTGCTTGACCTTCCAGCGCCCGGACATCTGCTCGACGACCAGCTTGGAGTCCATACGGACGTCGACCGTCGACGCTCCGAGTTCACCGGCAGCGGTCAACCCTGCGATCAGCCCGCGGTACTCGGCGACGTTGTTGGTCGCAATTCCGATGCTTTCCTTGCGTTCGGCCAACACCGAGCGGGTGGAGTCGAAGACCACGGCGCCGTAGCCGGCCGGGCCAGGGTTGCCGCGTGATCCACCGTCGGCCTCGACGATGACCTGCGTGGGAGTCACAGACCGGACTCCTTGGTACGCACCATGATTGCATTGCACTCTGGGCAACGAACGACGACGTCGGCCGGTGTCGCGGCGATTCGGGAGATCTCGCCGCGGTCGATCTCGATCCGGCAAGCGCCACATCGGCGTGCCTGCAGAAGCGCCGCGCCCGGTCCGCCCAGGGTGCGCTGCTTCTCGTAGACAGCAAGGAAATCGGCGGGGAATTCACCGACAAGTCGTTCACGATCGGCGGCGCAACGCTCTTGCGCCTTGTCCAGATCGGCGACGGCGTCGTCGCGGCGACGCTTGGCGTCGATCAGCTCTTCTTCGGCCTGGGACAGCTGGGCACCGGCATGATCGTGATCGGCCTGCAACGCCTCACGCTGCTCCATCACTTCGAGCAACTCGTCCTCGAGGAGCCCCTGACGCCTGACCAGGCTGCCGAGTTCGTGTTCGAGTTCGGTGAGCTGCTTCGCCCCGACCGACCCACTCTGCAACAGAGTGCGGTCACGATCCTCGCGCTGACGAACCGCGTCGACCTCGCCTTCGAGCTTGCGGATGTCGCGATCGATGTCGTCGATCTGGATTTCGACGGCTACGGACGCATCTTTACGGCTGATTCGCTCGGCCTCGAGACGTTCGACTTCCTTCTGCTCGGGAAGCGCTCCGCGTCGGTGGGTGATCCGAGTGAGCTCAGCATCCACCCCGGCGAGGTCGAGAAGCTTGGATTGCACCTGTGGTTCGACGTTCACGCTGTATAACTCCTGCTGTAAGTCCGATGTCGGCAGTGCTCGCGAAGGACGGCTCTCGAAGAACTGCTCTTGAATTGTTCGTGCAACCGTACCTTGCAGAGCGCTGCACTAATGCGCACTCAAACACCACGGATCGGTGCGAATTGTCGAAACCCGGCTTTCCCACCCCGGATTGTCGGCAAACGCGGCGTCGAGCACCGATTTCGCCTGCGCACACCACGGGTATTCACTAGCCCAATGGGCGACATCGACCAGTGCCGGGCCACCGGCACGAAGATGCTCGTCCGCGGGATGATGCCGCAGGTCCGCAGTGACGTAGACGTCGGCGCCCAGCGCCGCCACCACGTCCAGATACGAGTCGCCGGAACCGCCGCACACCGCCACGGTACGAACGGTCGCGTCCGGATCTCCGGCAGCGCGAACACCCCACTCGGTCGAGGGCAGTGAGCGCGCCACTCGCGCCGTGAACTCTCGCAATGTTTCGGGGTGCTCGAGCTCACCCACCCGCCCCAGACCGAGCGAACTGGGGAACGCTGCGAGTTCGAAGACATCGAAGGCTGGTTCCTCGTACGGATGGGCGGCACGCAATGCGCCCAGCACCGCACTTCGCTTTCCGCGTGGGGCAATCACTTCCACACGATCCTCGCGAACCTGCTCCACAGCGCCGACAGTCCCGATCGTCGGATTCGCACCGTCGGCTGGCAAGAACTGACCCGTACCGGTGACCGTCCAACTGCACTGGCTGTAGTCACCGATCCGCCCAGCCCCGGCCTCGAAAAGTGCATCCTGCACGGCCGATGCATTCTCCACCGGAACCATGACGACCCACTTGTCGAGCGGCTGCGTCGGCTTGGGTTCGATCGGGCGCAGCACGGTCAGGCCCAGAGCCTGCGCCAACGCGTCGGACACTCCAGGGTCGGCGGAGTCCGCATTGGTGTGCGCCGAGAACAGTGCGCACCCCGCCTTGATGAGCTTGTGGACCAACGCACCTTTGGGTGTGTGAGCACCGACGGTGTCCACCCCACGCAGCAGAAGTGGATGGTGAACGACCAGAAGGTCGGCACCGGAGGCGATGGCGTCGTCGACCACTGCCTCGGTCGGATCCACCGCGAAAACCACTCTCGTCACCGCGTCCGCAGGATCGCCGCAGACCAGACCGACCGAATCCCACGATTCCGCCAGGGCGGGCGGATAAGCAGATTCCAGCACGGCTATGACGTCCGCAAGAATTGGGCCGCTCACAAGATCTCCTTCATCGCTTCGATCAGTACCGAGACCTGCTCGGCTGGACGGACGGCAACGCGCAACTGATCGGGCCCGAGTCCGGGAAAGGTGTCGCACCGGCGGACGGCGATACCGCGGGCACGCAGGTGCTCTCGCATCGAGGCGCCGTCGCGGACGTCGATGAGCACGAACGGCCCCGCAGCGGGTTCGTGCACGGCAATCCCGATCTCGGTCAGTCGCCGGGACATGTCTTGGCGGTCTGCGGCAATCGATTCGGCTTTGATCCTCGACTGCTCGACCGCGAACGGTTCGCAGCACGCCGTGATGGCCTCGATCTGCAGACTGCCCAATGGCCAGTGGGCTCGGCCCTGAGCCAGTCGAGCGAGAAGATCCGGAGAGCCGATCGCGTACCCACACCGCAATCCCGCCAGTGCCCACGTCTTGGTCAGGCTCCGAAGCACCAGTACATCCGCCGACTCGACACCTGCGATGCTCTCCGCTTCGCCGGGGATCGCGTCGCCGAATGCCTCGTCCACCACCAGGATCCGGCCCGGCCGACGCAACTCCAACACATCGGCCTTGGGGTGAAGCACGGACGTCGGATTGGTCGGATTGCCCAGAACGACGAGGTCCGCGGATTCTGGTACCTTCGCGGCCCGAAGCTCGAAAGGCGGCTCCAGAATCACCTGCGTCACCGGTACACCGGCCTCTCGCAGCGCCAGTTCCGGCTCGGTGAACGACGGATGGATCAGCGCGGCCGAACGAGGTCCCAGGCGCGGCAGCATCGCGAATCCCTCGGCACCGCCCGAGAGCAACAACACCTCTTCGGGCCGGCGCCCGTGCCGCTGCGCGACGGTTTCGCGGGCTTTCAGTTCCGCTGCAGCCGACGGGTACGAACCGAGCGTCGACAGCCCTGCGGCCAGCCGATCCCGCAACCACTCCGGTGGGCCCGAGCCTTGAACGTTGACGGCAAAATCGAGTAACCCGGGCTCCACTTCGACATCGCCGTGATGTCGCAAGCTCTCCAGGTCAACCGTTCCGGTACTCACCCGGTCAGCCTACGGTCGAGCACCGTGCGCGGACATCACCCCTGCCGTCCGGGACAATGAGTGCCGTGACGACACCACCCCTCGACCGTTTTCCTGTAGTTCTGTTCGATCTGGACGGAACCATCACCGATTCCGCTCCCGGCATTCACGGCGGCTTCCGACATGCGTTGGCAACTGTCGGCCATCCGGAGCCGACGGAAGCGATGTTGGCATCGGTGATCGGCCCGCCGATGGTCGATACCTTCAGGTCACTCGGTATGGCCCCGGCGGACGTGGATCGGGCGATCGCCGCGTACATCGAGCGTTACGACGCGACCGGGTGGCAGGAGAACTCGGTGTACGAGGGTATGGACGTCGTCCTGGGTAAGGCTCGCGCGAGCGGCACCCGACTGGCCGTCGCCACCTCGAAGTCGGAGCGATTCGCCATTCGCATTCTCGAGCATTTCGGCCTGGCCGAGCACTTCGAGTTCATCGGCGGCGCAAGTGACGACGGAACTCGTCGGGCGAAACCCGATGTGATCGCGCACTCGCTGACCTCACTCGGGATCACTCCCGTCCTCGCCGCCGACGGCGGAACCCCCGACGTGCTCATGATCGGCGATCGTGATCACGACGTGCTCGGCGCCGCGAAGTACGGCATCCCCACCGTCGTCGTCGAATGGGGCTACGGTTCCGCCGAGGAAGCGCGGCAAGCGTTTCGCTCCGTATCGTCGGCATCCGAACTGGGAGGACTTCTCGATGGCCGCCTCTGAACCACTCCACGTGACTGAACCACTCCACGTGACGTTTGTGTGCACCGGCAATATCTGCCGGTCACCGATGGCCGAAAAGATCTTGCTCGCGCATCTGGGCCGTGAAGGCCTCGCCGACCGCGTGCGTGTCAGCAGCGCCGGTACCGAGGGGTTTCACACCGGTAGCGAGGCCGACGAGCGGACCAACGTCGTGCTCCGAGCGGCCGGATATCCGACGGGCCACAGCGCCGCGCAGGTCAATGCAGATCATCTCGCCGCCGATCTTGTCGTCGCCCTCGACACCGGGCACGAACGTGAGCTTGCTCATCTCGGCGTGCCCACCGAGCGTCGGCGCCTACTGCGATCGTTCGACCCCGAGGCGGACGGAGAATCGGTTCCGGACCCGTACTACGGGGATCAGGAGGACTTCGAACTGGTTCGAGACCAGATCGAAGCGGCYATTCCCGACATACTCGACTGGATCCGCGAGCGAGCCTGAACCCGGAGCAAAATTCACTCCCGTTCGGGCAACGGATACCGTGGACGTGTGCGAAGACTGAAATTCCTGTTGCGGCCCGGTTGGTTGGTACTGGCAGCTGTGGTCGGGCTCTTCGCCTACCTGTGCTTCACCGTGCTCGCTCCGTGGCAGCTCGGCAAGAACACGAAGACCGAGCACCGCAATGATCTGATCTCGAACTCGATCAACGCGGAGACCGTGCCGATCGGTGATGTCATCGCCGATTCGACGATCGCACCGGACGACGAATGGCGAAACATCACCGCGGCAGGTACCTATCTGCCCGACGCCGATATCCTCGTCCGCCTGCAGTCCATCGAGGGCGCGCCGTCGTATGAGATCCTGACGCCTTTCCGCCTGGACGACGGCCGCACGATCCTCGTCAATCGCGGATACGTTCGGCCGATCAACGGCGCCGAGGCACCGCCCATCGCTGCGCCGCCGACCGATCCGGTCACTCTCAACGGCCGTGTGCGCCTGTCGGAAGGCACTGCACCCGGCCGAGTACCGATGTTCGAGGACGGTGCGAAGCAGGTCTACTCCATCGACGCACGTCCGATCGGCGAGTTCATCGGAACGGACCTGATCGACGCGTACATCCAACTCGAACCCGACCAGCCCGGCGGTCTCGGCACGATCCCGCTCCCCCAGCTCGACGCGGGCCCCTACCTCTCGTACGGGTTCCAATGGCTGGCGTTCGGCATCATGGCGCCGCTCGGACTGGCTTACTTCGTTCGCGCCGAGTGGCGCGAACGTCGCAAGGAAAAGGCAGCTCAAGCAGCTGTGGACGGTTTCGCAGCCGACGACGCCGCTGCCGAGACGACCCCGGAAGCGGCAGTGTCCGCGCCTGCCGCACCCCCCGCCGAACCGGCTCGTACCTTCAGCCGTCGCAAGAAGCCGGAGCCGGAATCAGTGCCGCTCACGGCGCAGGAAGCCAAACTTGCCGATCGATACGGCAATACCCGCTGACACCACAGCTGCACTGATCTGCACCGCCGACGAAAGCCTCGCTGCGCGGCGCAGATCGTTCGGCGTCGGGACAGGCCCGCGGCCGAGGACGGGACGCATCTCCACCCCGTGCGCGTACTCGGTCCGACCACCCAACGAAATGCCCAACGCCCCCGCCGCCGACGCTTCCGCGACGCCCGCATTGGGGCTTGGATGAGCCGCTGCGTCGCGTTTCCACGCTGCCAGTGATTCCTGAACCGAGCCGCCCACCACCGGTGCACACGCAGCCGTCAGCGCGCCGGTCAGCCGAGCCGGGACGATGTTGACCAGGTCGTCGAACCTCGCCGCAGCCCACCCGAATCTGAGGTACTTCTCGGAGCGGTAGCCGATCATCGCGTCGAGTGTGTTGGCAGCGCGGTAGACGAAGAGGCCTGGCACGCCCCCAATCGCACCCCAGAACACTGCGCCGACGGTTGCATCCGAGGTGTTCTCGGCCACCGACTCCAGCGCTGCACGCGTGAGGCCCTCCTCGCCCAGCACTGAGGGATCGCGTCCACAGAGTGAAGGAAGTAGCTCACGCGCTTTCGTCAGGTCGCCGTCGACCTGTGACGCCTCCAATCGAGCGGCCATGTCGATGCCGGTGCGTGCAAGCGACGTCCCGCCGAGCACGGCCCAGGTAGCTATCGCCGTCGTACCCGTCACGGCCGCCCAACCGGCCCGGCGCGACGCTGCTTCGGCTGCGAGCCCAAGTCCTGCGGTGCCGGCGAAGAGGACGGCAACATGAAGTGTTCCGGCCGCGCGCGAGTCCCGGTAGGACATCTTCTGCAGCGCGATAGCTGCGGTTCCGAAGCCGGCGACCGGATGGAACCGCCCCGGATCGGCGAATGCCCGATCCGCAACGAAGCCGAGGAGAAGCCCGGCAGCTCGCGCATTGAATCGAGATTGGGACGAACGAACCGAAATCTGCACGAGCGTAGTTGTAGCAGCGACGCTCGTTCTCTGGCCAACCGTCACGTGTCTGCCCGAGCCGATCTCTACCCGTCCCAGTCGATCGTCAGATAGATCAAGCGGTGCATTCGGTTGATTTCCCAAACACGGGCAATCCCGGTCGCCAGTGCGTCGCTTTGGGAACGAACCCGGATCGTCTGCCCCGGGAACAACGCAACACTGAGACTGGGCATCTCGGCGATGTGTATGTGCGGACGGGTGGGATGCACGCGCGTCGGGTCGACGGCTACTTCGATCACAGAACTGGACATGCGTCCAGAATGGCGTATTGCGGACAATTCGTTGCCGAAAATGAAAAAACCCCGATCTGCGTCGACAAGCAGATCGGGGTTTCAATTCTTCGGTGGGCGCGGAGGGTTTCGAACCCCCGACCGCTGGTGTGTAAAACCAGAGCTCTACCACTGAGCTACACGCCCGAACTCCCGGTGAGACCCTCACCGGGAGTGCTCTAAGACTCTAGCGCGGCAAGCGCGTTTGCCCAAAGTCCGTGGTCACGGGCTTCTCCGGGGCCGTTCATCTCGGCAAAACGAATGACTCCGCCTTTGTCGATGACAAAGGTGCCACGATTCGCGAAGCCCAACTTGTCGTTGAACACCTCGTACTTCTGAGCGACTTCACCGTGCGGCCAGAAGTCCGACAGCAAGGGAAATGTGTATCCCTGCTCAGCCGACCAGATCTTGTGAGTCGGCGAAGCCCCGACAGAAATCGCGAGAATGGCAGTGTCGTCGTTCTCGAACTTCGGAAGCTCGTCACGGACCTTGCAGAGTTCCCCCTGACAAGTCCCGGTGAAGGCCAACGGATAGAAGACCAGCAGAACGTTCTTCTTACCGCGGAAATCTGCGAGCGAGACTTCCTGGTTGTTCTGGTCCTTCAAGGTGAAATCCGGTGCCTGGGCACCAACTTCGAGAGGCATGTGCAATTCCTTGGGAAAGTGCGGAAAGGGCCGGGTCAGCGCTTGTTGGCCGGACGAGCCTTCGGCTGAACCAGTCGACTTCCCGACCAGTCACCGAGGTTGGCTGCCGATGTCTGCGTCAAGCCGGCAGTCGGCGCCGATTCGGCGATCTCGCTGGGCTCGACATGTCCGTCGAGACCGGTCTTGGGAGTGAGAACCCACACGAAGCCTTCGTCGGCGAGGGGCCCGATGGCATCCATCAAGGCATCCACCAGGTCACCGTCCTCGTCGCGCCACCACAGCAGCACAACGTCGATGACCTCGTCGGAATCCTCGTCGAGCATTTCCCCGCCGATGGTTTCCTCAACCGCGGCACGAATGCCGTCGTCGGTATCCTCATCCCAGCCCAGTTCCTGCACCACCATGTCAGTGGTAATCCCGAGTTTCTGAGCGTAGTTCTGGGCATCCGCCGCGGCGACCACGGTGGGGTCCTCCTTTTGTTGATGGTGTGTGGCGACCCCGCACACCTACCGTTTGACGATCAATTAGGGAAAGCGAACATGGTCTGAGGCGTTAGCGCAAGCCGACCACGCCGAAAACTTTCACCAAAGATCGTCTTCTGACACACGGCGAACCTTACGCCTGCGGATTACCGCAGGTCACAGGGATCCACATTCATCGAAGATCGACTTGCGAATCGAATTGCTCGTATCGCTGATCGAATTGATTTCATCCGCCGAATGATCACTCTCGATCACGACTGCAGATGAACGTAGGTTCGCGGCCAATTCGTCGAACAGTCCGGAAAGTTGCGCCGGAAGTTCACTCGCGACCGAGTCGAACCACGAGGCGGTGTCCCTGGCCGACGAAGCAGCAGCGCTTGCTTCGGCTCTCAGGTCGGTCTCACCATGATTTCCGGCGTCGACGTAGGCATTGAACGCGACCACGTCGTTTTTCGATCGAGAGACCGCTTCCTCACAGATCGCGAAAGCTGCCTCTGCCGCATCTGCCGCCGCTTTCGACGAGGACGCGGCGGCCATCGAAATACTCACCTCGGATTGGTATGCAGCCACGTGCGCTTCATTGGGTACTGCCGATCCGGTCACCGCCGCCGAACATCCCACGATCACCGACAGTCCCACTGCGATCGATCCGACCGAGACCCACGCCCCGACCCTGCCGTAATTGATTTCTTTGTTTATTTTTTCCCACCCCTTCATACGTTCCGATCGATCCCCCAAGCCTGTGACTACGGGGAACCATCACACCCCTGCGTCACGCCGAAAAACGCTACCCGAGAGTAACCAGAGGCGAGGTGTGCCGGACCGACCGGGATGGTGAAAGATGAGGTACGCGCCATATTCACGATGGAAGTGCGTCGGACCTAACAAGGCCTCGATCACCTATGTAAGGACGCCCCACCACGCGTCCCCAAACCAATGAGGAGCACACGTTGTCTGACCTGATCCAGGGTCCCGCGTCCGGGCAGAACGCCGATTCCGGCGCCGCCGGCGAGTCGGGTTCGCCCGCGTCGAACACGCCGGGGGGAACCGACGGTCGCGTTCGCGTCATTCGCGAAGGTGTTGCGTCGTACCTGCCGGACATCGATCCGGACGAGACCACCGAATGGCTCGAATCATTCGACGGACTTCTGGATCGATCCGGACCCACGCGTGCCCGCTACCTCATGCTCCGCATGCTCGAACGCGCCGGTGAGAAGCACGTCGCACTCCCCGCGCTCACCTCGACCGACTACGTCAACACGATTCCGACCGAAAACGAGCCGTGGTTCCCCGGCGACGAAGAGGTCGAGCGCCGCTATCGCGCCTGGATCCGTTGGAACGCCGCGATCATGGTCCACCGCGCGCAGCGACCGGGCGTCGGCGTCGGCGGTCACATCTCCACCTACGCATCCTCGGCAGCGTTGTACGAGGTCGGTTTCAACCACTTCTTCCGCGGCAAGGACCACCCGGGCGGTGGCGACCACATCTTCATCCAGGGTCACGCCTCCCCCGGCATCTACGCCCGCGCCTTCCTCGAGGGCCGCATCCCCGCGGAACAGCTCGACGGATTCCGCCAGGAGAAGTCCCACGCCGACTTCGGCGGCGCACTGCCGTCCTACCCGCACCCACGGCTGCTTCCCGACTTCTGGGAGTTCCCGACGGTCTCGATGGGCCTCGGCCCGATGAACGCCATCTACCAGGCCCGGTTCAACCACTACCTCAACGACCGCGGCATCAAGGACACCACCGATCAGCACGTGTGGGCGTTCCTCGGCGACGGCGAAATGGACGAGCCCGAATCACGCGGCCTCGCTCACGTCGCGGCAACCGAAGGCCTCGACAACCTCACGTTCGTCGTGAACTGCAACCTCCAACGCCTCGACGGCCCGGTCCGCGGCAACGGAAAGATCATCCAGGAACTGGAATCGTTCTTCCGCGGTGCCGGCTGGAACGTCATCAAGGTGGTCTGGGGCCGCGAGTGGGATGCGCTGCTGCACGCCGATCGCGACGGCGCACTGGTCAACCTGATGAACGTGACGCCGGACGGTGACTACCAGACGTACAAGGCCAACGACGGCGCGTTCGTGCGCGATCACTTCTTCGGACGTGACCCCCGCACCAAGGAACTGGTCAAGGACCTCACCGACCAGGAAATCTGGAACCTCAAGCGCGGTGGCCACGACTACCGCAAGGTCCACGCCGCATACGCAGCAGCCATGGCACACAAGGGCCAGCCGACGGTCATCCTCGCGCACACCATCAAGGGCTACACCCTCGGCAAGCACTTCGAGGGCCGCAACGCCACACACCAGATGAAGAAGCTGACGCTGGACGATCTCAAGGCGTTCCGCGACATGCAGCACATCCCGATCTCGGATGCCGAGCTCGAGAAGGATCCGTACCTGCCTCCGTACTACCACCCGGGTGCGGACGCTCCCGAGATCAAGTACATGCTCGACCGTCGTAAAGCACTCGGAGGGTTCCTGCCTTCACGCAACACAGATGCGGCGCCGCTCAAGCTCCCGGAGGACAAGACGTACGACGTCATCCGCAAGGGCTCGGGCAAGCAGGAAGTCGCCACCACCATGGCGATCGTGCGCATCCTCAAGGAACTGTTGCGCGACAAGGAGATCGGCAAGCGGATCGTGCCGATCATTCCGGACGAGGCCCGTACGTTCGGTATGGACTCGTGGTTCCCGTCGCTGAAGATCTACAACCGCAACGGACAGCTCTACACCTCCGTCGACGCCGAACTCATGCTCGCCTACAAGGAGAGCCCGATCGGCCAGATCCTGCACGAGGGCATCAACGAGGCCGGTTCGACGGCATCGTTCACCGCAGTCGGCACGTCCTACGCCACCCATGGTGAACCGATGATTCCGCTGTACATCTTCTACTCGATGTTCGGTTTCCAGCGCACCGGCGACGGCCTGTGGGCGGCCGCCGACCAGATGGCTCGCGGATTCGTTCTCGGCGCGACCGCCGGTCGTACCACTCTGACCGGTGAAGGTCTCCAGCACGCCGACGGACACTCGCTGCTCCTGGCATCGACCAACCCGGCCGCTGTCACGTACGACGCCGCGTTCTCGTACGAGTTGGCGCACATCGTCAAGGACGGATTGCGCCGCATGTACGGCGGCACCGAGGGCGTCGACGGTTTCGGTGGCGAGAACATCTTCTACTACCTGACCATCTACAACGAGCCTTACGTTCAGCCGGCCGAGCCAGAAGGTCTCGACGTCGAGGGCTTGCTCAAGGGCATCTACCTCTACAAGACGTCCGAAGCAGCCGGCCCGAAGGCACAGATCCTCGTCTCCGGTGTCGCGATGCCCGAGGGTCTGCGTGCGCAGAAGCTGCTCGCCGACGAATGGGGCGTCTCGGCCGACGTCTGGTCGGTCACGTCCTGGGGTGAGCTGCGCCGCGAAGGCGTCGAATGCGAACGTCAAGCGCTGCTCAATCCGTCCGAGGATGCTCCGGTTCCTTTCGTCACCACGGCGTTGTCCTCGGCCCAAGGCCCTGTCGTCGCGGCTTCGGACTGGATGCGGGCGGTCTCGGATCAGATCCGTCAGTGGGTTCCCGGCGACTACACCACGCTCGGCACGGACGGGTTCGGGTTCTCCGACACACGCACTGCAGCACGTCGCTACTTCAACGTCGATGCCGAGTCCATCGTTGTTGCCGTGCTGATCGGTTTGGCGAAGGAAGGATCGATCGAGCGGTCGAAGGCCGTCGAAGCCGCGAGCCGATACCGCATCGACGACGTGAATGCTGCTCCCGAGCAGACCGGGGACACCGGTAGCGCCTAAGTCGTAGGGCAACAGTCCCAGCGATCGAAAACAGACCTACGCCCATCGCCGCGGGTGTCATCTCGACATCCGCTGCGGCGATGGGCGTAGGTTTTTCTCATGCCCGAACCTGATCCCGAGAAACCCGAAGAGGGCGTACGCCGCACTCGACCACAGTCGTCCGGGTTGCAGGCTGTACTCGCCCGCCGTCGTCAGGTTCGCGATCCACTTCCAGAAGCCTTGCTCCGCCGCGTCAAACAGTTCTCCGGTCGGCTCTCCACCGAGGCCGTGACCGTGATGGAGGAGCAGCTTCCGTTCTTCGACAGTCTCGACGCGTCGCAACGTGCCGACGTTCAACTCTTGGTGCAGACGTCGGTGGTGAATTTCCTGGAATGGCTGCGGCAACTCGACTCGGAGATCAGCTTCGGATACGAGTCGTTTCCGGTCATCCCTCAGGATCTTGCTCGACAGCTCACGCTGCGCCAGACCGTCGACATGGTCCGGGTGGCGATGGAGTTCTTCGAGAAATGGCTGCCCGCTCTCGCCCGCAACGATCAGCAGCTGATCGCGCTGACAGAAGCCGTCCTGCGCTACGGGCGTGAACTCGGTTTCGCAGCAGCGACGGTGTACGCAAGCGCCGCCGAGTCGCGGGGTGCGCTGGACACGCGACTGGAAGCGCTCGTCGTCGACGCCGTCGTGCAGGGAGACACCGGCTCGGACATGCTCTCCCGCGCAGCCACCTTGAACTGGGACGCCACCGCTCCGGCCACCGTCATCGTCGGGTCTCCCCCGCCGGACGAGCGGGTCTCGGTTGCCGGCACCGTCCACGCGACTGCCGCCGCGCACGGGCGCGCTGTTCTCGCCGTGGTGCAGGGTCCGCGACTGGTGATGATCGTCAGCGGCGAGCTGAGCAGTAAGACGGAAGGCAGCCAATTCCTTCAAGACCTGCTCATGAGTTTCGCCGACGAGCCGGTGGTGATCGGCCCGACAACGCCCTCGTTGAGCGCAGCACACTTCAGTGCGTCCGAAGCTCTCGCGGGAATCAAGGCCGTCGCCGGGTGGCGCGGCGCACCTCGTCCCGTTTTCGCGACTGAACTGCTCCCGGAACGGGCACTACTCGGAGACGACGCTGCCGTAAAGGCTCTTCGCGATTTCCTGGTCGCACCTTTAGCGGAATCCGGCACAGTCTTGACCGATACTTTAGACAGTTATCTCGACTGTGGAGGTGCGGTTGAGACTTGTGCACGTCTTCTGTTTGTTCATCCAAATACCGTTCGGTACCGCTTGAAGCGAATCGCGGAAGTTACCGGCCGGGATCCTACGAATCCACGCGACGCATACGTACTACGGATCGCCGCTACCGTGGGCCGATTGACACAAATCGATCTCAAATCGAACAATTCGGTTACTTCAGTCACATCTTTAACATCCGGACAAACAAACCTGTAACCCCGGAGCGTCCAATTTCGATGGCCGAGCGCGACATGGGATTTTGTGGGAACCCTACAAAACACTTCGCCAGAGTTCATCGCGACCGACATCTCGCAGGTCACTCGCGGCGGTGTTCTCTTAATAAGTGATTTCGTTGCTCGCCCCGGGACAGGGCTCTCAGACACCCGGCATGCTCAGCCCATGGCTGGCACTGCCCGGAGCGCAAGACCGCCTCGAAGTGTGGTCGAAGGCAGCCGGCCTGGACCTCGTCCGACTCGGCACGACCGCGACTGCCGAAGAAATCACCGACACCTCGGTAACCCAGCCCCTCGTCGTTGCCGCTGCTCTGCTGGCGTACGAGGAAATCGAATCACGTGGGCTCCTCGGCGCCGACGTCATCGCTGCCGGCCATTCAGTGGGTGAACTTGCCGCTGCTGCGGTCGCCGGTGTTATTTCCGCTGACGACGCGGTCGCACTTGCCGCCCTCCGCGGCGCCGAGATGGCAAAGGCTTGCGCGCTCGAGCCCACCGGCATGTCAGCCGTTCTCGGTGGCGACGAAGCCGAAGTGCTCGCACGACTCGAAGAACTCGGGTTGGAAGCGGCCAACCGCAATGCGGCCGGCCAGATCGTGGCTGCCGGACTGCTAACCGCGCTCGAAGAACTCGCAGCAAACGCACCCGAAAAGGCCCGAGTCCGCGCACTGCCCGTCGCCGGCGCTTTCCACACCCGCTTCATGGCACCTGCACAGGATGCCGTCGCAGCTGCTGCCGCCAAGATCACCCCGTCCGATCCGACGCGCACGCTGCTTTCCAACTCGGATGGCGCACCCGTCTCCTCGGGCGCCGACGCCCTCACCAAACTTGCCGCGCAGGTAACCCGCCCCGTCCGTTGGGACCTCTGCTCCGCGTCGTTGCGGACAGCAGAAGTCAGCGCGATCGTGGAACTCCCGCCGGCCGGAACCCTCGTCGGAATTGCCAAGCGCGAAATGCGTGGCACGCCGACGGTGGCCCTCAAGAACCCGGAGGATATCTCCGCACTGTCCGAGCTGACCTAGCTCGGACGCCCACCCGGCCGATCAGCCCGAACGGCGGCCGGACGTTTCACCCCACCTCAATCGATCAAGAAGGGAGCCACACCAGTGGCCCACACTCAGGAAGAAATCATCGCGGAACTCGGCCAGATCGTGGAGGAGGTCACCGGTATCGAGCCTTCCGAGGTCACCGTTGACAAGTCCTTCGTGGACGACCTCGATATCGACTCCCTGTCCATGGTCGAGATCGCTGTTCAGACCGAAGACAAGTACGGCGTGAAGGTCCCCGACGAGGATCTCGCAGGCCTGCGCACCGTCGGCGACATCGTCGCGTACATCCAGAAGCTCGAAGCCGAAGGCGCCGAAGCCAAGAACGCAGAGTGAGCCGACCGTGACTTCCGCTTCTACCCGCAAAGGGAAATTCCCCGACATCGTCGTCACGAGCCTCGCGACGTCGACCTCGGTGGCTGGTGATGTGGATGGCACGTGGAAGGCGCTACTCGCCGGCGAAAGCGGCATCGGAATCCTCGATGACCCGTTCATCGACGAGTTCGACCTTCCCATTCGCATCGGCGGGCACCTGAAGGTTTCACCAGACGAGGGCTTGTCCCGCGTCGAAATTCGACGGATGAGCTGGGTGGAACGCCTTGCCCTCACGTTGAGTCGCACGGTCTGGAGCAACGCCGGCAGCCCCGAAGTCGATCAGGACCGCCTCGCGGTTGTCATCGGCACCGGACTCGGCGGCGGCGACACGCTCATCGACGCCGTCGACAAACTCCGTGGCGGCGGATACCGCAAGGTGTCCCCGTTCTCGGTGCAGATGGTCATGCCCAACGGACCGGCCGCAACGGTCGGGCTCGAACTCGGGGCCCGCGGTGGAGTCATCACCCCGGTCTCGGCATGTTCGTCGGGATCCGAGGCAATTGCTCACGCTCACCGCATGCTTGTCATGGGTGACGCGGACATGGTTGTGGCTGGTGGAGTCGAGAGCTTCATCGACGCGGTTCCGATCGCGAGCTTCGCCATGATGCGTGCAATGAGCACCAACAACGACAATCCGACCGCAGCTTCACGTCCTTTCGACAAGGACCGTGACGGATTTGTCTTCGGCGAAGCCGGCGCACTGATGATCCTCGAAACCGAGGAACACGCAAAGGCACGCGGGGCCACCATTCATGCCCGCCTGCTCGGTTCCGGAATCACTTCGGACGGGTACCACATCGTGGCACCGCATCCGGAAGGCCTGGGCGCGGCGCGAGCCATGACCCGAGCAATCGAGATGGCCGGACTGACGAAGTCCGACATCAAGCACATCAACGCCCACGCCACTGCGACGCCGATCGGTGACATCGCAGAGGCAAAGGCAATCAACGCAGCGGTCGGCAATCACGCTGCGGTGTACGGCCCGAAATCCGCGCTGGGACACTCGATCGGCGCTGTCGGCGCCCTCGAATCAGTCCTCACGGTTCTGGCGGTGCGTGACGGGATCATCCCGCCCACGCTCAATGTTGACAGCCAGGATCCAGAAATCGATCTCGATGTCGTCAAGGGTGAACCCCGAACCGGCTCTTTCGATTTCGCACTGAACAACTCGTTCGGTTTCGGTGGGCACAATGTCGCGCTCGCCTTCGGTCGGGCCTAGCCCGAACCGCGGTTTGCACCTGTCCGCGGGTGCACAACAGTGCCGCTCCACGCCCGTGACAAGTCCGGCGTGCTCGCTGCGTCCGGAAACATCGACGGCGTCCGCACCATCGCATACTGCTCCGATGCCACCGTCATGGGCGGCGCAATGGGCGTCGACGGTTGCAAACACCTCGTCAAAGCCATCGATACCGCCATCGAGGAAGAGTCCCCCATCGTGGGTCTCTGGCACTCCGGTGGCGCGCGTCTGGCTGAAGGCGTCGAAGCACTCCACGCAGTCGGACTGGTCTTCGAGGCCATGGTCCGTGCCTCCGGTCTCATACCTCAAATTTCCGTCGTGCTCGGCTTTGCCGCTGGTGGAGCCGCGTACGGTCCAGCCCTCACCGATGTCGTGATCATGGCGCCGGAAGGCCGAGTGTTCGTCACCGGCCCAGACGTAGTTCGCAGTGTCACCGGTGAACAGGTCGACATGGTGTCACTCGGCGGTCCGGACACACACACCAAGAAGTCGGGTGTCGCGCACATCGCCGCACACGACGAGGCCGACGCATTGCACCGCGCACGACGCCTGGTCTCGATGATGTGCGAGCAGGGCGAATTCGATCAGCGGGCAGCGGAACTCGGCGACAGCGATCTGCGCGCCATGATGCCTGCGTCCGCAAAACGTGCATACGACGTTCGTCCCATCGTTCACGAAATGCTCGACAACGTCGAAGGCGAGTCGAGCTTCGAAGAACTGCAAGGCAATTACGCGCGGAGCATCGTCACCGGTTTCGGCCGGATGGCCGGACGCACGGTTGGCGTCATCGCGAACAACCCACTGCGACTCGGGGGGTGCCTGAACTCCGAAAGTGCAGAGAAGGCCGCTCGATTCGTGCGACTGTGCAACGCATTCGGCGTGCCGCTCGTAGTCGTCGTCGATGTTCCCGGGTATCTGCCTGGCGTGTCGATGGAGTGGGAAGGCGTGGTTCGGCGCGGCGCGAAGTTACTTCACGCCTTCGCCGAGGCGACTGTCCCCCGCGTCACCGTTGTCACTCGAAAGATCTACGGCGGCGCCTACATCGCAATGAACTCGCGAGCACTGGGAGCCACGGCCGTTTTCGCTTGGCCCAACTCCGAAGTGGCCGTGATGGGCGCGAAGGCTGCTGTCGGCATCCTGCACAAGCGGGCTCTCGCTGCGGCACCGGACGACGAGCGTGAAGCATTGCACGACCGTCTCGCTGCCGAACACGAGGCGATCGCAGGCGGCGTCGACCGCGCTGTCGAAATCGGCGTCGTCGACGAGGAAATCGACCCGGCGAAGACTCGCAGCATCGTCACCGCTGCGCTCGCGTCTGCACCATCTGTCCGTGCGCGCCACAAGAACATTCCGCTCTGACAACCCTGGACAGCAAGGTGGGCCTCGCCGATACGGCGGGGCCCACCTTTGTCATTCAAGTCTTTGTCGTTCAATCCGCGAGAGCACTCAGGGTTCAGGATGGACCTCGGTCAACTGACACGCCTACGCAGCCATGTCACTTCGGCGCCTTCGCCCGAACTCCGGAAGGGCTCGAGTTCCTCGTCCCACGGTGCGCCTATCGCCCGATCGATCTCCGCGGCGATGTCTCCACCGGAATTCATGATGGACCGCAGTTTCATCTCCCCAACAACGACATCACCGTTCGCACTGGTGGATCCGCGCCACAAGCCCAGACCGGGCACATGGCTGTACCGTTCGCCGTCGACGCCGTGGCTCGGGTCCTCGGTGACCTCGAAGCGCAACATCGGCCACGCCCGTAGCGAATCGACCAGGCGGGCACAGGTTCCGACGGGACCTGTCCAGTCCGTCGTCGCACGCAGAAGTCCGTCGTAGGCAGGCTGTGAGGTCCATCTGAGCTTGGCAGGGCTGTCCAACGTGGCGGACAAAGCCCAATCCACGTGCGGGCACAGCGCCGCGGGCGACGAGTGGATGTAAACCACACCAGTCGTCACGTCCGCGAATTGATTCATTTCGCGCACTCGAGCCTCCTGCTTCGACGAGGGACGTCTTCCCCAACGACCTCTGTCGAGTTCGTGCAGCACGCTCGATTGAACAGTGTGCCTTGTGTTACCCGTGTTGCGCCAGTGGAAGGAGAGAAATTTGTGCTCTATCGCGAAACTTCACCGACTACGCCATCTGACAATTCAGTCCACAAAGGCTTGGCCCAATCACCGAAGTCGCGATCGGTAAGCACGACGCACGCAGTATCGATCGTGGGATCGACCCACAGGAACGTCCCGGACTGGCCGAAATGACCGAAAGTTGCGGCCGAGTTCTCGAGACCTGTCCAATGCGGACGCTTCTCGCCGCGAATTTCGAATCCGAGTCCCCAGTCGTTGGGGCGCTGAGAGCCGTATCCCGGAAGAATTCCGTTGAGCCCCGGGAACTGCACGGTTGTCGCCTCTGCGAACGTCTGCGTCGAGATCAGGGTCGGCGAGAGCAGTTCAGCCGCGAACTTGGCCAAGTCGTCTGCCGATGCCTGCGCACCGTGACCGGCAGGACCGACAAGAGCCGCGCTGGTCATCCCCAACGGCGCGAACACCGCCTCGGCAAGATAGTCGGCAAATTCGATCTCGGTCTCCCGGGAAACCAACTCGGCAAGCACCTCGAATCCCGCACTCGAGTAGATCCGCTTCGACGCCACCGGCGCCTGAACAACACGTTCGGCGAATGCCAACCCGGAAGCATGTGCGAGGAGATGACGAACGGTCGACCCCTCAGGCCCGGCCGGCCCATCCAACTCGACCGCCCCTTCCTCCACCGCCACGAGAATCGCGTAGGCGCACAACAGTTTTGTCACCGAAGCCAGGGGGAAAACATGCGACTGGTCGCCGCTGAAACCACGAATGCGGTCGCCCTCACCCGGATTCTTCCCGGAGAGGACGACCGCTGCCGCATTGTCGACCGGCCACTGCTGAATTACGTCGAGACTGTGAGTACTGGGCACCCGATCAGACTACTGGCACAAGAGTTGCGCTTTCGATCACCAGTCAGCTTCGGTGTAGCGGATGACGCCGCGGATGTTCTTGCCATCCAACATGTCCTGGTACCCGTCGTTCACGCCTTCGAGCGTGTAGGTCCGAGTGACCATGTCGTCAAGGTTCAGCTTGCCTGCCTTGTACATCGCGAGGAGGTTAGGCACGTCCTGGCGAGCGTTGCCACCGCCGAAAATGTTGCCCTGAAGGTCCTTCTGAAGCATCGACATCAGGAACAGGTTCAGCTTCACATCCATGTCCGTCAGGTGCCCCATTGCAGTGACAACACAACGACCAGCCTTTGCCGTCAGAATCATGGCTTCTTCGACGTACTCACCCTTCATTTCGCCGACGGTGATGATCGTCTTCTGCGCCATACGTCCGTACGTAGCGTCGATGATCGGCTGAATGGCAGCGGCAGCGCTTTCGAAAGCGTGCGTTGCGCCGAACTTCAGAGCCTGCTCACGCTTCCACGGCACGGGGTCGATGGCAAAGATGTACCGGGCGCCCGATGCAACCGCACCCTGTAGCGCACTGATACCGACGCCGCCGACGCCCATGATCACAACGTCTTCGCCGGGCTTCACATCGGCGATGTGGGTTGCCGATCCCCAACCGGTCGGGACGCCGCAACCGACGAGTGCGGCAACCTCGAACGGAATGTCCTTGTCGATCTTCACCACTGACGACTGGTTCACGACCATGTAGGGCGAGAACGTCCCTAGCAGGCACATCGGGATCACGTTTTCGCCGCGAGCCTGGATCCGGTACGTGCCGTCGCTGATGGCTTGGCCGCTGAGGAGACCCATCCCGAGGTCACAAAGATTCTGATGTCCGGCCGAACACGCCGGACAGGTTCCACAAGCCGGAATGAAGGACAGAACGACGTGGTCGCCGACCTCCAGGCCCTTGACCTCCGGGCCGAGCTTGGTGATGACGCCCGAACCCTCGTGCCCGCCCATGACCGGGAACGACGGCATCGGGGTCGCGCCGGTGACGATGTGGTGATCGGAGTGGCACATTCCGGCCGCTTCCATGCGAATTTGAACTTCGCCGGCTACCGGCTCGCCGATCTCGATCTCCTCGACGGACCACTTCTCATTGAGGCCCCACAGGATTGCACCCTTGGTCTTCACGTCACTTCACCCTTTCATTCGCACACCCGCATCTATCTCTGTGACCATAGCCACAAATCCGCGAAATTGGAACGTGTTCTAACGAAAGATTTTGCACTGCAGGTCAGACGTCCAAATGACCTGGCACAACCGGCTTGGCGACGACGAAAGAATCACCCACTGAGTGGGACAGGCCACACGGGCACCCGAAAGTAGAGCCGCCCCCGAAAGCACGCACCCATTCGACTCCACCTCCCACCAATCGGTCGGACACAGAGCAGGGTCCGAGACAGGCCTGGCCATGTTCTGGTGCGTGTGAGGTTTAACCCCTCAGGTTTTGAAGGTGGTGTTCGCCGGCCGCGGGTGCTGCTGCGGATCGATCGAGGGTGGTGGGATGAACCACGGTTTGTTGTCGACGCCGATGCGGATCACCCATTTTCCGACGAAACCCGTTTTACGGTGCATCAGCCGGTGATGCGAACGACACAGCAGGACAAGGTTGCTCATCACAGTCGGGCCCCCGCTCGCCCAGTGCCGGATATGGTGCGCATCCGTCCACGCCGGTACACATGTGCAGCCCGGGAACGCGCAACCTCTGTCGCGGGCGATCAACGCCACTCGCTGCTCCGCGGACACCAACCGTTTCCCGGGTTTCGCATCGAGCGGTGCGCCGTGATCATCGAGCAGAACAGTCGAGAGGAAACAATCGCACCCGAGGAGTCTGGTCTGCGATACCGACAGCGGACCGAGCCACGGCATGTGCCCGACATCGATATCCGACACAGCCACTCCACCACCATCGGGCGAGGGTGCGGCGGCGCAGTCACGGTGCTCCGCCAGATCACGGGCGTTGATGTGCACGTTCACGTGCGGACGCTGACCACCATCGGTACCGGTCTTGGCGCAGTCCAGATACCGCCGGATCAGTTCCGTGAACCCATCCGCGGTCCGCTTCGCCGCCGACCGAGCATCCGGGGTTCCATCCGGAGTGGGGGTGGGCATCGTCAGACTCGACAACGCCGACAGCAACATTTCTCCGGTGAGAGCGTCGAAATCCCCGCGCACCACCACCCGACCGTTCAATGTCGACGCGATCCGGAGCTCGTTACGATCCACATCCTCGGCGGGTGGAATGTCATCGGACTCGAACACTCGCTCCAAGGTCGCGATCACGTTCCGGACCTTCGTCGTCGTGGCCTCCACACCGGAAGCAGCAGCCAACAACAAATCGATACAGCGAGGCAACGCGGCGTCCGGCATGCCCTTCGGCGGGGATTCACAGAACGCCACGATCAACACCGCATGATCGAACGAGCAATCCCCGACATCGAACCGAGCAGCCACCGCCGGAAACGGCCGAAGCGCCGCACCCAACGCGGCGATCTTCTTCCCATCCCGAACCTGCAGCATCGTGTTCGCCGCCAACCAGCAACCCACCCCGCGGCTCGCAATCACCTGATCATCCGGCCGCAACGACAACTCGTCCACCACCGCCACACGAACAGCCTCGAGACGAAAAATCTCCGCACTCGCCTCGATAGCAGCGGTACGTAACTCCGCAGCGGACAACCGCCACAGTCGTCCGCGCAACCCCACCGCAGAACCAGACACCACATCCGACAACAGAACACTCATTGAATCCCCCGATCCCCTCCCCAACAATACTCGAACACCCGTTCGAGTCAAGAGTTTCTCGAGTCAATCCACCGAGCGTCCCGGAATCACCACACCGCATTGATAGGCGAGAACCACCAGTTGCGCGCGGTCACGGACATCCAGTTTCGTCATCGCCCGGTTCACATGGGTTTTTGCCGTGACCGCGCTGATCACCAATTCCGCGGCGATTTCGTCGTTGGACATCCCGAGGGCAACGAGGGTGACCACTTCGAGTTCGCGTGGTGTCAATTGACCGAAAATCCCGGAAGTCGAGTCGGCCCGCGACGGAGTGGAAAGGAATCGAGAAATCAACGCGCTGGTCGCAATCGGCGACAACAAAGAGTTCCCACCTGCGACCGTCCGAACAGCATCGAGTAGATCCTCCGCTCGGATTCCTTTGCCGATGAAGCCGCTCGCTCCCGCCCGGATCGCCTGTGCCACATGTTCATCCACTTCGAAGGTCGTCAGGATCAGTACGTGTACGTCGGACAAATCCGGATGATCGGCGATCATGGCGGTCGCTTCGACTCCGCTGGTGCCCGGCATGCGAATGTCCATCAGTACAACGTCGGGTCGGTGCTCGAGCGCCGCCTGGAATGCCTGCTCTCCGTCTGCCGCCTCGGCGACCACCTCCATGTCGTCTTCCGAACCGATCAGCAGCGCAAGCGTTTGACGGAAGAGCGCCTGATCGTCCGCCACTACCACCCGAATACTCACGACTCCTCACGCTCCGAACCGCTGGAGACCGAGACCAGCGGCAGTTGGGCGTCCACACGAAATCCCCCGTCCGCGCGGAATCCTGCTGAGACCTCGCCTCCCATTGCCTGTGCCCTCTCCTTCATTCCCAGCAGTCCGTACCCGGGCGGTGACGTCGAAGGCACTGCCGTTCCGGAGTTTTCGACCGACAGCACCAGAACCTCGGCTTCGTACGACAACGACACGGTGACGGCCCCTGGCAACGCATGCTTGCTCGCATTCACGAGTGCTTCCTGGATAATTCGGTACGCCGTGAGGTCTACTGCTGGCCCCAGAGGGCGCAGCGAACCCACTGCGCGCACTTCGATTTCCATTCCCGCACTGACGAATTGATCCACCAGTGCCGGTAGATCCGAAAGCCCCGGTGCCGGTTTCATCGAGCGATCACCGTCCTGAGCGTCACGGAGAACTCCGACCGTGGCCCGAATTTCATCGAGTGCCGCCTTGGACGTTTCCTCCACTCCGCGTAGTGCAGTCGTCGCCTTCTCGGGGTCTTTCCCGATCAAGTGCGACGCGACCCCGACTTGCAGGTTGACCAAGGCAATGTGGTGCGCGACAACGTCGTGCAGGTCTCGCGCAATCCGCATCCTTTCTTCGACGACGCGGTGTCGGGCCTCGTCCTCGCGCATTCTTTCCGCTTGCACCGCGCGCGCCTCGACGGACTCCAGATAGGCTCGGCGAGAACGGACCTCGGCGCCGGCGAAACTTGCCATCAGCAACCAGGCCAACAACCCCAGTGCCTCCTGCAGGAGATTGTTCCCCACTCCCAGGAAGATTGTGACGAGCATCAGCGAGCTGACTGTGCTCGCCGCTGCGAAGAAGGTCCTCCGGCGGTCACTCGTGCTGGCAACGTAGTAGAGGCACACCATCGCCGCGGAACCTGTGCCGGCATTCGGCGGCGCTGACAGTGCAATCATCAATACGCCGAGAAGTACTGCCACCGCCAGCGCCGAGAACGGGTAGCGCCTCCGGAATACGATGGTTGCCGCTGCGATCGCTGTTACAAGGACTCCCACAACTGTTACTTCGCGGGTGTCATTGCCATCGAGCGCGATGCGGTGCGCCGTCCACGTGGCAAGGAGCACGAGGATCGTCAGTGCCAGATCGATGGTGCGCGGGTGTTCCGCACACCATCGACCCCACGTCGATGTCGAAGTCATCGATCTACCGTATCCGGGTCATACCGACAACTTGTCGCTCGTGGGTTCACTGGATTCCTTCGAATCTGCGAGCAGCGCAGTTAACTGCTCCCCCTCGACATCGACGTTCGGGACCAACCGGTCCAGCCATGAGGGGAACCACCATGCCTTCGAGCCCAACAGGGACATGACGGCCGGTACGACGGTCATACGAATCACGAAGGCGTCGAACAGAACCGCGAACGAGAGTCCGAGTCCGATCTGCATGATGAAGGCGTCGCCGCCGAAGATGAAGCCCGCGAAAACGGCGATCATGATCAGCGCCGCGGCCGTGACGACTCGGGCGCCCTGGTCGAAGCCCTTCACGACTGCTTCGTCCGGTCCGTCACCGTGGACGAACGCTTCACGCATTCTGGTCACGAGGAACACCTGGTAGTCCATCGCCAACCCGAAGACGATGCCGATCATGAAGATGGGCAACATCGCCACAACTGATCCGGTTTGGCCTTCGATTCCGAGAATGCCGGCGAACCAACCCCACTGGAAGATCGCGACCAACACACCGAACGTCGCACCGATCGAGAGCAGAAATCCGAGAGTTGCCTTGAGCGGTACCAAGATCGAGCGGAACACCAGCATCAAAAGAATGAAGGCGAGGCCGACGACCAATGCGAGGTAGGGAACGAGGGCATCAGCCAGGCGGTCCGAGACGTCGATCGTCAACGCTGTCTGACCGGTGACCGACATCGTGGCCCCGGTCTCGTCGGTCAGTGATCCGGCGACCTCACGTATATCTGCGACGAGCGCCTTTGTTGCCTCGGTTTCCGGGCCACTCGAGGGAACCACCGTGATGACTGCTGTATCGCCGGCCTGATTGAGTGCTGGCGGCGTCACTGCCGCTACGTCGGGCAGAGCACCGAGCTTTTCCTGGGCGCCGCTCAATGCCACTGCCGGATCTGCGGCGTCGGCAACGTCGACAACCACCATGAGCGGACCGCTGAAGCCGGCACCGAACCCCTCGGAGAGTCGGTCGGTAGCCCTGGCGGCAGTTGTGTCGGGCACTGGTGGGCTCGCCAAACTCAGGTTGATTCCGAAGGTGGGGATCGCCAGCAATCCCAGCCCGAGGACTGACGCGAGCAAAACCGGAACTCGACGCCGGATCACGAACTTGGCCCATCGCGAGCCCGCCCCCTCCGACTGTTTCCGGTGTGTCAGTTCACCGCCGGACGCCAGCAGTCGACGATCAGACCGACTCAGGACGCGCGACCCTGCAAATCCGAGTGTGGCGGGCAGCAGCGTCAGTGAAATCACCACTGCAACAGCAACTGCGAATGCTGCAGCCAGACCCATGCTTGTCAGGAACGGGATGTTCACGACGAACAGTCCGGCTAGTGCGATAAGGACGGTCAACCCCGCGAACACTACAGCCGAACCCGCAGTCCCCGCTGCGCGGCCCGCAGCAATTTCCGGATCATGTCCGTCACGTAGTTCGGAGCGGTAGCGCGAGACGATGAACAGCGAATAGTCGATCGCCACGGCGAGCCCCAGCATCATTGCCAGGACGGTTGTGCTCGAACCCAATTCGATGAAACCAGTTGCGATGGTGATCGTGCAGATCGCGATGCCGATGCCGATGAGCGCGCTGATCAAAGGAAGCCCCGCCGCAACCAAGGAACCGAAGGTGACGGTCAGCACCACCGCGGCGATCGCGACTCCGATCACCTCTCCCATGGATTCGGCGCTGCTTTCCATCAGCACGTTGCCGGCAACATCGACTGCCAGCCCTGAATCCGAGGCGTCGTGGACGGCGGACTCGAGCAGTTCTTTCGAACTGTCCGGCAAGTCCATCGAGTCGGCGGTATAGGAGACCTGCATGTATCCGATCGTCCCAGTCGGCGACACTCCGTCGGATGCATACGGATCCGATACCGCTGCAACCTCGGGGTCCTTCCCGAGCGCAGAGACCAATTCACTGACGGATTGTCGAATGGCCGGATCGGCGAGCGTCGTGCCCGCCGGAGATTCGAAGACTATGCGAGCACTGGCTCCGCCGGTGGACGATTCCGGGAACCGTTCAGCCAGAAGGTCCTGTGCCGCTTGCGATTCTGTGCCCGGGATCGACAATGTATTGACGGTCGGACCGGACAGCGTTGCTGCGCCTACTCCGCCCGCCACCAGCAGGACGACCCAGAAGCCCACCATTGCCCAGCGGCGGCGAAACGCGAGTCGTGAGAGTTTGTACAGGAATATCGACATGCGTATCACTGTGCCGATACACGACCCCGTCGCACATCGTGCACAGGTAGGCAGTTCGACGTACTGCGCTCGCAGTAGGGCGGTGGTCCCCAGTGCTAGACGGGCAGGCCCAACTCCCTTGACCACGGCGGATCCGCCCCTGGTCGTGACACGGTGACGGCTGCCGCGCGTGCGGCAAAGGTCAACGCGGCCGACCAGTCTGCCTCGGAGAACCCGCGCACAACGGCGACATCGAGTGCGTCGTGACGATCAAGGTAGGCCAGCAGGGCTCCGTGTACGGTATCTCCGGCACCGATCGTGTCCGCGACGTCGACTGCGGGCGCCGGCACCGAAACATCGAGTTCCTTGGTGATCAACCGCAACCCGTCACCGCCACGGGTGAGCAGTACGGCGCCGACGCCTTCGTCGAGCCACTCGGCGCCGTCGACCGAACCCAACCACTTGGCGTCGTCGTCGCTCACTTTGAGAATATCGATGGCGGGCAACCACGAACGAAATCGTCGTCGATATGCTTCCGGGTCCGAGATCACCGCCGGACGAATGTTGGGGTCCACCATGGTGAGTCGACCGCGGGCGTGCGCTTCGTGCAGCATGGCTTCGTAAGCGGAGGCCCCGGGCTCGAGCACCAGCGACAGCGTTCCGAACGAGAATGCCCGGGCAGAGGGAAGTTTCGGCAGCGCGAACTGTCGATCCGCCGTTCCCTCGAGGTAGAAGGAATACCGCGCACCTCCGTCCGCTGCAAGGTTCACGACGGCCAGAGTTGTCGGCTCGGGCCCACGTTCGACTCCGGTTGTGTCGACATTCGACGCGGCCAGCGAGTCGATCATCCGATCTCCGAACGCGTCGGTGGACAAGCGAGAGACGAATCCCACGTCGGATCCGAGTCGACCCACTGCGATCGCAACGTTGAACGGTCCACCGCCCAACTTGGGTGAGAAGTTCTCCCCCACCGGAACCAGATCAACCAGTCCCTCACCACACACCACGACGGATCGTTCGCGTGTATCACTCATCGGTAGACCCTAACCTTCTCACCAGTCGAAGATGGATGTGACCTGCTCGGCACGAACGAGTTCGGGTGCCGAGCAGGTCACGATTGTGGTGGGATTCAGCTACCCACGCGCTCACCCGTAGTCGGGTCGAAGAGGTGAACAGGACCGTCCACCCGCTCGAAGCCCAGCGTCTGGCCGTACTGCAGCTTCGATCGCCCGCCGGTGCGTGCAACGAGCGAGATCGGGTCGGCTTCGGTACCAGGCACGTGTGCGTAGATGTACGACTCGTTGCCCAGTTCCTCCACCAGGTCGATCTGAGCTGCGATTCCGTCTCCGGCAGCAACCACCTGGAATTGCTCGGGCCGAATTCCCACTGTGACCGAAGCCAGACCGGCCGCGGCGATTGCCGCCATCTGCTCGCGGTCCAGCGGAACCTCGACGTCGCCGAAACGCACCCCACCCGAACTGACCGGCGCCGTTACCAAGTTCATACCGGGAGATCCGATGAAGCCTGCAACAAACGCATTGGCCGGCCGATCGTAAAGTTCGGTCGGAGAGGCGAATTGTTGCAACTTGCCGCCCCTGAGCACTGCCACGCGATCACCCATCGTCATCGCTTCCACCTGATCGTGCGTGACGTAGACGGTGGTGGTTCCGAGACGACGCTGCAACGCCGCGATCTGCGTGCGGGTCTGGACGCGTAGCTTTGCGTCGAGGTTGGAGAGCGGCTCGTCCATGCAGAACACTTGCGGTTCACGAACGATTGCTCGGCCCATGGCAACTCGCTGCCGTTGGCCGCCGGAAAGCTTGGCCGGCTTGCGGTCGAGGTATTCCGTCAGGTCAAGCAGTTTGGCCGCTTCGGCAACTTTCTTCTTGCGCTCCTCGACGGGCACACCGCGCATCTTCAACGCGAACCCCATGTTTTCGCCGACGGTTTTATTGGGGTACAGCGCGTAATTCTGGAAGACCATTGCGATGTCGCGATCCTTCGACGGGACATCGGTCATGTCCTTGCCGTTGATGGTGATCGCACCGGAATCGATGTCCTCGAGCCCCGCCAACATGCGCAGGGCCGTGGACTTTCCGGAACCTGACGGACCGACGAGCACGATGAACTCCCCGTCCTTGATGTCAAGATCGAGTGAATCTACAGCGAGAGTCCCGGCACCTTCGTAGATGCAAGACGCTTTCTGGTACGAGATTTCAGCCATGACGAACTCCTGAGAGGGTGAGGAGAATTATTTGATTGCACCGAAGGACAGGCCGCGCACCAGTTTGTTCTGGGCGAACCAACCGGCCAGGATGACGGGCAATGCCGCCATGGTCGCTGCCGCGGAGAGCCGAGCCCAGTACAGGCCCTCGCCGGTGATGAACCCGACCAGGAAGACCGGAATCGTCTGCGCTTGAACAGCTGTCAGGTTGACTGCGAAGAAGAATTCGTTCCACGAGAAGATCACGCAGATCAGCGCAGTCGCAGCAATTCCGGGCGAGATCAGCGGGAGGATCACCTCTCGAACCGAGGTCCACAAACTCGCGCCGTCCATGCTGGCGGCTTCGAGAAGCTCGCCGGGGACTTCGAGAAAGAACGAACGCATCATCCACACTGCGATCGGCAGATTCATCGATGTGTACAAGATGACCAGCGCCCAGATGTTGTCGAGCAATCCGATGTCGTTGACGATCACGTACAGCGGCACGATTGCAGCGACGACTGGGAGCATCTTGGTACTGATGAAGAAGAACAGCACATCCTGCGTCTTCTTCACCGGGCGAAGAGACAATGCAAACGCAGCCGGAACACCCAGTAGCAGAACAAGAATCGTCGACATTCCTGTGGCAAATGCCGAGTTCGCCAGCGTTGTACCCAGACCGGAATCGAGGACGGCACGGAACTGTTCGAGGGTGGGAGTGAAGAACAGCTTCGGCGGATCCGTGTAGGCGTCTGCCTCGGTCTTGAACGCGGTCAGGACCATCCAGAAGACCGGGAAGAAGAACCCGAGAGCGGCGATCCACGCCACGACCGACCACGGACTGAACTTACTGCTCTTCTTTTTCTTGACGACGGGTTTGTCGGTCGTCACGCTTGTCGTCTCTACGGCAGTCATCACGCCGCCTCCTCGTTGCCGGTGAAGCTCTTGAAGATCAATCGGAGCGCAAGTGTCGAGACGATGATGGTCGCGATCACTGTCACGACACCCATCGCCGCAGCTTGACCTACGTCGAAGCCGAGGAACGCGCGCTGGTAGATGTAGAACGGCAGGTTCGAACTGGCCACGCCTGGCCCGCCCGACGTCATCATGTACACCGCGTCAAAGGTGTTCACGAGGTAGATCGCACCCAGAACTGCACCGAGTTCGATGAAGCGGCGCAGGTGCGGCAGTGTCAGTTCGCGGAACATCGCAAACGGCTTGGCTCCGTCCACCCGTGCGGCTTCGAGGATGTCTCGGGGCATGGACTGCAAGCCGGCCAGAATGAGCAGCATCATGAAAGGCGTCCACTGCCAGATCAGATTGATCATGACGGCGGCGAGCGGAAACTTGCTGACCCAGTCGACCTGGCCGACACCGAAAGGCTGGAGGACAAAGTTCACGATACCGAACACCGGGTCGAACATTGTTGTCTTCCAGAGCAATGCGCCAGCGACGGGGGTGATGAGAAATGGCGTGATCAGCAGTGTCCGCACGATCCCGCGACCGAGGAAGGCTCTGTCGAGTAGGAGTGCCAACGCGAGTCCGAGGATCACCGAAACGATGACCGTACCCACGATCATGATGACCGTGTTGACCGCGACTTCCCGAAACTGACTGTCCTTGAAAACCTCGATGTAGTTGTCGAACCCGTTGAAGTGCCGCGATCCCGGCCGGACAAGGTTCCACGACTGCGTCGAGTAGTAGAGGGTGAACAGAAACGGAATCTGGGTGACGACGATCGAGAAGATCAACGCCGGCAACAGGGGACCTCTACGACGCCAACCCTCGGCGCGGGAGATCTTCTTTTCGACACGGACCGGTGGCGCGTCGTCCACCGTAGTTCTGGGCTCGGCAACCGTAGTCATCGGTTCTCCTGATAGGTCTTGCCGACCACCTCGGCATACTGCTGGGATTGTTCGAGCGCTTCTTTCACGCTCTTCTGACCCGCGATGGCAGCACTGATCTGCTGGCTGACGCGAGTGCCCAGGTCCTGAAACTCAGGGATTGTGAGGAACTGGACGCCGGTGTACGGAACCGGTTGCACTGTCGGGTTTTTCGGATCTGCATTGTTGATCGATTCGAGGGTGATCGGCCCGAATGCCTGTGCGGCCTCTTGATACTCCGGAATCTCGTAGGTCGAAAGGCGACTTCCCGGAGGAACTCTCGACCAGCCGAGTTCGGTTCCGACCTTCTGGATGTAGTCCTTGTTCGTCATCCAGGAAATGAACTTCCAGGCGTCATCTTTGTTCTTTGCCGACTCCGGGATTCCGAGCGCCCAGGTGTAGAGCCAACCAGGATCGGACTTCTCGACCTTCGGGGCCTTCGCATATCCGATGTTGCCGACTACCTTCGACGACGCAGGGTCCTCGAGAACTGACACAGCCGACGTCGCGTCGTACCACATCGCCGTGTTGCCTTGCGCGAATTGTGTTGCACATTCACCGAATCCGCTTGTGGCAGGACCCGGCTGACCGTGCTCCTTGACCGTGTCCACGTAGAACTGAACCGCATCCTCGACCTGCGGACTGGTCAACTGCGCATTCCAATTCTCGTCGTACCAGCGTCCACCGAAGGTGTTGATCACGGTGTTCAGCGGTGCGAGTACCTCACCCCAGCCAGGCTTTCCGCGCAAGCAGATTCCCGCCATCTTGGCATCCGGGTTGTCGAACTGCGCTGCCCAACCTGCAACTTCTTGCCACGTCGGGTCTTCGGGAACTGTTATCCCAGCCTGATCGAACAGATCCTTGCGGTACATCAGGAACGACGACTCCCCATAGAACGGGACCGCGTACATACTGTCCTCGTATGACAGAGAAGTCTTGATCGACGGTATGAAGTCGTCCTCGTCATAACCGGGCGTCTTGTCTGCATACTCGGACAGGTTCGTGAGCCAACCGTTGGCGGCCCACTGAGGTGTCTCGTAGTTGCTGATCATCACGACGTCGAACTCACCGCCGCCGGTTGCCGTCGACGCTGTGATCTTGGCGCGCGCCTGATTCTCGGAAAGGCTGACGAATTTGAGGTCGATGCCAGGGTTCTCGGCTTCGAAAGCCGGCGCCAGTTTGATGGCGTCCTGCATCTGCGAGTTCGACACCATCGCGATGGTGACTGTTCGTTCGCCGGAACCACCGAGCGCGCCAGCGCCCGCACATCCCGACACCAGGAGGCAGAGCGCCGCCGCGGCAGCGCCCCACACTCGTCTTCCTGTTTTCACGGATTACCTTCCTTCACACTTGCGTGTCAGTCGCGCGCTCGGACAGCGAAACTCGTGAGATCGCTAGCCTTCGAGCAGCCACTGGGCGCACTCGACGTCGGTGACGAGTACGTTTGCCAAACCTCCGTGCAATGCGCCCAGAACGGCCTGGCGTTTGTGTGTTCCCCCCGAAATCAGAATCGTCTGATCGCAGGATTTCACTGCATCGAGCGATACGGAGACCGTTCGCTCAGGCAGTGGCCCCTCCACTGGATTGCCGTCGATTGTGTAGAAACGGCCGCCGATTTCACCGACAGCGCCTCGACTTTCCAACTCGTCCAGCATGGTCGAGTCGACGAAGCTACCGGCAAACAAGGTCGTGGCAGTCGAGACGGCACCGACTCCGAAAACCATGATGTCGGAATCAGTTCCGGCTTGCAGCGCCTTCGAGATGACCGAGTCGTTTCGCATCGACTCCACAGTCGCCGGGTCGGCATATAGCGGAGCATTGAGGCGAATAGGATTGGCCTGCAACTGTTGTGCACATCGGCCGATGGTGAAGTCGACACCGGTTTGGTAGTCGGTCACCGTCATGGAGCCGTCAAGTTGTACCACAGCCGAGCACTTCGCCGCCTTGTCTGGCAAAGATCCTGCTACCGCAACGGTTTCCGGACCCCAGGTAAACCCGAGAACGCTCGACGGCTGCAGACGACGAACCAGAACTTCCGCTGCTCGTCGGCCGAGCGCGTCGAAGTCCGGATCGTCCGAGTCCGAATTTGCTTCGGGCACAATCAAAACTTCGGCCAACCCGAAGTGCTTCTCCAGTTTCGATTCCAACTCCGTGTTCACCGAACCTTCGAGCTCCGGCGGCACCATAATCTCGACCCTGACCAAACCTTGCGTCCGCGCCCTGGCCAACAGCCGCCCGGCCGTAGGCCGCGAGACGCCCAACTTCGCTGCAATCTCCGCCTGAGTAGCGCCTTCGAGGTGATACATGGTCGCTGCCCGCAAGGCGAGCCGCACATCCTCGGAAGCCGGCAACTTCGACGACTTGAGTCCTGTGGGCTGAGCCGACTGGTTCACACGGTCTCCTTGTGCATCAGGTTCAAAGTTTCTCGATCGTGAGCAAATGCTCACTAGATGTTCTTATGCTCATTAAGCTAACATCTACGCTGTGACCCACACAACAGTTTCCGGAGAATCCGTCGATCTACCTGCGACAATTCGGGCAAATGTCCTCGTTGAGACCGGAAAGATGCAGATGGTCGAGAGACCACGACCGTCCCCGAAGACGGGTGAAGTCCTCGTTCGCATCCATGCAGTGGGCGTGTGCGGGTCGGACGCGCACTACTTTCACGAAGGTCGCATCGGCCCTTACGTAGTCAACTCACCGCTCGTTCTCGGACACGAAGCATCTGGACGCATCGCCGCAGTCGGTGACGGCGTCGACCCAAGACGCATCGGGCAGCGCGTCTCCATCGAGCCTCAGAAGCCCGATCCGACCAGTTCCGAATCCAAGGCAGGCAGATACAACCTCTGCCCTCAGATGGAGTTCTTCGCGACGCCGCCGATCGACGGTGCGCTGACCGACTACGTCACGATCGGTGCCGACTTCGCCCATCCCATCGCAGATTCCGTGTCCTACGAGGCAGCTGCGCTGTTCGAGCCACTCTCCGTAGGGATCGCCTCCGCCCAGAAAGCGGGAATCACTGCCGGCTCTCGTGTGTTGATCGCCGGCGCCGGCCCGGTAGGAATCGTGACGACGCAGGTGGCCAAGGCATTCGGCGCGACGGAAGTCATCGTCTCGGACATCGATGCGGCCCGGCGTGATGTGGCACTGAAATTCGGCGCAACAACCGTCGTTGATCCTCGTGAAAGCGACGTACGCTCGCTGGCCGTCGATGCGTTCATCGACGCCTCGGGTGCCACGGCCGCAGTGATCGACGGGATTCACGCAGTTCGGCCCGCTGGGACCGTCGTTCTGGTCGGAATGGGTRCCGACGAGATACCGTTGCCGGTCCCGATCATTCAGAATCGCGAACTGATGCTCACCGGAGTGTTCCGATACGCCAACACGTGGCCGATCGCCGCCGCACTGGTCGCTGCCGGGCGCGTCGACCTGGATTCGATGGTCACAGCACGCTTTTCACTCGAACAATCGCAAGAGGCCCTGGTGGCCGATCGCATTCCCGGCAGCATCAAAGCCGTAGTCATCGTCGCCGAAGGAGACTAGAACTTTCATGGAACTCAATACGAAGACCTTGCTCGACTTCGATGCTGCACTCGAAGTGCCGACCTACGACCGGAGCAAAGTCACTACCGGCATAGTGCATTTCGGTGTCGGAGGCTTTCACCGTGCACACCAGGCCATGTACATCGATACCCTCCTGCGACGAGGTGAAGCCTTCGACTGGGGAATCTGCGGAGTGGGAGTGATGCCGTCGGACAAGCGAATGAAAGACGCACTCCGCGCGCAGGACGGCCTCTACACGCTGGCGCTCAAGCATGCTGACGGAACCCTCCAGGGCCGGGTCATCGGGTCGATCGTCGAGTACTTGTTCGCGCCCGACGATCCGGAGGCGGTGATCGAAAAGATGGCATCCGAATCGACGAAAATCGTATCTCTCACCATCACCGAGGGCGGATACAACATCTCGCACACTACGGGCGAGTTCGACGCGTCCCATCCCGATGTGATGCACGATCTCGAGCCGGGAACACTCCCMCGCACCACCTTCGGTCTGATTTGTGCGGCCCTCGCACTCCGTCGCGACCGGGGCCTCGCTCCCTTCACGATCATGAGTTGCGACAACATCGAAGGCAACGGATCGGTCGCCAGGACGGCAGTCGGAGCGTTCRCCGCCCTGAAGGATCCCGAACTTGCGGAGTGGATCGACGAGAACGGCGCCTTCCCCAACTCCATGGTCGACCGGATCACACCCGTCACGACAGCCGAGGTGACCACCGAGATCGCCGAGACGTTTGGCGTGGACGATCAGTGGCCGGTCGCAGCTGAGCCGTTCACCGCGTGGTTCCTCGAGGACGAGTTCACCTCAGGCAGGCCACCTCTGGAGAATGCCGGCGTCAATCTCGTGCCGGATGTTCGCCCGTACGAACTGATGAAACTGCGCCTTCTTAATGCCAGCCATCAAGGCATCGCGTACTTCGGCTACCTTGCCGGATACCGCCTGGTCCACGAGGCATGCCAGGACGAACTCTTGTCAGGGTTCCTGCTCGACTACATGAATCTGGAAGCGACGCCGACCCTTGATCCGGTACCCGGCGTCGACCTCGATCAGTACAAGAAGACCCTCATCGAACGATTCTCGAACCCCCAGGTCCGCGACACGATTGCGCGTCTGTGCGCCGAGTCGTCCGATCGAATTCCCAAGTGGCTGTTGCCCGTCATCCGGACCCAACTCGACACCGGTGGGTCGATCAACCTGTCCACCGCAATTGTCGCCAGCTGGGCCCGCTACGCCGAGGGCACAGACGAGAACGGAGATCCCATCACCGTCGTCGATCAGCTGTCGGACGCTCTGGTGCCGCTCGCCCAGAAACAGTCGAGCGACCCGTTGGCCTTCATCGGGTACCGCCAAGTGTTCGGCGATCTCGTGGACGATCGCCGATTTGTCGCAAGCTTCCGAAAGACCCTCGACTCGTTGCACTCCGTCGGAGCCAGAAGAACCCTCGAGGAGGTGCGCGGGCTCTGACTACGCCCAGACGTCGTGCAGGTGATGGATCGGATCGTGAATGAAGTAGGCCGCCAACGATTCGACGGTGAACGCCGATCCGTCACTGCGGAGACCCCGTCGTTGGCGGCTACCCTCTGGCACGGTTTCGAAGGCATTCGCGACCTCCGCGGCGGCGTCGGACAATTCCGATGCCACCGTTGCCGGATCTTGGTCGTTGTACCGCTCGGCCTCAGCTGTTGCGTCTTGATCCCAGTTCTCGAATCGCGGATCGTCGAATTCGAGCATCTGTTCCAACCGCACCTTGAAGATCCTGAACACGTCGCGTACGTGGGCGGAATACTCCAGCGCTGACCATGTTTCGGTGTCCGGTCGCTCCGTCACATTCTCGCGCTCCAGTACCTCGGCCCACGAGACGGCATTGCTACGCACAAGATCTGGAACATCCGCGAACGCAACAGCGGACGAATCAAACCCGCACTCGCCGCATGGGCGTTCGAGGACCCAGGTCCAGTTCTTTGTATCCGGGGTGATCGGCATGGATCGAGAATAGTCCGCCAGGGCGGGGTCAGTCTGCTTCGATCGGCCGATGAAGCGAATCATGCTCGGTATTGCGGTTACCTTCGTGCTGACGCTCTCCGCGTGTGGCGCGGAAGTGGGCGCACCCTAGCCGCGCAACAGCAAGAGCAGGCGGTGGTCGTCAATTCACTTCATTCGAGTGCCCGGGGCGAATGTTGATCCGTATTTCCATCATCGTTTGCGGCATCTGGTTTGATTCGAAACATGCGCTCTTCGCTCGCCTTGTCCACTCTCGCTGCCGGCTTGTTGATTGCGGGCTGCGGGTCGCAGACAGTGCAGCAACCCGACACCGCAACGACAACAACCGAAACGGGCGGAACGTGGGTCCGAAGGCTCGAAGTACCAGACTCCGTCGAAAAGATCTGCCAGTCGATACTCGGATTGGCCGAAGAATTGGGACGTACTCCTAGCGATTCCGCGTCACCGATCGATCGAGTCCGCGAATACATGAGCGGACCATACCGCGACTGGAGGGGATTCGACGCTGAGGGGCGTCAGCGCATCCAGGAAGCCTTCGAAGCTGCGGAATCGGGATCTTGCGGTTGAGCAACGCGGGGCGTCCGATTCGCCTATCGCACAACGGAATTACAAACAACGACGTATGAACGTCATTCCGTTCGTGACAAATATTCGTTCGTCAGCGAAGGACCGGCCACTTCGATTTTCCAGGGTTTTCGATTCGTTTTTCGAAGATTCTGTGACGCGTTCGTGGCCGAGGCTTCGACGAGTCTCGTCGTCCCTCAGGTGAAGGGCGCCGAGTCGACATGTACGCCTTCCGAACGCAGCAAATGCTCGGCCGCACAAATCAACAAGGAGAGGGATTCGTACGAGAGTCCCTCGGTTGCATGCATCAGCCTGTCAGGCGCCGGAATCGACCGGTCGCCCGGGGAATCCTCGGATCTCCGCGCAGAAAGCACGGTCGCGAGTTCTCGTTGATTCACCACCTGACCTGTGCTGTTCGCTCGCTCGAACATGGCATTCAGCCGCTGGACGAGTTCCTCACCTTCAGCTGATCGAATAGTGTTGCCGAACAGCCTGTTTCCATGATCCGCTATGACACCAGGCGCGATCGAGTTCTTGATTGCCACAGTATGTTCTCCGTTACGTTGGTCTGTCAGGTTGATCAGAGGTGCGACCGGGAGCAACTCGCAGAGCCTTGATCTGTGCCACCCAACGGGCGTCGCGTCCATCGACAGCAGACCAATCTCCCCCGGCGCCCATCGGCTTCCGGTAGCGCGACCTCGAAGCCGATGTTCATTTTGCGACTTATCGTTACATATTAACATCAACTGTAACTCTTCGACAAGCACTTTGTTCCGATTGCCCGGTTTGATCACGGGTGGCGCAGAACATCAAGGGTGGCCAACTTGTCGACATGATCTACGCCGCCCCTTCCATCTCCGTTCAGGCTGCAGTGATGGTCGAGCCACCGGCAAGGCACAAGAAACGACATTCCGCCGACGACCTCCCAGCGTAGGTATCGCCGCGCGTGCATCACCTGCGGTGAACTGCGATTCACAAAAGCCGCAACGCAGATAGGGGCGGCGACACAGCCCGCGAGAGCCTTCTTACCCGAACTTTTCCATCACCGTGCGAGGCAGCCGGCCAGCCAAGACTGCGCCCAAAGTCCTCGCTACTGATGACCTAAGTCCGACAATACTTTTCACGAAAAAGAGGACCCCGCGCCTGCGGGGTCCTCTTCGCTTTCCTTCAGAGCTAGAGACCGAGCGAGTGAAGGTGCTCGCTGATCTTCTCGAACATGAGCCTTTGACCTGCCGGCGTGGGATGCATGCCGTCTTCCTTGAGTAACGTCGGGTCCGACAGCCAGTTCTCGGCGAGCGCATCAATGAAAGGCAGCTTGTACTGCTCAGCGGCGGAACGGATTCGATCGTTGACATTGACAGCGGTCTCGGATGGAGGCCGGTTGTCCATGATGGGGCCGATGACGACAACCTTGGCGTGAGGAAGCCGATCTCGTAGCTGCGCATACAACTCCCGAGTCGCATCTCGCACCTCGAGCGGGTACGAAACATCGTTCCGACCGCCGGCGATGATGACGACCTCGGGATTCACCGCAACGACCTGATCAATTTTCGCACCGAACGGTAGCTTGCCTTTTTCCTCGTTTCCCTGGACGTAGCCGGTGCCACCGCTCGCAAAATCTGCCAGGTACCAGCGACGATCGAAGGCGAGCAGCGCCGGCCAATGATCTCCCGTCGTGTTCGGAATCGAGTACGAGTCCCCCAAAATTGCGACCGTGTCGAAGTCGTCGGTAGGGGCATTCAGCGCCGGCGCCGAACTGTCAGGCTGCGATACAGAGGCAGTTGCCCGACTGTCTCGGGATTGCTCGTACGCAAATCCTACGATCACCGCTACGACGGTGAAAACCATGGCACCGATGACGGCGACAGTTCGCTTGTTGGGTTTGGTCACCCCGTAAACATACGGGGTCGAATCATGTTGCCTCTGAGCGAGTGTCAAGCATCTGTCGTTCCGCTTGAATCGGCCATCAACGAAGGAGTGAAATCCCGCTCTCACAGCAGACTGGGGCCAAGCTTGCTGGAAGTTAAGGCGCGGCAAAGCATTCAGGGCACACCGTCCCCCATTCGACGGACCAAAGTCCATTTTCAAATCAACACTGCGACAAGCGGCAATCGCGCAGCTATATTTCGTCGACACTTCAACTACTTTCGGCACATCTGCACGGACGCGCGACAACACCCAGTCCCCTCGCTCGGCAATCCCCTCTATTTTTCTCATTCGAAGAAACCGGCACCAGGTGCCAGGAAGAACGTCGACATGCCGGAAACAGAAGCAAAGCGCAGCAATCGGCGACTGATCGCGATCGCAGCACTCGCAGTCGTACTCCTCGTGCAAGGCGCCTACTCGTTCGGTGTCCGCCCTGAGCCGTACCCGACAATTCGCATGCCCAGCTTCGGTGGCGTGCCCAATGCAGACGGCGAGTTCAGTGGAAGTGGCTTGGATATCACTCTCCATTACACCGACGGATCCACGATCAGTCCCAACCCAGTGGATCTCGCCGGCGATATTCGCTACTCATCCGCGAGAGCATCACTCGATTATGCGTTCCGCCCCAGCGGGGCAGGCGACCGCAACACCCGAACCGCGGACCCTGAATTGGTCGAATGGCTCCGAAACCGCAGCGTCGAAGTCGGAAGTGGTGCCATCCCGGACAGTATCGAGTTCTGCTGGCGCAAAACAATTATCGACATCACCGACGGAACCGATGCGTCAACTGACCCGTGCGAAACGACAAGGGTTGATCTATGAGTGCCCGTGCGGGAACTCTGTTGTTCCTGCGCGACCACATCGATCAGTTGTGCGAGGCGTACCGCGGGGATGCGAGGTTCCTCGCTGTCATTCGAATCCTCTTCGCGCTATATGTGATCGCGTTTCCCATCGACTACACGTGGGCGGGCGAGGTTCCCTCGATTCTGTTTCATCCGCAATCCGGTCCGTTCTCCCTGCTGTCGTCACCACCCTCCGAGAACTTCCTCGTCGGACTCGAAGTCGCCCGATTCATCCTGGCGATCGCCATCTTGGTCGGATATCGAACGACGGCCGCGTCCATCGCAATGACCCTCACGCTCATGACCGGCAGCGGGTTGGTCAATTCCTTCGGCAAGGTCGACCACTTCATTCTTTTCGAAATCTTGCCGGTGGCCATGGCAGCCGCTGGATGGGGCGCCGCATGGTCCCTCGACGCACGACGTTCACGCACACAACGCAAAGCACTTCAAACCCGCGGACTGCCCATGCTCATCTGGGCAGTGACGGTCGCCTACGCCCTGTTTACAGCGGCACTACCCAAAGCTGCGTCGGGCTGGCTGAACCCCGAATTGCAGGCAACCCGGGGCTACGTTGCGCGAGACGTCGCTGACCCCACCAAGCTCGGTCCGCTGACCCACGAACTATTCGACATCCATTCGGAGTGGCTATGGAAAGCACTCGACTACGCCACTGTCTTCGCTGAAGGCTGGTTGATCGTTGCCGTGCTCTTCCCTGTCTTGTTCAGAATCGGGATCGTCGTCTTACTCGGGTTTCACCTTGGGGTTTATCTCGCGTTGGGCATCGAGTTCGACAGCTATATCTTCGTGTATCTGCCGTTCCTGTCGGCACCTGCCGTATGGGTCACCAAGCGAGTCCTGGGCAGAAGGCCCGATATCGGTAGAACGTCGGCGCCGGAAACTCCACGTCAAGTATCTCCGGCCAGTTCGGACGCACCGTAAATCTAATATCCGGGAGCGGACCTTTCCGTCACAGTTCGTGAGTGCCCCAATCACAGGTAGGCGATCCCCAGACTCCCTCAACCTGGGGATCAAACAAACCTACTGTCTCCCAATGAAATTCCGAGAACTTCTACATTCACTGACATTCGGTTCGCAGACGGGCGCCCTAATCGCCAATTCGGCGCCGCCATTCGGACCCCACATCGCGTGTTGAGGGCAGCCGAGCCGCGGGGGGTCGGCTCGACTGCCTGCACCTACACCAGGCGAAGAAGGTTTCGTGCCAGCTATCTGCTTAACCAGCGTGCGTCGACGCTCAGGGGGTCACTGGAACGCATCGTCGTCACCTGTGGGCCGGGCTCGCGTCGGCAGGTACAGACAATTGTTCAGTGACCCCTGAGTTCGATCGTCGAAATCACCTTCGATCGCCGTGCGTAGGTACATCTAGAGCGTGACACTTCGGCTGGTTGAGCACATACGCTGAAATACCTGGATAGGTACCTACTTTTCCTTCGTCTTCCGAGTGGTCGCCATCTCGGTCACGTCCAGAAGCGTTGCACATCCGACACTGTCGGGAAATTGGTCATCTGGATCCGAGACTTTCACCTCATCTGCGATCGACGATCATGATGCGACGATTCGTTGTGTGACCACGAACGCTCGACTCAGACGCAACCGCAGGCGCATTGCCAGGCGATTCAATCCCAACAACGTGTGGGCAACTGTCCTGGTGATTGCACTTTGCGCACTAGTCGCCTTGGCGATCGTCTGCAGCATGATCTTCGACAAAAGTCATTGGGGCTGACCCGCGGGCTCACGGCACCTGAACGTGGGGCGGGCGGGGCTCGAACCCGCGACCAATGGATTATGAGTCCACGGCTCTAACCGACTGAGCTACCGCCCCATCCGGATGCGATGCATCGCGGCGAATCCGAATGTTACCGGCACATCCGACGCGGATCACAATCGGGCAGGCGGTGACGCGTTGCACTCTTTCGAGTCGAGTCTTCCAAGGTTGGTCGGCACAGGAGCGATGAGCCGATACCGTGGGAGTGCACACCCCACGGAACAGGATCACCACATGAAGCTTGCACTGACCGAATTCAAGAACTCGAAGGCCACGATCCGGATCATCATGTCCGACGGCGCGAAGCTGAACGGCACCGTCACCGATTTCACCGAAGACACTCTCGTCCTCAATTCTCCGAATGGTGTCTATTACATCAACCCCAGCCACATCATCCGGCTGTTCGAGCCGTCGGATCGCGCAGCGAAGTAAGCGCACCCGTCAAACAGTTCGACGGTTCCACCGAAAGCCCGACGCAGACACTTGCGTCGGGCTTTGGTGTATCTGTCGCCAATATCTACGCGTCGCGTTCACGGGTGCAGCGGCCATCGGCGTCACTGAAAACGACAATGGGCCTGTCCTGTTGGCCGCCATCGAAAGTGTTGTAACTCCAGTGGCAATCGACGAGCATGTTTTCTCCTGCATGCTCGGAGCTACCAAACCCGACCCTGCGGCCTTCCTGGCTGCGCTGGAGTTTCTCGATGCGCGTCCACAGCAGACCTTCTTCGTCGACGACAACCCGGTGAACGTCCTCAGCGCTCGACGGCTGGGAATTCTCGCAGAACAAGCAAACAAAGCGGCAGACGTCGGAYCGGCACTTCGATCGGTGGGTCTGCTGCAAACGCACTAGCGGCGACGAATACAAGAAAGCCCCCCACCCGATTTCTCAGGTGAGGGGCTTTGCTGCTCCCCCGGCTGGACTCGAACCAGCAACCGTCCGATTGCCCGGTCATACCCTTGCGACCAGCGCCGATATGGGGCGAACGGATTCCCGCCTGACAGAAGCGATTTCGGCTCAGAGATCTCTGGTAGTACTTTTGGTGGATCTTTCGATTGATCGATTAGCACTTTCAGTGGGTCTGCACAAAGTGAGGACCATCATCCTTTATGCGACAGAGCTGGAGGACTCACAGCCCTAGTTGAAATCGCGACAATCCGGGCGGTCGTTACCGCGTTTTCGCGACACGCCGAACCTAAACCGATAAAGGCTCTGACCAGCGTTTATCTACTAGCGAGTACGCCTCGGGACCAGGAAGGCTTCAGCGTCATGGAAACCAAACTTCACGTGATCCGGAACCCAACACCGCACAAACAAATGTTCCTTCTGCCGGCTGAGTGGGAAGCCGCGGTCGCAGGATGGGTCGATTGGCTCACCACCGGCGGCGCACCCCGCACCACGATCCGGACTCGACGAGGTCATGTCCGCGCGACCGCTCGACGCCTGCACTCCCTCGCTCCCGACGACGTCACGACGACTCAGTTGGTCTACCTGTTCGGCCGGCAGCAGTGGTCGAATGAGCATCGCCGCGGACTTCGAACTTCGTTGGTTGCGTTCTACACATGGGCAATCGCGAATAACCTCGCCGCATTCAATCCAGCCAACGGACTGCCTGGCGTTCCCGAGTCGAAGCCGCATCCCCGGCCTGCCCCGGATCGAATCTGGAAGCAGTTACTCCTGGCCGCTAATGCGCGCGAACGGATCATGGCCAGGCTGGCATGCGAGGTGGGGTTGCGACGAGCTGAAGTCGCCCGCGTCCACACCCGAGATCTCATCGAGGACTTCGACGGCTGGTCGCTCATCGTCAACGGCAAAGGCTCGAAGCAGCGGGTCATCCCGATACCCGACGACCTTGCAGTCGAGATTCAGCGCGGTCCGGGGGGCCACACGATCGGTCGTGGCAGAGACGGGTACCTGTTCCCCGGCAACGACAACGGGCATCTGTCCCCCGCCTGGGTAGGAACCCTCATCGGAGACCTGATGCCCGACGGGTGGAGCATGCACAAGCTCCGCCACCGCTTCGCCACTCGCGCTTACGCCGGATCCCGCAACCTTCGAGCAGTGCAAGAGGCACTCGGCCACGCGAGCGTTGCTACCACCGAGCGATACACCGCAGTGTCGGGGAACGAAGTGCGGGCAGCCGTCCTCGCAGCCCAGTCAGGCAACACCGCAGCATAGGGCCACGCAGGAAGAGTCCAACCGTTCTGGTATCAATTGCGGATGACAACAAATCAGACAGCCGTTATTCGCGGACTGGTCACGGGCGGTGGATTGCTTCTCGCCTTCGGCCTCATCCTTCTGGCGTTCGACCTTTCACAATCGTCTGAGCAATGTGTGGGAAGCCGAGAGTGCAACCAAAGTTTGGATAGTCGCGGCATCTTGTTGACGGGCATCGGTCTGATTATTTTGCTGTCCGTCATGGCCGCGCAGATGTCGATCGAGAAGTCGATACGACGCCTCAATGCTCGCCATGCGAATCAGGAAAACTGACTGATGACACACACTGCCTCAAACAACTCTGCCGATAGTGAGGGCAGGGTTTGGCAAGACGGATACGACTTGGGTCTGAAACACGGCGAACAGATGGTCGAGAAGCCGACGCTGTGGCTCTGGGTCTTGTTGGGGGCCGGCATCGTCATCGGTATCGAACTCATGGTTGTCCTCGCGATCCTTCTCGGCGGCGTGATGTTCTCCGTCTCCAGCTAGCGCACCAGCAACTGACACGATCGCCCCACCCGGGGAAGGGTGGGGCGATCGTTGTCTCTGACAGTGTCAGATGTCTCCACCTTCCCACCAGGCAAGGCGAGGTGAGTACTTCGTGGAACCGAAGGAGCGGTTGGTGCGCGCTCCCCACCCGACCTTCTTGTTCCCGGCAGGCTTCGGGATGATGTTCGACGTGTCCGTCCAGGTGATCTTCGGGACACCGTTGATCAACACCCGGTAGGTGAAGATCCCTGTCGTCGGGTTCTTCTCCGCTCGCAGCTCCACCACTTTGCCGACGACACGGGTTTCCGTGGCGGTGCCCCGGTTCACGGTGCTCGCTCCACCACCTGGTGCGTTGAACAAGGTCAGAGTGGAGTCATTCCACTGGATACCTACATACGAGTCGGAGTTCTCTGCGGAGTGGACTTGTAGCCACATTCCGAGTCCAGTGCTGCCGACGTCCCCAAGCTCCGCCTTGACGTACTGCTCCCACGTGGCGGTGTCCTCTTTCCACACCGCTTGCGAGGGGCGGTTGCCGTCGGTGGTGTTGCCGAAACAGAACCCGTTGCCACCGTCCTGACATAGCAGCCACGGTGACGTGCCGATGGTCGTCCATTTCGTCGCCTCGAGATAGGCGTTGGTTAGGACGAAATCGTCCCGGAACACTCGCTTGCCGGGCCACACTTCGGCCGCTCCTGCTCCTGTCCCTTTCATGATTTTCTGGATGGGAACCGCAGCTCCGGCGCCGTTACCGATGAGCATCTTGACCAACGGTTTCGCAGCGGCCCCGTCACCGATGAGGTACGGCATCAGAAGATCGCCGCGATGAAGCCGGCCGCGTACTTCTCGCTCGTCGGCAATGCATCGTATGCGGCTTGCGTTCCGGCCCAGTTGAAGATCGTCTGACCGGGGTACGAGTTCACCTTGCCCATCAGTTGACCAGCAATGTTCGAGAACTCGGTAACCAGGCCGTCAATGTCGTCAGGGTCGTGGGTGTGGTGTTTCGGCGCGGTGACACCGATGGCGGTCACGATCGCTTCACGCAGCTCTGCGGGAGTCAGGCCCAGCCTGGCGGCGTCGGCGGTGCCGGCATTCCACACCGCGCGTGTCGTGCCCTTCGGTGTCCGCTCATCACTCAGACGCGCATCGTCGGTGACGACGACGACCTTGCCGCCGGACTGCAAACCGGCGGCGAAGTTCTTCATCCCGGCGATCGTCTGCGCCCCGACGAGGGTGACGACCGCATCGGCCGCTGCCTTGGCCGCGATCAACCCGAGAACGGTGTTGCGGAAATCCGGATCACCACCGAGTGCTGCGGAGAGTTCAGCGAGGGTGTCCATCGTGCCGGGGGCATTGGCAACCACCCCGGCGATAGCGTCCGCCAGTGCCGAGGGCTGTACGGCGGTGACGGCCTTCTCGATCGCAGCCTGTACGGAGACAGTCAGGTCGACCTTCGGGACGCCGCCGGCGGGGAGGGTGTACTTGCCGGCTGCGGAGGTCGTCGCGGAGTCCGCGGTCGCCGCGGCTGCTGCGATGCCCGCTTCCAGATGATCGAGGGAGGCCGCGTCTAGTGGTGTTGTCTTGTCCGGCAGGTCTTTCCACTTCGGGTAACGCTTGTTGTACGCCATTGCTCAGCCCTCCTCGCTCGAACCCGATTCCGCATGGGCCGCGGCAGCGGACAGCACATCCGCCGGAACGAGAGAGCTGCCCTCGGGTTCGGGTGTGATCGCAATGTCCGCGATCGGATCAGGTGTCACTGAGAATGCGGACCGGGAGACGAGGTCTCCGTCGCGGTCGTGACCTTCGATCACCAGCCACGCCTTCGCAGCGTCGTAGGTGGGGGTGAAGGTGATCCCGTCGAGTCCGTCGACGTGGAAAGTCTGTGCTGTCATAGGTCTCCTGCTTTCCATTCGTTGAATCCCACCGACGGGATCGAGTAGTAACCGAACACCGCACCGCGGTGGGTGGACCCGACCTCGAACCCTTGACGGCGGAAGCCAGCGCCGCTGTCGGATTCGCTGGACATGTCCGTCCACTCCAGGATCGGTGCGCCGTTCACGTGCGCGGTGTACACGGACTTGCCGAGCGTGGGGCCTGGGATCGAGGAGATGGTCACATGCAGTTCGACCCAGTCACCAGCGGACCAGGCGTAGGTCGTCGAGTTCTGAGTCAAACCACCGGGGCTGACGAACGAGTACGCGCGGATCTCGATGAGCCCGAACCGAATGCCGACCGTCACCGCGCGAGTCATATCGGCATTCGACCGCAACGCGAGCTGTGCACGGGGGTTGTCCTGCAGCTCCGCTTGTGAGCGGTCGAACGCGGTGATCTTGCCCGCCACGTACTGCGAGTCCGTCGAGGTTTGCAGCACGTATACACCGCGCGAGAGGTCGTCTCGCTGCGCGGTGAGGTTGCCGTGATTGATTCTCTTGCACTGCGCGATACCGTTCGCGATGTCGATACCCACGCCGTAGACAGCCCAGTTCGTTCCCGGGTGCGAGGCGTTGGCTCGGTCGAACAGATCTACCAGTGGGATCTTCTGCAGCCCACGTGTCTGGCCCATGAATGCGAACGGAACCCACGTCGATGCGTTGTCGAGTTGCGCGGCGGTCAGCGACGCCGGGAAGTCGGACACTCCCGCGCCGCCTGGCCCGTTGTAGCTCATTCCCAACCGTGAGGGGTGCACTCCGGACGCGGCCGCGCCGTCTGCGGTTCGCTTACCGACGAGGTTGCGCACGGTGCCGGAGCCGGTTTGCAGCATCAGAACTGCGTAGCAGTCGCCGGCCTTCGCGGTGATCTGGTTCGCGGCCGGAATGTTGACCACGATGTCCTGCGCTTTCAAACCGAACTTGCCCTGCTCGCCGCCTGCGGGACTCGCCCAGACGAACGAGATGGTGCCGTTCAGGAACCCTGCACTGTCGACACCCATCTTGAACACCGCCACCCGGAAGGTGGCCGGCGAGGCGACGGATTGCTCCGCGATATGGAACCCGACAGTGTTGTAGATGCGGTTGCGGGTGGCATTGATATACGCGATGTCGATGCGCCGCAATGCCATCGTGTAGACCGGCTGCGCCCATACGATCCGCGCCTCGGTGGGGATCAGGTTGTGATAGTGGCCAGAGTCTCCCGAGCCGATCTCCGTGGAGCCGGTGACGCCGATCGGGATGGGTTCGAGGTCCGCGCGCGGAAACACCGGATCTTCAATCGGGTTCAGGGTGAAGTGCATCGGAACATCGGTGGGGATGTCCGAGATCGCCGCCTTCGTGCCGAGTTCGAGGTTCGCGGCTGCGATCGCATCGCTGTTGCGGATGTTCTCTGCCTCGTTCGCCGCCGACTTCTGCGCTGCTGCCTCTGCTTCAGCGCGCGCAGTGATCGCCTCGTTCTTGGTTTGCTCGAGCGCACCGCCCTTGCCTGGCGCCCAGAGTCCTGCCCACCAGTCCTTGACCCCTTGCACGAGATTGTTGATCGGAGTGACGACGAGACCGTTGAAGATTCCTACGATGTCATCGACGATCCTTGTGACGGTGGCGATTCCGCTGTCGATCAATCCGCCGACCGTTTCGAAGAGGTCGGTCAGATCGACCCCGGTCAGATCCTTCACGACCTGGACGACCATGGACTCGAGGACGCCGAGCGACGTCTGCTCCTGACCCTCGGCCAATGCTTGGCCGGCCGCCCGGATCGTTGGACTGGCTCCGGCGCTCGTCGACGGCGGGTCGAAGTCGGAGCCGGAGAATCCGATGTGTGGTTCCAGTGGATCGAAGTACTCCGGTGTCGGCGCGGCGGTGCTCATGCGATGACCGGCATCGGTCGCACGCGCAGCATGGCGCGTTCCTTGCGCGTTTCGAATCGCAGCTTCGAGGTGGAGTCAACGCGGCGGCCGACGAGGTGGATGGTGGCGGGTGCGCCTGCCGCGACGATCGTGGACGATGCACCGGGTGCGGAGGTTTCGTTTCCACCTGGCACGAGAGTCCGTGGTGTCCATTCGTTCTCGAAGATTCCGACCGATGATCCAGTGCCGCGTCCGAGCAACGGTCCGGAGACGGAGTTCAGGCGTGCTTCCAGATCCATGCGCACGTTGTTGCCTGCGACCATGAACTCGACCAGCGCGTGGACGTCCGGCTCGTACGCCCAGGGCTGTGCCGGAATGGTCAGGGTAGTGATGGTCGCGTAGTCGCCGCCCCAGTTGTTGCCGGTGTTGACCGCGAGCCAATCCGCTGCCGAGCCGTCTTTCTTGAAGACACCCGGCGACATTGCGAGCTTGCGCGGTGCCCAATCGCCGCCGCCGATATAGACGAGGGCGTCACCGGCCTCCGGCGCGGTCGAGCCGTCGAAATCGGAGGCGGTCCCGATGGTGGCCACCGGTCCGGGCACCACCGAATCGTCGCCCTTCGGACCGGGCTTGGCGACGATGTTCAGTTTGAACGCGGTTGTGTCGGTTTGTTCGAGAGAGAAACCCCAGTCCTCGCCTTCGGTGATCGTGCCTTTGCTGATCGTGATGGCGGGGCCGACGGGACCGACCTGCACATAGTTCTCGTGCTTGGCCAGTGCGGCGGTGCCGTTGTAGAACCACGCGTGCGGTGTCCCGGCTACGCCCCACCACTGCCCGATGTCAGCCGCCGTCAGAGACCCCGGTGAGGGTAGCCCGATCTCGGAGGCGACGGTTCCCATGTAGCGGGGCGGCATGCCGTCGCGGCCGGCGTCGCCCTTGTCTCCCTTGTAGGCGAGGACGTCGACCTCCATGTCGCCGCCTTCGATCTCGACGACACCTCGCCCGGTCGTGCGGATGTCCCACTGATCTGCGAGACGGACCCGCAAAGTGGCGGGAAGTTCGAAGTTGAATCCAGGCTCCATTGCTGGGCGCTCCTCTGCGTTCGCTGTCTGTGTCAGTCGGCCGGTGCCGGCGGATACTCGTCGGTCTCCGTGCGGCAGTGGCGGGTGTGGTAGATGTCCTGCTTGTGTGAACGCTCGCGCCACGCGTTGCGGCTGGAAGTCATTCGGTCGTAGCGGGCTTCCATCGCGTCGGCCCGGTCACGCGCCTGTGCCAGTTCGGCCACCACTGCCGTGTTCTGAGACTGCTCACGTGAGTACGCGCCCTGGCGGCGAGCTTTGAGTGCTGCAAGAGCAGCCTGCAGGGTGCTGCCTCCACCGAATGCTGTTACTAGCAACGCGATTTCCGTGGCGGTGAACCCAAACATCTACCCGTCCTTCGGTGTCAGAGCCCCAGCTAGTCTGCGCAACTGCACATGCCTGGCGAGAAGATGCAGCGCGTACGCCGTGATGACCGCCGTCTGTGTGAGGCGGGATAGTTCGCCGTCGAGGGTGATCTCCCACAGTGCGACGAGATAGAGCACCAGGCCCGCGATGATGGCCAGGATCGCGGGGTGCTCGATCAGGTACCGCTCGGTGATTGAGGCGAAGGTGCACACGGCGCCGCCGATGAGCAGGAAGATGCCCCAGGCCGTCGACGTGCCGCCTCCGAGCACATCGGCGATTGTGCGCGGGGTCCACAGGATCGACGCGAATCCGGCAACTGTGACGCCCGCGTACGCGCCTGTGCGCATCGACCGTTCGACGATCGCTGCGAAAACAGGGCGCGGCACGTCAGTTCTCCGATGGTGCGCGATGCTTGCCGTCACCGTCGTACGCGGCATTGCCGGTGGACATCTCGGTGTCGGTGACTTCCTCGGCTACGCCGTCGATAGCAATCAGCTCCGAACTGACGGGCGCGAGGGACGGCAATCCCTTCGACGGCCCGAGGTTGCGCGAGGCCAGCGATGTCAGTACGGAGACGAGCGCTGCCGTTGCAGCGAGGGTGAGGGCATCACGCCAGTGGATATCCGAGAGTGTGCCGGTCGCCGGGATAGCTCCGACCAACGCGCTCACGAATGTGCGCCCGACGCGGTCGGCCAAGTCGACGAGGAAGTTCCCAGAGGAGAGCGCCGTCGACGTCGACAATGCGACGAGGAACGACACCAAGGCTGCGAGTGCAGCCGACGACAGTGCCGTCGCCCACGAAACAGAGGCGATAGTCGCACCGCCTGCAAGGAAGACGAGCAGCGTCTGAACGAAAGTCTTTCCGGTCCGGTCGAGGAGATCCAGCCAGAACGCCCTGGTGTCGATCGAGTACGTGCCGATCAGTTCAGTAGCGACGGTGACCGTGTTGTTCGAATCAGTCATGATTCAGCCTTCCTGTGCAGCGGTGGGCTGCTGACGGGTGTCGCCCGATGCGAATCGAGCTTGGAGTGACGCGAGCAGTGCCTTGATCTCAACCACCTCGCTGTGAGTTTCAAGGAGCCAGAAGACGAAAGATCCGGTGCGGTCGTCGCCTTCGACGTGGGACTTGTATCCGTCCCACACGGTTTCGTTCCAGATGTCCGCGAGGCCGGCGCGGGGCCACATCTCCCCCTTTTTCACCTTGACGTTGTCGGGGCGAAGGATCTTGCGGACCGGTTCGGACTGGCCCCATTGCAGGGCGGCATGCTGTTCGTACGAGAGTGCCACGGGGCCTCCTGGATTCGGTGCGGGTGTGGAGCCCAGGCGCATGATCAGCGCCCAGGTTTTGGGTCCGACTGTGCCGTCGGCGGTCAGGCTCGGATCGGTGCGTTGGACGGCGGCGATCGCAGCTTGAGCGTCCCGCCACTTGCCGGTGCTTGGGATTCCCAGCTTGGCTTGCAGGTGCTTGATGCCCTCGATCTGATAGGCAGGTTCACCCGCTTCTCCGGACACGGACTCCTCCGGTCCGTCGAGTGGGCCGTAGAACCATCCGCCGGGGAGTGGAAAGTCATCGGGATTGCCGGCACCGACGACGGCATCGAGGTACCAGAAGTCGTGGAAGAGTGGGTCATTCCATGCGCGAGCGCTGGCGGCGACGACGTGTCCGGAGCGGCCCATGTACATTCCGCGGGATTCGAAATTCAGTCCGTCGAATGTTCCGGCGACGTGCGAGTCGTACCCGCCACCACCGTGCATGAACCCCAGTTTGAGCAGCGCGTTGGCGGGAACGTCCGCCTTGCTCTTGGCGTGAATGAGTCCGAGAACCTTCGCGTCCCCGGTCGCGCTGGCTCCGAACACGCCTGGGCGATTGCAGTTCTCGGTTGAGCCGTACCGGCGGTTGGCTGGCAGTCCCTGAACGTGGGCTGCGACGGCGAAGGTGAACCAGCTGCAGTCGCCGCCAGGGTTTCCGGAACCGCCGTACGCGTACGGGAGCCAGTCCTTCGACCAGATGTAGGCGCGGGTCGCATCGACCTGCGCACGAGTAACGATGCGTGGCACGGCAAAACTCCTCTGTTGAATTGTGTTGCATTTCAATGTCTTTGAACTAGTTCATGGCCATGCTCGCAGCAGTGACAGTCGCGAGCAGCTTCTTGATGCGCTCCGCGGTGCGCTGTCCAGGTGACTTGTCCGGCTCGTCGTCACCGATCGCAGCCCGCACGACGACTCGTTCATCGCGGTCGTCGTTGACCTCGATCGAGTACACGCGGTCGTAGAACGTCTTGAGAGTGCTGCCCCAGCTGTCTTCCCAGCCGACGAGGTGTCCGACGTCGTAGTCCTCGAACGCTCCCCACGGTGCCCAGTCCAGAACCTCGACCCTCGCGCGGCGTTTACCGGCGTTGTCGAACAGGGTTTGCTTGGCGACCTGCTTTCCGGACCACGTGTGAGCGCCGGCGCCGGCATCGCCGAGAACCTCCGGCAGTCCGAACTTTCCGAGCTTGCCTTTGAGTCGGTAGTCCGTCGCGGCCATGAACGCGAGGAACACGTTGTCGAGGATCCCGGACATCGCGTTCGCCAGCCCTGGGATGACCAGGCTCGCGAACGAAAGCAACGCGTTGATCCCCGCTTCGACGCCCATCTGGACGAGTTTGTTCACCCACGTGGGAGATTTGCCGCCGATGACCGCGCGGTATCCCTTCGGAGCGATGACCTCGACCTGAGCGTCGATGATGCCGTCAGAATCCTCCGACCACACGCACGACGGAATCTCTTGCTGTCGAAGGATTTTCCCGATCTTCTCCGCCAGGCCAGGCAGGTATCCGCCGATCACGTCGTCGATACCGTCCGCGACGGCTTCGGCGATGGTGTTGATCAGCCCGTCCACAATCGTGCCGGTGTTAACCAGTCCGCCCTTCTTCGGGCGATCGATGACGTCAACGATCAGTTGCGATTCGAGCAGCGTCAATTTGTCCGGCATCGGCTGCGGGTCGCGGCCCTTGATCCACATCCGGATCCGCACCTGACATGAGGAGTGTTTGAGTTCGTCTCCCCACAGGTCCGCGAGGGGGTCCATTCGGGCGAGCCAGTTCACCCACGGAGTGGTGTCGCGCAGCGGGTCGTACGGCAGCAGTGTGATCGGGCACTGCCCGGTCCGGAACTGCAGGCGCCACACGTTCTGCTGCAAGTAGTGATAGATGCCGCCGCGCAAGGGTCCGATGTAAATGTCCTGCGGGATCGGTTGAAACTCTTCGAATCCCGGCAGTGGAGACGGGTACGCCATGATCGCGTGGAACCAGATGAAGTTGTCCACGAGAGTGACGGTGATCGTCTTGCGATCCTTGATCCCAGACTGCAACGCCCGGTCCACTCGTCCGTCGTAGTTCTTACCGTTGTAGGTGATCCGGAACGGGACCACCGTCTCGTCGCAGGACATGACGAGTTCGGCGAACTCGTTGCTGCCGTCGATGACCAACTGCGCCGGACCGACGGCGTTGTGCACCCATTTGACCTTGCACGACTTGTAGTCACCGATGGTGCCGAGTGGTCCGTACGCGGAGTCGAAGACTTCGACGTCGAACTCGGCGCCCGCTCCGCGAGGGATCGGCTCGTCGAGCAGCTCGGCCCACATCTGCGCCGACCACCAGTCCAGTGCGGCCGGCGCATCCGGATCCACAGTTGCGGTCTGCTCCCCCGTGTACAGGTTCGGTGAGGGAAACAGGTTGGGAGAAGGATGCAGTTGGCTCATCGCGGCCTCCTCGACATCGGTGTCAGCGTGGCGACCGCACTCGACTGTGCGTTACCACCGATGACGGCGAGTTTCTTCATCGACATCTCCGCACGACCAGGAATGAACCCGCGAAACTTTTGCCCGCCGAAATCCCGGTACAGGAACGGGCGCTTGTTAGACCGCATCGGCCGCGGGGTCGATCGATCCGTGTGGATTCGCGCGACCTCACCGACCTCGAGGTTCGGAGTGGTGACTACCTTGTCGCCGTCCGGGATCTGAAACACCCCCGGCCCCTGCACCGTCCAGATGGGATGACCCTTCCGGTCACCGTTGTTCTTGAGCTTCAACCGTTCCGTCGACTGCCCGTTCTTCCACTCACACACCGCTTCCAAGCCCATCCACCACGGGCGGCCTGCGATCACGGGAACGAGATAGGGAACGAATTCGTCGAACGCTGGGTCGAAGACATCAGTGATTCGGGGTTGATCTGCGAGCCGGACATCGAGGTACCGAGTCCCTTCACGGGTGTTGACGAACAACCGTGATTCGAAGTGGTAGTCGATGTCCGACCAGAAACCGTCGTTGACCGAATGGAATGGCCGGCCTTGAGTTTTGTGGACGTATACGGGAAGGAAGAACTCCCGAGGCTCGATGACCGATCCCAGCCATACGGCGCCGTCGCCGCGAGCGGACTTGAACCACTGGTGAATTCCCTTCGGCTCTTGATAGTCCGCCCAGCCGGTCGCCAGGACTACACCGCAGCCCTGGCGACCGACGAGATGATGTTCGGACAGATGCCACGCCCGGTCAGGAAGGTTCTCCGCTCTGCCCGGTCCAGCCAGAACAACGTTCGCGGTGTTGTCCGGAAAGAATGTCACCTCGATTGCCTCCCTCAGATTCGGATGTGCGCGGTTTCGTAGTCCTCGCGAGTGCGGGCCATCCGCAGACCCGCATCGATCTCGTGTCGGTCGTATCCACTGACCTCGACCTTGATCGGCCGCTGCGACGCGAACGCGTCTTGTCGTGGACGAGCCGCCTCTGGCTGGGCGATCTCGGTGCCGGTGGCGCGCAGACTTTGGAACATCTGTTTGGTCAGTTCCATGTCGGAGGCTTCGCGCGGGTTGAGCACGAACTCGTCCTTGCCGGACAGGTTGAGTCCGAGTTCGCCATGCCGAAGCGTGCCGCCGTTGTCGAAGACCTTGATCGACTTGAGCATGTTCGCCATCCAGTCCGGTGTTCCTGGAGTGACCGGCAACTGTGTCTGCGCTTCGGCGGGTGTGATCGGTTCATTCGGTAGCGGCGCTTGTTCTTTGAATCCGTTCTCGGATGCCTTCGCTACCGCCATGCCCGCCTGAACCAGAGGCCCGGTGCTGTCTACGCCGTAGTACCCGAGCACGTCGGCGGCGTTCTCGGTGACGAAGTCCTTCGCCACTGTGCCGAGCAGCTCGGACCACGTGGACGGCAGTGACGAATCGGATGTGCCTTTCTGCTTCTCAGCGAGGGCGTTACGCGCCGATTGCAGCGCGTCGTCCGCTTCGTCCTTGTCCTGCTGCGTCGACTCTGCATTCGCGTGGACCTCGTTGCGTTCGAGTCGTGCTTTMTCTACCGCCCGTTGGGCTTGCCGGAGGCTGATCTGATCGTCGGTCAGAGCCGATTCCAGATCAGGGGCTTCGGGTGCCGGCGGGGCGTCCTTCCCCGCCTTGGCCGCGTCGCGCTTCGCCTCGTACGACCGAACGCGTTCTTCGGCCTTCTCCACTTTCTTCGCTGCCTGAGCGCGGTCGGCGTCCGTCTTGCCTTCAGCGGAGCGAATACGTGCCTCTGCCTCTTTCGCCTGAGTGACAGCGATGACGGCGGAATCGAGATTGAGTTGATCCTTCTCGGTCCACGTCGCCTTCTTCGACGACTGCGCCTGTGCGGTGTAGTCGCTCGCAGTTTGAGAGGCGGACTCGACGGGGGGTGAAAACTTGTCCCACGGCAGGTAGTAATGCGAATGGAACTGCGGGTCGAACGCTCCGACACTGCCACCCATTTTCGCGGTCCCGTACGCGCCGCCGGACTCGTAGTTCGTTCCGTACGCGGTGAGCGCCATGTGCTCTTCATTGACGCCGACCACAAACGGCCCCTGCGTGCCCGGGACCAGGTGTGGCCACGAACCGTCGAGGAGTGTGTACGTCGTCCCCAGGCGACCAACCGGCGGGTCTTCACCCATCGCTGCGCGTTGGTGCATGGCCACAAAGCCGGAGCAATCGGCCCCAGCAAGTGATGCGCCGCCGAGCACGTAGGGCACGCCGTCCATCTGGCGCCCGAGATCCTCAATTCGATCTTGGGGAAGTCGGCCGCCGGCGGCGAAGCCTGGCAGCTTCGGGAAGGTACCGGCGTTGATCATCGCCAGTTCGCGGTCGTATGTCTCCGACGACTGGGCGTTTACCACCCACTCTTTGCCGTTGACCATGGCAATGCCGACGCCTGACGGGGTGACCGCGTAGATGCCGTCCACGGTTTCCGTGCCCGGTCCAGAACCGGGCATCCGACCACCACCCGCGAAGGCAGGTAGTCGGCCACCATGCTCGCGGCCGGGAGTGCCTTGGTACTCCGGCCACGCGGCCTTGATCGCCTCTTCGGACCACGCGCCGTACTGCTGGGCGACACTACGGATCTCGTTGAACCGGACAGTGATGTCGACCGTCTTGTTCGGCGGTAGACCGTTCACGCCGTCTTTGACGGTTTGAAGATCGGTCAGGGCCTGTGCGACTAACGCCTTCACTTCGGGCGACGCCGACGATCTGTCGAGCTCAATCAGATCATTGAGGGTGATCGTCTTGCCCTCTTTGAGCTTGTCGAGAATCAAACCGACAGCGGGTTCTGCCTTCGACGCGTCGAGTTGACCGATCAGGGTTTGCGCTTCAGCAACTCCGATCTTGAATCCCGTAGTGTCCGCGTTGATCTGGACGTCAGCGAGCGTGCCGCCGGTTTCGAGGGTCTTCTGGATTACTTCGTCCAGAACGCTCTTTGCGATGTCACCCTTCGCTGTGATCTCGACCGTGCCATTAGGCATGTCCTTGACGTCGACGCCGATGTCCTCGAGAACATTGCGGACGCCCTCGTCGAGGACATCCACTTTGATGGTCTTGTCCAGATCCAGCTTCAGGTCATCACGAATCTGCGCCAGTTGTTGTGTCGCTTTGTCCGCACCTTCGAGCGCCAGATGCATGATCAGTTCATCTGGTAGGTATCCGCGAGATTCTGCGAACTCCTTCACCTTCGCGATTGGCAAGTCGTATTTGTCAGCGAGTTCCTGAAGCGATGTCTCTGTCTGCCCCAGAGCCTCACGTGCCTTGGCCTGAGCCTCCGGAACGGTGGCACCATCGAGGACGGCTTGCTTGTAGACCTTCTCCGCATACTCCACGCTCGACTGAGCAAGTTCGCGCAGCTGATCCGAGAGTTCTTTGCCGTTCTCAGTCCCTGTCTTGAGTCGCCCGTCCGCATCGACGAGAGCCTCGCCCAGTCCCTTGGCAGGATCAGCCGCCTTGACGGCAGCGTCAGCAATATTCCGAATCGACTCGTTGTACTTGTCGAGAGACTCCGTGAAGGAGACGTCACCGCCAGCCAGGATGTCGAGAACCTTCTTCAGCCCCGCAACCTTCTTTTCGGAGTCACCCGCAGATTCGGCAATCATCGCGATGCCATCACCCAGCGCGTAGTACTCCGGCCCAACTTCCTGGGCGACCTGCTGTAGTCGGGAGATCTCCTGCCGCACTCCCATGAGCGACATGTATTCCTCCGTCAGCAGGCCGCCGTTGTCACGAAGCGCCCCGGAGAACGACTGCCACCCTTCCTCCGACCCAGCAAGTACTCGCGCAAGATCCGTCGAAGTCATGTTCATCTTCTCAAGTGCAGAGGTATACGCCTCTGCACTTGCGGCGTCGTCGGCAAGATTGCCGAGCGCCTTGGTGGTGGAATCGGGATCGGTACTGAGATCCTGATTCACCCGGCCATGCATGAAGTCGCTGAGGACACCACCGATCTGATCCCCGACCCCGGGCTTGCTGGCTTTGATCGTGTTCGCCGTCGACAAGATCGAGTCAGCTTGAGCCTGCACGGTCGCGAGCACAGTGTCGTTGATTGCGCCTTCGGATTCGATGAAGGCCAACGCCATATCTCGTTGCGCATCAGCAACATTGCGCGCCGACTCCGCGTAGGTGTCGTTCGCGGTTTGCACTTTCCGCGTGGCGGAGGAGATCGTTCCGACGAGGTATGTCGCCGCCATGATGCCGACCATCGGCAGGCCACCCATCACAGACACGATGCCCTTGACCGCGCTGGTAAGTCCGCGAGCACCGGCAGCCGCGACACCACCAGCGACCCCCGCGAACTGCGCGCAGCTCGCTGCGGCCATACGCATCTGCCCCGACACTCCACCTGTCACGGTGCCGAGTGCGCGTTGCCTATCCGCGAATGCCTGCGTGCGGGTCGTGACTCCGCGGTAAGCGTCACCCATCGCCCGGACGGCGGGCACCCGAGCTTCGAGGGTGGCGAAACCAGCAACCACATCACTGATCTGCTCGCCATTTTCCTCGAGCGCATTGCCGAGCTCGTCGTATCCATCGGCCGACTCGGATCCCAGAGACTTCTGCAGTTCCATTTCGTCACGGAATCCGGCGAACTTCTCCTTCAGCCCGTCGACCCAGGCGCCGGCAGTGTCGTCGAGGCCGAACGCCTTGATACCTGCGAAGGCACCGGCTGCCACCTGGACAGCGCCAGGTAGCTCCATGAACGCCGACCCGACCTCGCCCACCGCCTTCCCGGCGGTACCGAGGGCATCGACGATGATGGGCGTTGCAGCACCGATCTTGTCGGCCGCACCACGAGCGAGGGACTCCATCGGTCCGTCAACAAGGTCGTACAGTTCCAGCGCCAAAGTCTCGGCACTGTTCTGCACACTGCCGAGCGCACCCGGTAGGCCTTGGGTCTTCGCAGCGGCAACCTCTGCTGCTGCGCCCTGCTGCCCGACAGCCTCGCGCATCGAGTCGTACCCTGCGACACCTTGCTCGGCGGCGACACCGGCGAGGCGCATCGCGTCGGAACCGAAGAGTGTCGCTGCTGCGGCTTGGTATTGCTCCTCCGTCATCGACTTCGAGGCGACCTCGAGCTGCCGGAACAGCTCTTGCATGCCGACGAACTTGCCGCCCGTGTCGTAGACCGTGAGTCCGAGATCCTCGATCGCGGCCTGAGCAGGCTTCCCCTGGTCGGTCAACGCCAGCAGTGTGGACTTCAGCAGTGTTCCTGCGTCCGAACCGGTGATACCGGCGTTGGAGAGGACACCGAGCGTTGCGGCGGTGTCTTCCATCGTGAGTCCGAACTGGTTCGCGACGCTGCCCGACTGCTGCAAGCCTGCTGCGACGTCGGTGATTTCCGCGCTCGATGCGTTCGCGGTGTTGGCGAGAATGTCTGCCGCCGTGGCGGCGAATGTCGCGTCCTTGCCGAACGCCTGCAATGCCTGCGACTGGATTGTCGCGGCGGTCGTGGCGTCGATCTGGGCGGCGGCGGCAAGCTGAAGTGTGCCCTTCGCTGCCGACATCGACTGCTCGACAGTGAACCCGCCCTTGGCCAGCTCGGTCATCGCCGCAGCTGCATCCACAGCGGAAGTGCCCGGCAGCTCGATGTCGTTGCCGAGTTGCTTCGAACGCTCCGATACGGCAGCCATCTGCGCTTCCGTGGCCTTGGAAACGGCCTGCATGGTGTTCAGGCTGGTCGTGTAGTCGTTGCCGATGGCGACGATCTGCTTGACGGTGCCGACCGCTGCGGCCGCTCCCAGGGAGAGCCCGATCGCGCCGGCCATTTTCTTGGCCATTCCGAGCGCGGGCTGTGCGCCTGCCTGCAACTGGGCAGGCAGGTTCTTCATGTCGAGTCCGACCTCGATATCGATGCGGCCACCGGCCATCGTCATACCTCCCGCGACTCGAAGTCTCTATGTAGTTGTGGCCCTTGATCTTTCCCAGGCTTTGAAATCGTCCGCGCTTGCTCGAACGCCCGGGCGTCGATATGCGGAGTCGGTATTCGTCGTGCTGAATTTCTCGAGCACCGCGGTGTTGTAGGCACGGCGCGCTTCGATGACCTCCGGATCGCGGAGGCCGATGGGTGGCAGAACCGGGATCGGCGGCGGTTTGATTCCCGCCGCCTTCCGGCGTGCAATATCGGCTTTGACCTCGGGGTCATTCGGGTCGGTGATGCGGTCCACGTACTCACCGTTGAGGGAGAAGTCCTCGCGATCGACGAGCATCGCGAGGTTCTCCGAATCCCGAAACCGTTGCTTGTCCTGCTCTTCCGCGTCGTCGAGGAGGGCGACGACATCGCGCCAATACCAGGTGTCCATCATCTCGCGTAGGTCCAAGTGACAGATACGTCTGATTCTGGAATAGCCTGCGCTCCAACCATCCTCGGTTGTGAGGCAGATCAGAGCGCGAGAAATTCCCCCTGCGGGCTCATCAACCCTGCGAGTTTGTAAATCGTCGGGAGATAGACCTTGAGCATCTCCGGTACCGATCTGGTGCCGATGTCATCCCACAGCTGAGCCGGGTCACCTTCACAGATAACCATCTGAAGGATCTCGTCGTACTTGTGCTGCTGCGAGAGATTGAAGAAGTTCAACACCTCATTCGGACTGTACCCACGGCGGACCGAATAGTGCTTGCCCAGAAAGGTAATCGGTTCCGGTAGTCCGTTGGGGATAGCGAGTCCGTCAGTGAGTTCAATCGGCTGAGGCTCCGGAGCGACGCCCTCTTCTGTGTCGCCCCGGACCTCTGCTGCGCGCTTGCTTTTGCCTGGCATGTGCGTTTCTCCTCTGAATCAGGCGAGATCGTCTTTGGTGCGCAGACGGCGCACCGGAGCGAGGTTGATAAATTCGAAGTCGAATCCGTCGATCGACTTGCCGTCTGCAATGTTCGACGGCGTGGGTGTACCGAGCGTCACGCGCTCGCAGTAGAACGCGATCCCGTCGCCTGCCTGCTTTGAGACCCACAGGAACGCAAACTCCTCGGCCTCCCCGAGCACCCACTCGTAGATGCCGGAGCCGGGTTGCCCAACTTCGACGATGGAGCCACCCTGCAGTGCAGTGAGTACCGATGCCTTCGAGTAGTCGTAGGCCCGGAACTTCAGCGCTTCCTCGAGCGGATCGCGCAGCACCTTGTACGGCGCCGCACGGTAGTTCGACGCGTGAATCTTGGTCAGGTTCTGGCTGGGGGTCTTTTGGAATCCGGCCTCGACGCCGCCGAAGGGATCCCACGTCGCCGCGGGAATGGCGGGCGGACCGGTCACGGCCGCGGTCAGCGGCTTTGTGTTACCGGCCAGGGTGAACGCATTGGACGGGATTCCGGTCCCGGCGACGGCGCGGAAGCCGTCCCCGTCGAGCCACGCGTACGCGTCTTGGGGATTGGCGAAATTGCTCACAGGGTTTCCTCCTGGTGGGGCTCACACGGTGTGAGCGTTGATCTTTGGAATGCCTCGCCCCGGACGTGCCAGGCAGCACCCGGGACGAGGCGAATAGGGAGCTGGTCAGCGGACCAGCATTTTGAGCTCAACCCGAACGGGCGAGCGATAGAGCGGCAAATCGACACCACGAACCGTTTCCGGAAACGAGAGCGGACCCTCTTTCCACGCTGCATTCCACGTGCAGTTCCGGAACGACACGGTGCGCGCTCGGCTGAGCAACTCACCGGCAAGAGCCGCGATATTCCACGCTGCCTCTTCCGGGTCGACACCGGCATACAGATCGAGAACCGATTGATCCGTGTTGCTCGTGATGACTTCGAGGGAGGGGGCGTAGACGTCGATCTGCACCATCGGGTTGCGGAGCATCGGATCCCTACCGGGAGTGGTCACCGGCCGAACCTTCACGAACGGCCTGGTGATTCTGTCCGGAGTGTCGCGAGTACTGATCAGCGCAGGTGGCACCAGTCCGGTGAACTCGGCATCGCCTTTCAGGTACTCACGCACGGCGGCAGGCGGGTACGGAAGAACGATTCTCATCGCGGCCTCCATCCCGAGTACTCACCGTGTCGCGAAGCTGCGTTGGTCACGACGGCGTGGGGCGGGGTATCGATCGTCCCGTATTCCTTGAAGATCGCGTCCTCGTCCTCGTCAAGCACGAACACGCGCTCCCCGTCGGTGTCGACGGTGATGCCGTCGCGGTAGTCACCGGTCAGTACGGGCGCATCCGCGCGAGCTTCCTGCGCGATCGACATTGCGATGTCGAGTCGATCGTCGAAAGACTCCGCGAATGCTTCCCCGCGCAACTGACCCGGATACGGCGTGATCCGCGCCGACATCGGTCAGGACGTAGCGTCAGCGTCGGCTTTGGCTCCGGACGACCGTGCGACCTTGCTCGGCTTGACCGCCGAACTGGAGGGGTCCGGGACCGCCGGCGGAGACACAGGCACTGCCGAGTCGAGCCCAGTATCCGGGTCAGTTTYGACGGACACGGTTTCCTCGGCAGCCTCTGCATTCTCGCGGGCGAGGTGCTCGAGGTGCAGGGGCGAACCGGACGCGGTCGAGACCGTTCGACCGTCTTCGGTCTTCAAGCGGACAATGTTTTCAGAACTGGTAGTCATGATTTCTCCTCTAAGTCGTTGGCGTTGCGGACAATTGCCGCGATGTACACAGGACGTCGAGAACCGCGCATTCGACGCCGCTCTCTCGGGGTGCCGGTAATGGTGAAAATTTCGCCATCTTCCTCGCGCCGGAACTTGTCCCGGCGCGCCGGAAACGGCGTCAGTCCCGGGGTCAGCAGAAGGACGTACGACCCGACGACGTGACCGGGCTCGAACTCGGTGTTGCCAGCATCAACCGATGATGCCGAGAGTTGCCGCTGATGAAGCGATCCTGTCCACTCGAACTCGCTGGGCGCGACGGGGACCCGGTTCCCGGTCGATTCGTCGGTCAGTGGTTCGTTCTCCCGAATCAGTGTCCACTTCTCAGTCTGAGGCCTCATCCGCTCAGACTCACCACGTACGCGCCACCCGGAGTAAAAGGCGGCGACAGCTTGGCGATCTGCTCCGGGGTGATCGCGATGAGGTCAGAGGCATTCGCTTTGAAGTACTCGACCGTGCTCTCCGGGTATTGCTCCGACTTGATGCGCAGTCCGGTGCGCATCGCGTCGAGAGCGGAGAGAACAACGTCGATACCGACGCCCTTTGCCCGCGAACCTTTCAGCTCGCCGCTCGCGAGACGCTCGGCCAGCATCGGGATCTGGTCGAGCATCTCGTCACAGGTGCGTTCGATGAACCAGTTAACCTGTGCCAGTTCAGGTTCAACCAGGGTCTCCCCCAGTTGAACCTGAACTGCGACGGGAGTCAGCAGGCTCTCGATGGTGACGGGATCGTCAGCCATCGACGATCTCGCTGGCGCCGGTGTCGATGTTGCGGCGCACAGTCACCTCGATGTAGCCGCCGTTGCCGTCGGGCTTGTGGGAGATGTATTCCTCGACTCGTTCTTTGTTTTCGCCCTTCGGCGTGCGCTTCGCGGACGTGCGGCCAGCGGTCGCCTTCGTTGGCGCAGCTGCGGGCTCCGGCGTCGGCGGCGGCGTGGCCGCGCCCTCGTCGCCGACGATAGCGGTGTCGGGGACAGTGACCGTCTCGGCCGGAGTCGTGTCGGTGGTGGCTTTCTCTGCCATGACGTGAGTTCCTCTCGATAGTTCGAACGTGTGGTGCGGGGCCGTGGTCAGGCTGCGACGACGCCGCGCAGACGAGCAGCTGCCTTTCCGCCGAACGTCGCGAGACCGGTGTAGAACTCGATCCGCGTACGGTAGGCAGGCTTCTCCTGCAGCTCACCCAGGTCGTACACGTCTACGCCGCCGTTGGTCAGGCCGGTGACGGCCTTGTCGCCTTCGTCCTGACCGAACTTGACGGCGTAGATCGAGGTCGCGTCCGTGGCAGTGCCCTGGGTTTCGGTCTGCGGCAGAACCGCCACCCCGGCCGGCGTCTCGCCGGGGTCGAGGACGGGGATGCCGTTCCACTGGAGTACTCGCTTGCCGGTCATGTCCTCGCGGACCATCTCGACGCCACCGATTTCGCGGCCGGCGGCCTTGATCAGCGCGTGGATGGTGCGGTTGGCATAGAACGCTCCGTTCTCGCCGGTCAGGCCGGGTACCTGGGCGACGAGGAGATCGAGCTTGTTGAAGAACGCCTTCGCAGCGGCGGGAGTGCCGTTGAAGACCGGCAGACCGTTGACTCCAGCGTCGAGAACCTGCGCGCCGACGAGACGCTTTTTGAGCCCGTCGAAACCGAGCGGGTCGACCGCGACGTCGCCGTTGAAGAACGCGTCTTGGTACTTGTATGCGGCAGCCTTGACCTTCATCGAGGTCTGAACCGCGCGTTGGTCGTTGAGGTTTCCTCGGGTCTTGGCGATGAAGCGGTCGACGTCCGCGTCGCCACCGAGAATGACGAGCGTCTCGGTGCGCTGGACGACGGTGCCGGTCGACTCGTTGTACTTGCCGTTGACGGCGCGGAACTCGACGCCAGGCAGGGTGCCTTCGGCGTTGTACGCGTATGCGTTGCCTTCGATCGGAAGGAACGGAATGCGGTCCAGGATCGAGGACTCCAGCACGAACGTCTCGATGACGCCCTTCTGCAGAGGAGTGTTGGACAGCTTGGCTGCCTCGACGAGAGTGAGTGCCATGGTGGTTGTGCCTTTCTGGTTCGCCCGCTCGTCGAGTGCCGACCGGGTGTGACGTTATGTGCGAGAGGTTGTTTCGTAGCCGAGCCGGATGTTGCCCATGCCGGGTTTGGCGTCGGTGTGATCGGAGCCGCGGTGCCCGACCCCGGCGGTGTAGTCAGCGGAGCCGTCCAGGCGTAGGTCCTTCTTGACGCTCTCCGCGTCGGCACGGACCTCTTCCTCGTTCGAGCCGCGTAGTCGATCGACCCAATTCACGGGGATACCTACATCCATCGCGACGCGAAGGCGAAGGTTCTCGGCAGTCAGGTCCGCATTGGTGGTCTTGAGGGTGCCGTTCTCGGTTTCCAGTTCACCGGCGCGTCCGGCAGTTTGCTGGGCATCACGCGCAGCTTTCTGCTCGGGTGTCAGGCCCTTGTCCTGGAATTCCTGCAACTGGGCTTTCAGGGACTGGTTCTCGGTGTCCAGCGCCTGGCGAGCGTCACGCTCTCTGGCGAGGTCCGAGAGGACCGCTGCCTTTCCGCCCTTGCCGTCGTCTCCGCCGGTGTCAGCGCCTCCCGCGCCGCCCCCGCCGGTTCCTCCGGTACCGCCTGCTCCGGTGCCGTCGGTGCCGCCGGCATTCGCGCCAGCAGCTCCAGCTCCGGTGGCTGCTCCGCCGCCGCCGTTCGTCCCTCCGGCTCCGGAGTCGTCGGCGTTGAAGTAGCGCAGCCAAGGTCGCTTGACGTTCATGATGTTTCTCCGTCTCGGAGTTGCCCGCTTCGCCTCGCGCGTCGCGGTGGAAATCCCCGCCGCGTGGGTGGGGAAGAATGTGGACATGACAAAGGCCCCGGAGCAATGCTCACGGGGCCTTCGGTCTGTGACTGTCAGTCAGTCGGCGGTTTCTTGCCGACCATCTTGTATGCGGCGATCTCGCGCTGCGGGACAGGGATGCGCTTGCCGAGCAACTTCTCGGTGGACTTGCGTGCACGCGTCATCTGCTGGGGGGACTTCTTGACAGGGCGGAGCTTCATCCGGCCTTCGGTCAGTGCGCTCATCATTCACCGTCCTTGTCGCTGATCACGCTTGCTTGGATTCTCCACATCTGAAGTTCCGTGTCAAACACTACGCCGAAGATGAACAGCTCGCGAGCATCGATCAAGAGAAGCTCACGCTCACTGGCGCTGGCCTTTGTCAGATCTTCACCGAGCATGATCGCCGGTGTGCCTTCCGGTACCAGGATGTCCAGGATCAACGGATCCTGCCTGTCCACAATCTTCGGCGGGTCTTTGAGTCCGCTGGTCGACATGAATCCTGCTTCGCGCAGGAACTCGCCAATCAGATCATCCGAGATTTGCGAGGTGTGCAAGCCCAGGTCAGAGGCTTCGGTCTCTCGACTGGTCCGGAACGTCTGCGGCAGCGGAAACTTGTTGATCGCCCCGCGGAGAATATCGATCTGATCTGCAATCTCCGGCGTCATCGGGCCGTCACCGCGAAGCGCCCTGTTGATCTGAAGGTACGTTCCTGCCGTGTAATCGAGAATCGTCTGCCGTTCCGCTGCTGTGAGCAGCGAATGGTCCTGATAGACGGTGTACTCGTGCGGATACGCCACATTCTCGAACGGATCATCGCCGTCATCTCCACCAGTCACCGAACGATCATTCCCTGTCGTCGGCGGCTTCGGCGGCTTTTGCCCACCTCCGCCTGTCGCAGACCTCGACCCCGACGATGGACCGCCGGCGGGAGAGACCGAACGAACGCCCGCAGGCGGGACTCGATCCACGACGTAGCCGTTGAGCTGCAACAGGCGCAGCGCGTCGGCCTGGTCTTCGGCGATCTCGTAAATCGCTTCCGGCATCAAACGTGGTGTCGTCGCGGCGTCACGGCCGCGCGCGATGATCGCCCTTCCGGCGACTCCCCGTTTCGTGACGCCCTCGGTCGTGGTCAGCAGTTCGCGGCCATAGACGTTGCGAGTCTGCGCAACTCCACCCGCCACGGATAGTCCACGGCGAGCGTTGACGACCTGGTTGATGTCAGCGCCGTCGCGGATCGCTTGCGCGCCTGTGGCGGTGAACCAACGGTCCTGCTCGGGAGCGGTGAGGCTGTCGAAGTACTCGCGGGGATCGGTGCGCACGTCGCGTGCGGTGTTCTCCCGCGAGGGAATGTGCCGGCAATCGCATCCGGGGTGCCGAAGGAATCCGGTGTTGTAGCGGTAGAACTTCCCTGCGAGCACCGCACACTTCGGACACGACGGCGGGTTGAGCATCCGCACGTACCCAACGTCACGGCGAGCGGCGATCGACAAGGATGTCGCGACGCGGGCGACGTCCGCGATCTGCGTCTGAAACCGTGTCAGCAATGCTGAGAGTCCAGATTGCCAGGCGTCGAACATGACCGTGCTGTCGACGGTCTCGGCTTGGCCGATCTTCGCTTTCGTGCGGATGATCGCGCCATACATCAGCGAATCCAGCGGCCGACCGTCCGACGCGACCCCGACGAGGGGGCTGGGATCGACTTCGACGTCCGGATCGACCGGGGTTCCCATCTCGGCCAGCGCCGCCGATACGTAGTCCTCGGTTCCGGCGATGGCGCGGGATTGGCCGGCCACCGCCAGAGCTGTCAGTTGATCGACGTGTTCGGACCACCAGAAGTCGAAATCCAACGGCGGGTGCTCTCCCCAGATCCGCTTCGCGGTGAGCAGGACAACGCCCATGATTTTCTGTTGCTCGAGGTAGTACTCACGCGTCGATTGAGGCAGCATCGGGAACCACCTCTGCATCCATGGGTTCGGTGCCCGACGTCAATTCCTTGCGGGCCGCGGGTGTGAGTGTGCGCATCGCACGGTCGATCACGTCGTTCGCGTCGTCGCGCTCGACCTTGATCTGCGTCATCCAGCCCTCGACCTTCGGAGGTGTTGCGCCGGGGATCATTTCGAATGCCGCCTTGCGCGGGAAGCCAGTCGAGATGAGTTTGACGATGGCATCGATCGTCTGCGAGAACGGACGCACAGCGTCGTCGCCCCACACGATTTCGGACGAATAGTCATCGCCACCTGCGGCACCTCGGGCACGGTTTCCGAGTCGGCACACCGTTTCGAGTGCTTCACCGGCGCTGGACTGGAGATCTTTGACCAAGTACTTCGTCGTCGTGTCCGCACCTTCGAGCGCGTCCCCGGACAGGTTCGCCATCCGGTTCAGGCTGTATTGCGGCGGGGTCTGGGCGATGGCGAAGAACGTGGTCATGAAGTCCTGGTACACCTTGACGTAGTTGTCGAGGTTCGACTCGGCCATGTCGAAGACTTTCGTGTCCTTGCCGGGGAGCACCAGAGCGCGATCGACTCCGATTCGGCCAGGAGAGTTCAGGATCGGGATCGGGCGCTGGTTCTCGTCGAACACCAGCTTTCCGTCGAGATGCTTCTTGAAGAGGACGTTGCCGTCCTGGTCACGGGCGACGGGGTCGTAGCCGGTGAACACGCGCTGACGGTAGGCCGAGAACTGCATCGCAAGCAGGGTGTTAAAGCGGATGGTGTTGAGCGCATCCTGCTGCGGCATCAACGGTTCGAGGGCCGAGTGCGGAACACCATCGGCATCGACATTGATGTCCGACGCGACGAACGGCAGTTCACCGAGACCATGCCTGCCTTGATCCACCAGCTCCCATGTCCCGCCGGTGAAACCGTTGCCCTTCTTGCGGAACTTCACCCACTCTTCGTGGTCGTAAACGTAGGCGAGCTGGATTTTGCCTCGCGACACCGAGTCCGGCAGCCACAGCGACGAACCAGCCGCCGAGTCCGGATCGTCCATCTCGACGGTCTTGACCGCGAACATGTTCTCGAAGGGGTTCTCGGGATCGGGTTCGAGCCACACCCGTTTGCCGTTCTCCACTCGGATGATCGGTTTGGCCCGGTTGCCGGGGTTCTTCGACACCGACCAGATACCGCGACCGTGGGCCATCATGTTCAAGAACACGATCGGGGCGCGCACGTCGAGTTTGTTCGGCTGCCACACAGAATTCCAGGTGTCGAGGTCGACCTGGCCATCCTTGCCGCCTCGGCGGATGCCTTCGGGGCGCATACGCTGGACGGGAGCTTTCATCGCCAGCGCCAGCCAGTTCGCGATCGACTGGTCCTGGAGCGCTTTGTACTCAGCGTTCACGCCTTCGGGTGCGTACGGCCCGTCCTGCTTGCCCAAGAGGTAGTTCTCGCGGCGTTCCCACTGTGGCCGCTGCTTGTCCAAACCAGCCAGACCTACCCTGAGATAGTGACGTGCCGTCGTCTCTTTCACCGCGATCTCCTATTCAGTTGAATCCGTACATCGCGTGCGAGATCGATTGCGACTCTTCGGGCTCCCAGCCCTTCGCCGCGGCATCGGCTGCAGCTTCGTGGGCGAGGACCGCAGCCACACCGGCGTCGATTTTCTGGTGATACGCGCCGGCGGGTTTGCCGATGATGTATTTGTCACCGCGAGCGGCCATCTTCCGGATGTTCTTCATGTGTGTCGTTGTGATCGGGCAGCCGTCCTGCTTGATGCGCCTGGTCTTGAGGTCGGTCAGGAACCGTTCGAGAGCCGAGTGCATCTGCACCGTGCGGAAGGTCGACCACTCGACGACGATCTCGTCGCCGTACTCGTTCGCCCAGTCCCCGATGTCGGACTGCCAGTCCTTGGGGTCGCAGTACATGCGGCGAACGTTCCATTTGCGGAAGATGTCGTCGACCGCGATGTGGACTTCGTGGCGCGGGATTCTGCCGCCCCACGCCTTCGGATCCCAGATCGTCGGGAGGTTGTTCGGACCGTAACGCGGAGTGAAGATTCGACCGGACTGCGTCTCGCATTTGATTGCGGTCCAGTCGTCGTTCTCTGAACCGTCGAACCCGACAGCGATCGAAGTACCCTTGCGGGGGTTGTTCGTCCACTTGCTCTCATCCTGAGGCATAGCAGCTCTCCCACAAGTTGTCCGGCAGCCACGCGCCTTGTCCGGTCTCCTCGAAGTTGCCGTAGAACCGTTTCGCCTGCGCGGGATCGGTTTCCATGAGTTCGGCGATTTCGGCCTCGATCGAGTTGAGGTCGATCCATGTGCAGCCCGCGTAAACGTGCTTGAGAATCTGGCGCCTCTCGCGCCGATTCCCCCACGACAAACCCGCCGGCGGCTTGCGCAGAAACTTGAACACGTCTTTCGACGTTGACTCGTAAGTCCTTTGCGCATAAGAGTTTATCGACGGATCCCACATGTTCGAGTACTCGATGCCGCGGCCCTGCATGCCGGCCAAACCGCGGCGTTGTGTCTCCGCAACTTTGATCAGTTTGTTCGACTTCGTGTACAAACCGCTCTCGTCGTTCAGTACGAACGAGACCGGGTTACCGAGTCGAGAATCTGCGGACGCGGTGACTCTGTCGATCCTGTTGTCGTCTCCCGGCAGCCTGATGAATCCCTCGCGGATCAGCATCACGTCACCGAGCGGGCCGTTCTTGATCATCGTTCGGAGCGGCCGGTACACGTTGTCGACTTGCTCTTCCGATGTAGCAGTCAACTGGATCAGCGGCGACGGGTGTGGCATTCCCATCGGTTCGCCTGGCATGTACGCGTGCTCGAAACCGCAGCCACAGCCGTAGTCCGCGCACGAATACCCGTCGTCTTTGCCCGCCCAGCCCGCAAACAGTGAGGGCCCAACCGCTTCGACGCAGGTGGTGACTGCGCCCTGCGGGCCCTTGCCGGATTTCTGCGGGCCGATGATCTGCGATCGTCGATACCTGAATGCCTGGTTGCGCATCGGTTTCTTCGGCTGCCACTTCGCAGTCGGCCGAACCTCGTAATGCTTGGCCGTGCACCAGAACTGCCAATCGACCTGGACATACGGCTTGCCCTGATCGAAACCGTCCGGAATCGAGCAGTGCGCGGAGATCCAAGGATCGATGACATCACCGAGCGTGGGGAAATCGACGACGTACGAGTCAGTCGCCGGCATTGTCGTCGACGGACCGCAGGCGTCGGACAGGAGCGGACTTGCGGGCGTTCTTTCGAGTCGCCCCCTGATCAGACGCGCCGTTCGGATCGTCGACCAGATCTTCCGGCACGATCACCCATCCGTTCTCCTTCAGTCCGGCAGGGGTGAGTCCGATCTGGTCGGCCAACCGCGTCGCGGCAGCTGCCGTCGCGGCCGGCGCATCGGCTGCTTCCATCTTCACCGACCATCGAACCCAGAGAGCGACGGTTCGCCAGCGCCATGACTCGCGAATCCACTGCGATGCCTGGGGTGTTCGCCAGGCCTCGCCCCACACCTCGAGCTCACGGTCATTGCTGCCAGCGAGCGGGAACCGCGGGATCTCCCCTTGGTATCCGAGTACTGCCAACTGCCGTGCCTTCAGGTTTCGAGCGTCCGATCGCGCCGACATTGCCGACGGAGCGGGGCCTGACCTGTTTCGTGCACCTCCGTGGGTGGTCATCTGAACTCCTTCAGCGGCCTCGCGCCGCGCCGGATCACCGGACAGCCTCGCGCTGTCCGGAACGAATGAGATGGTGCAGTTCCCCTGGCTGGTTTTGAACCAGCTGCCTCGTCCTGGTGCACCAGTCCGCGCTCTAACCGATTGAGCTACAGGGGAATCTATTCAGTTGTTGGTTCAGCGACCCGTCAGGGCAACGATGCTGAACCACCCGCTGCGCTGAGGCAGTCGGGAGATTTGGGAGGTCAGACGCGCGGCGGCCAGTTCCAATGACCGGGCGTCGGCACTTCGGCAAACGGCACCAACTGGTTGAAGAACATGCCCGTCGGATTCAGGACACAAAGCCCGACGTGAGTCTTCCTCGGATCAGCCAGTTCCGGAGGTTCGTCGTACGTGCAGGTGATGACCGCAGCTCGTGGTTCTGGCAGGTACTCGCCGTTCGGCGTTCCGTAGGACTGGTAGTGGACGATACGTCCGATGGTCGGCTTCATTCCGCTACTGCTCCTTCGTGAGTGCCGCGACGACTGCGGAGAACACGTCGTCCTTCAGCTTCTGATCGGCCGGCAGAATTGCGTAGTCGACCAGACACGGATGCGTTTTGGCTGCGGGATCCTTGACCGGGCCGTACCGCCATCCATCAGCTCGCTTGAACTGGCACCACGACTGGTGAAGCTGCTCCGGAGTCGCACCCTCAATCGCCTTGCGAACTCCGTCGACAGCGGAGTCGCGTTGCCACGGAGGCGCGTCGTCCCAGGGTGGAGAGATAGCAGGATCGCCCGTCTCGATCTGTAGAGCACGGTTGGCTTCGTGGGTGATTCTGGCGATCGCTTCGAGCTTCATTCGATGGGGCCTTTCGGTCGAGTTCGGTTGGTGGTCAAACGTTTTGAACCCTCCGCACCAGACAGAGGCCTCCCCCGCGGCGGCGGCGTTTTTCCTCCGCCAGGGGGTACCCCCCACCCTTTGCATCGCCGCAGGTCAGCGAGGTCGTTGCGGTGGCGAACGAGTTGCATCGTCGCAGGTCAGGGGCGTGCAGCTTTGCGGCTGTTGCAGCTTCGACACAGCACCGCCAGAGGGCCGCGTGGGCTGCCTCCGCGATCGATCGGGGTGATGTGGTCGGCGGTGAGGTCTTCGGCGCTGTGTGGCGCGATGCGATAGCCGGGGCACCAGTTTCCGTGCGCTCTGCGGTGCGCGTCTACGGCTTCCTTGCGCCGCTTTCGCTCGCTCCAATCCCTCGTCACCTTGGTCGGCGTCGTGCGTCGCTGGTGTGCGTCGCGCGCTGACTGGTGCGCTCGGCAGCGGGGTGCGGGTTGGATGTTGGGGCAGCCAGGCTCGGAGCAGACTCGGTTACGTGCTCGGGTCATCGTCGAGGCGGACCCATCGAGCTGTGTCCTGGTCGACCACCCATCCGGCCTGCCGGTTGAGGATGGACTGAGCGAGCGGCGCGAGGTAGTCGGTGACGGTTTGGAAGTGGAGGGGCTGGTCGACTGCGCCGAAGGCCAGGCCGTTGAGCCACTTCGCGAACGCCTTCACCTCGTCGGTGTCGTCGGTGGGGTGTGGCGGTTGCTCGTGCTCGATGCCGGCCAATCCTTCTGCGATGCGATCTCGTAGTTCGTCCTGGATCTCGGGCACGGTTGACCTCCATCGTGATGGTCTAGCGATTGGTCCTGCGTCTAGCTGCGCAGCTGCACCTACCCGGAGATGCAGGGGGTCTTGGGTGCGCTTTCATTCCGAGTCCGGTGGATGCTCGACGACCGGAGCGGTTGATGTTGACGCTGCAGGTTCTCGCGACCACCGCGAGAGATTAGGGATGCGCTGGGGTCTCAGGTTCTGGACACACTTCTAGCGCGAGATCCATAGTGCACGAGTGGACACGGCGACGCAACAGCAACCGTCACACCTCAGCGTTTTGGGTTTCTAGCTCCTGTCCCTCTGCTTGTTCAGTGCTCGTCTTCGTCGCCTCGGCCTTGCGCGCTTCAGCTCGGATTGGCCTGAACTTTCGGTCTCGCAGTTTTCGCCAGAAGTACTCCACAGGAATAACACGGCGCACTATCACGCGAACCCAACGCGAGTAGCTAACGGGGTAGGTGTCGTATCCCGCAGGGAATCCGAGCCTGATCAAGATCATTCGATCTCGCCTCACCAAACGCCGAGCCCAGGAGAACACCTGTATCGACACCATGGCGTACAGCATGATCGTCACCGCTACCGCATCGAGGATCACGTCACCCCAGTCGAACTCACGAGGGCGTAGCCCGAAGTAGTTGCTGATCCTTCTCGTGAAGGCGATTAGCAACAGATACATACCGAAGGAAATGACCACATTTCCAGCTACATGCTTGGGCAAGCGCACCAGGCGAAGTACGGCGAGATCTACAGCCGCTAATTCATTGTCCCGTTCGAGAGTCCGACGGACTCCGATGATGTCGACGCGGTCGATTACCTTTCCCTGGCGTTCGATCCGAGCAGCCAGTCGACGCTCGCGAGACCAGTGCTCCCAGACTCCGGGAAGACCCCAGAGTCCGAAGGCGATAGCGAACAGAGCTCCGACCGCGCGGATCATATCCATCGACGGAGCTTAGGTCACCGCTCGACCTAAGTTGCTTCCTGCCAGCTACGGCCAGTCACGATGTTGTGAATCTGTGACTTTCCGACGCCGTAGTTGTGGGCGAGCGCTCGCATCGACATTCCTGTCGAATGGTCCGACCGGATGGCCCTCACCTGTTTCCAGGTGAGTGCCGCTCTTCCGTTGGCCTCACCGCTGACGTTTGCGGGCTCGCTCGCTTCCGACTCTTCCTCCGGCGCGGTCTCGTAATCGATCACTCGCGAGAGCGTCAGTAGATTGTCTTGTGCCCAAAGGTCGTTGCACGACAGGCATTTGCATCCGTCGAGCGTCATCTGCAACGCCGCTTGCCGGACGATCTCTCCGGCTGAGTCCTTGCGGTGGACGTATCGTTCGCCGCATTGCGGGCACGGTGCGATGACTTCGAGTTTGCGTTGCTTCACACCTTCGACGAGTTGCTCCGCTGCCACTTGCCAACCTTCGAGCTCTCGCGCGATCAGTCCGCCGTACATCAGCCAGATCTGGTCGTTCGGCCACTGGTACTCAGCGAAATTGCGAAGTCGGGCGGTGGTGGTCCCGGCAGTGTCGAAGATGATGCCGTAAGCCACGACGTCGACGCGGCCCTGTTCCCCGTCGAGCCCGAACTGCCCTGTCCACCACGCGACTCGTCGATCGACTTCGGTCACCCAGTCGAGTCCGTCCACCCACACCGGCGGTAGCGATCGGGCGACACCTCCGGTCGAGGTGCCTTGTTGGCCGGCGAGATCAGATCGCATCTCGTCGTAGACGCTTGGCCGGTGAACGCGGACCAGCCGGGGCCAGCTGTAGCCGTCGTCTTCGTCGACTGTCATCACGGTGTGGACGCCGGCGCGTTCGTCGATGAGTCCGTAGATCGCCGCTGCGATTCGCTCGCCCAGTTCTTCCGGCGATTGGGGGGTGAAGGTGATCACGCTTTAGCTCCCTGAGGATGGAAAGCAGCGGGGGCATGGTTCGTCGAGCCCGTGCTGAGAACAGGTGGATTCATCCGCGACGGGTGAAGGTGGGCCGGACCATCCGTAGTAGGCGGATCCGAACTTCCCGGGGACGGGTACAAGTGGGGCTGGTCCTGCTTCGGTTCCTCGTTCGGTGGCTTCATCTGGGGCGGTGCGGGTTCCTCCGCGTCGACGTTGTCGTCGGCGGCGCGGGCGGGCGGCTGAGGGTCGGTCGGTGGTGGAGTCTGGGCGTGACCCTATTTCGTGACCCTGCCCCTGCCCTGCCCCTGCCCTGCCCGCGCGTGCGCGCCCGTCCGCGCGCACGAGCACACTTTCGGCGTTTGATTTATCTGTGATCCGCCCCAACTGATTTGGGGTTTGATCTGACTTGTTCGTCCCTGCGGCAGATGGCGAGACGGCGGCTTTGCCGCGATTGCGGATCGGTGCTGGTTGCAACACCATTTCAGCTTCTTCGGGGCGGCGGTTCGCCTTGTGTCGATTGCAGATTTCGCAGGCAACGACGATGTTGGCTGCGCCGGCGGCGAGGTTCGGATCAACGTGGTCGAGGTGCGGTCGGACCGGCGATTTCCTGTCGTGCCGGCGGACTTCTGTTCCGCAGTATCGGCATGCCGCGACGGTTGGTTTCGTCGGGTCGATGCAGTCCCGTGCCCACACCGCGGCGACGATGGCCGGCTCTTTAAGTTCCTTCGATTTCGCGCGCTTGGTTTTGATCTGTTCGGCGGTGCCGTAGCCGAATTGACTCCAGTCGTGGAACAACCATGACCCTGCTGCGACCGGTCCGCAGCGGCCACACTTGTGGCCGCGCGTGTGCCAGAGCCCTGCGTCCACCAGAAGGTGGGCGAGCTGGTCGGCGAGAGATGGGTTCAGAATGATTCGAAGGATGTCGGTACGCGCTACGCGGCCTTCGGACATCGATGCTTGCGAATCCGCTCCGGCGAGTGTCCACAATCCGATTGCTGCAACACCCATCGGATCACCGGACGCTGCCATCGCGGTGAGCTTGCGTGGCTTCTTGTTGACGGGCAGCTGGTCGTCGACCTGAAAGAACGGCACGTTACTCGTGACTCCTTGTCTTGTTTGGTGTGCAGTCGCACCCCGCCGTCCAGCAATATGGTCCGGCGGGGCCGACTACGTGCGAGTAAACGAAGTGCCCGCAATACACGCAGGGGAACTTGCGGGGATCGCGTTGGACCTCGAGCTCAACGAGATCGTCATCCATCCGTCGATGACGCCCACCGCGTTGGAATCTCGTCAAGCCACGCCTGCAGTCGTGCGATCACAGCGCGGGTCTGATTCGCATCCATGTGAGCTGCCACCGCTCCGTCTTTGCCGGGCTGGACTGAGCCGGGGGTCATGCTCATCCAGACGTGCGGCCCACTCGCAGCAGACGACTCGTACACCCGAACCTCTGCGCCGTAGTCCGTCGAGACACTGTCGCCATAGACGTGGAATCCGCGACTATTCGACGTAATCGGAATTCCGCTGAGACCTGTCTCAGGCTCAGGCGCTTTGTGCCATCGGCAGTGCGGGGCAGGCTCGTCGACTGGCTTTCCGCAACGGCAACGGTGGATCCCGTCGTGGAGGAGCGTCTTGTCGCACGATCCGACTCCACAATGGTTGGGATTGCGTAGGTGCGCTTGACCAACGGTGGATAGTGACTTGGGCTTCTGGTCGTCGATGTCCATCAGTAGTCCTCGCCTTCGTCCTCGATGTACTCGGTCCCTGCCGGTCTGACACCGAGGGTGCGAGCAATCGGCAAGAGCCACTGAGGTTTACCGAGGATACTGAGAACCGACACGGCATCTACTGCGTCGTTGTACTCAACGATGACGCGGGCATCGAGGTCGCCGGACTTCGACTTCGGGGCGAGTGTGATCGAACCGGAGTACTGCTTGTCTCCCGCCAGCTTGTTGGCGGTCCTGCGCAGCAAACTTACGATTCTCGTTTTCATCGGGGCATCCATTCGAAGTGTTCACACTGTTTGCGGTCGCTGTGGCCGGCAGAGCCTGGGTGTTTGATGTCTTTGAGTACGTGGACGTCGGTTCCGTTTGGCCCTTGGTCGCGCAGCCCCCAGACCGTTGTGCAGATGAGGTCGCGGAATTCGCCTTCGCGATCGGTCGAGGCTTCGACCTTCCCCCACGCTGGTTCCTTGGCGTTGGTGGCGAGGATTTCGTCTCGTTGGCGGCATGACCGCGCGCGCCACGGCATCAGTTGACTGCTCGCGGGAGAATCGCCGTGATCGTAATCTCAGGCGCGCCACCTGATCGCATACCGCTCTCGCGATGAGTAATCGACAGTTCGGTGTCTCGTGGCCACGAGACAGTTCCGTCAAGGAATGCTTGTAGATCAGCGAGTGTGAGGTTGCCGCGCTTGGCGAAAGTGGCTGAGGTTTCGATTTTCGGTCGCAGGTTCATCGTGCGATTCCTGTCTGTGCGAGTGTCGTGGCGATCCAGGCGGAGATCCGGAAAGCGACGAATGCGGCTGCGGCGAAGGTGAGTGCGAGGGCAGAGCCGAGCGCGAGGACGTCGGTGGCGGTCATTCGGACTGCTCCCCCACGTACCGGATGTATAGCTGCTTGCTGCGGACTGCGGCTTCGAAGTGAGGGCCGAATCCGCCTTGGCCTTTTCGGACTTTGCCTCCGAGGGTGTCGACGGATTTGAACGGGTCGTCTTTCGACGGCGAGTACTTGATCCACTTACCGATGTTCCGTTTGGCGAACTCGATGAGTTCCATTCGCACTCTTGGTGTTTGGGGTTCACGTGTGGGTCCGGTTGGTAGTTCGCCGACGAGGGTGAACGCTGTTGGCTTCGGGGATTCGGTGAGGATGGATTCCAGGTCTTGTCCGCGTCCGCGCATGTCGAGTCGCTCACGCCAGCTGGGGTCTTTCAACGCGGCCGGCGGCTGTGGGCCCTCCCCCGTGAGCAACGGATTCGGCCACACCGGGATCCTGGCTGTCGTATCGACTGTCACTTCGTCGGTGGTCGAATCACCCACCTCATTTTTGTGTTCGGAACCGGACTCTTCACTGCTCACCGGTTCGCGATTCTCACGGGCTTCTTCGCGGCGTCGCCGGCGTTCTTCTGCGGCATCGGATTCTGCGACGGTCTGGTACGTCATGGGTTTCGTCTCCATTCTTTGGCGTGGGGGCAGTCGACGAAGTGGGATTGGTAGAGCGGGTATCCGGCCTCTGCCATGGCGGTTCGTTTCGTGCCGGTGACGACGGCGGCGTAGAGGTTGCCGGTTTGTTCGTGGAGTGCGAGGTTGCCGCTTGCCGTGGGTGTGGGATTGACGGGCATCAGCGCGTCACCTTTGGCAACTGTTTTCGCCCAGACGATTTCGGCGCGGCAGGACTTGCATCTCTGTGTGGCGGGGAGTTCGGATGGCTTCACTGCTGCTCTCCGTTCGCTATCTCGAGGAGGACGTCGGCGTGGCAGGGTTGGTCGAGCGGGCACCAGCAGGCGAGGTCTTTGCCGGCCAAGTGGTCACGGATGTCGTAAACGTGGCCGCGCATGTACGGCGACGCGAGACGTTTGCGGTAGATCTCGATGACCTGTTCGCGGGTGGCGAGTTCGATCCGGTGCCAGGTGATCGAACCGTCTGGGTGATGGAAGGCTTCGTCAGCTCCGGTGCTCTTCCCGCTGCGACCCTCGTGTTCCCATTCGCTTCCATCGATGGCGGGTATCCGGATTTGTGTCTCACCGATGGTGTACGGGTTGCCGAATCCGGACCCTCGACCGACGTAGACCGCACCTTCCGGCATCGTCCAGCCGCGAGTCCGCCGACGCTGAATTCGTTTCGGTGCGCTCACTTTTCCTCGTTTCGTTTGACGGCGATCAGGTTGTTCGGCATCCATCCCGAGCTGCGGATGTGTTGGCCGTCGGCGCCGGTGGCGTGGAGGGTGTAGCGGATGTCGCCGTACTGGTTGGGTTGTGAGGTGACGCCGGTGAGGGTGGCCCAGCAGCGGACCCAGACGAGCCGTCCGAGGAACCGCGGGGCGAGGTCGCCCGGGTGTACGGATTGGCAGATGCGGCGGTGGTTGTCGAGCAGCTTCTCGTCGTCGGTCCGCGGTTCCGGGTAGGTGTCCGGGTGGCGAAGGCCGTCGACGTCGAACAGGGCGGCGGTCATTCGCTGTCACCGCCCGCGGTCTGGTCGAGAAGGACGAATGCTCTGCTGGCGAGCCGTTCCACGGTCATGGTCGTTTCGCGCATTGGTTCGGTGACTCGATCACCGTCCTGCTGGCGAATGACGGTGCAGGTGACCATCGTCTTGCCCCACTTGTCCACTGCGACGTTGTCGACGCGGAGCGTGCGCACGTGAACCTCGCGAGCATCTCGCCATAGCTGTCCGGCGATCACGGGCGCGGTGGTGCCTCGAATTGCGCGGGCGGCAGTCATCGGGGGCCCTTCTCGAATTGGTCGGAATGGTCGCGGCGGAGCTGGATGAATGTTTGGGGTGGGATGTGGTGGCCGGCGAGTGTGTGGATGTCGAGGTGGTCGAGCATCGCCGGGATGTCGGTGGTGGGGGTGACGTAGGCCTGTTTGGTGGACTGCTCCGGGCTGATTGAGCAGTCGAGGCAGCGGAGCCAGCCGTTGGCGGCGATGACGTGGACGTCGGAGCCGTCGCGGTCGGGAGTCGCGTAGGTGGTCATCAGCCGCGACCGAGGCTGAAAGGCTTGCCGGCATCGAAGGGCCTGTAGGTCAGCGCGTCGTGCCAACGCATTACCCAGTCGGCATCGCCCATCGCGGTATGCCGCTCGTCTTCGCTGGGCGGTTCGACGTCGCAACTCGACGACAGTTCGTACGACCGGTACGGAAGTTGTGCAGCCTCACGGAAGTCGAAGAGCCCGGATTCGTGGGCGCGTCCGTGGAGCCAGCCGAGTGCCATCGATGGCAGGTCGATGAGGTGGTAGTCCCAGCGGGGCATGAGTCCGTGGCGTCGGAGCATCGCGTCGAGGGTTACCTCGTCGAAGTTGATGTTGACTCCGGCGAGCTGCGCGTCGGCGGTGAAGGCCTCGACCTGTCGTGCTGCGACTGATTCCGGTAGGTAGCCAAAGCTCGCCGCGACGTGTGAGTTGTGTCGTTCGCGGAAGCGTCCGATGTCGAGTGCGCTTTTGTCGGCATGGGAGAGGTCGACGTCGACGATCTGGATGAGCAGGCGGGCGTCTTCGCATCCTGGTGCGCGGCGGATCATGGCGATTTCCCAGGGGCGGCGGGTGTGGGGGTGGAGTCCGGTGGTTTCGGTGTCGAGGAAAACGATGGCACTCATTGGGGGTGTCCTTCGGTTATCGGCGGGCGAGGTTCGGGCGGCAGGTGGGGCAAGCAGCTGGCGGGCCGTGGAGGTCTTCGGGCAGCCATCCCTGGATGCAGTCATCACATTCGGCTTTTCGGGCGGGAGAATCGATCTGGCGGGGCGGAAGCGCCAGCCAGGTTCCGATCCATGCCTTTGCGAATCCGGCTGGGTTGTCGGCGCGGTGCTGGCTTCGAGCGGAGGCGACGAGCGCAGGGATGCCGTAGGTGAGGATCAGCGTTTCGATAGTCGCAATCTCGGTGGCGCTGAGTTTGTCGAACCGGGCGCTGAGGTTGGCTGCGCGGATTGCAGTTTCGAGATCGTGGATCGGCTGCGGCGGCTCGCTCGCGGGTGCGCGGTGGTGAGTTACGTCTACAACCGCAGCCGCAGCAGTTTTTTCTTTTTCTTCTTCCTGAAGGTGGTCTTCTTTAAGAGTGTTCTTCTTAGTACTTCGATTTGCCACCGGTGGTAAATCCATCGGTGGMAAATCGACTGATGGTGAATCCTCCATGAGTCGATTTTCGACTGATGGTGTTGTACTGGGTGTTTCAGCAGATTCAACGTCTGCCGATACTTCTGCCTTGGCAGGATCGACGATCATGTACTTCGTTCCGCTGCGTCGTCCGCGTGCATCGCGGGTCCATTCACGGACGAGGTAGCCGGACTCTTCGAGTTCGCTCAGTCCAGCTTTGAGTGCGGCGGGGCCTTCGGGTCCGGTCTTGGCGAGGTGCTCGATCGAGGTTTGCCATCCGGCGCGGTGGCCCATCAGCTCTACGAGGAGGCCGCGAGCGCGGCGGGAGAGACGCGTGTCGCGCATCCATTGGTTCGGGACGATGGTGAAGCTGTCACTGGGTAAGTCGTATCCGCGTTCGAGGATCATGCAGATTCCTCGTTTCGGTGGGTGCGGATGTTGTTGTTGCTCACTGGTTTGCTCCCGGGGCAGCGGTTACAAGCGTGGAAGGTGTGACGGTGTGCCCGCAGACGGAGAGGGTCTGCGGGCMCACCAGAGATGAAGCGATGGATCAGATTGCGTTGATCTCGGCGGGGGCTGGCCCGCTGGCGACGACGATGCTCTCGAAGCGTTCCGCGAGTGCGGTGACGACGCTGTTGAATGCCCGCTCTACGAACTCGTCCGGGCGGTCGAGCTTGTACCCGATCTTCAGGCCTTCCTGCGCGGCTCGGTGGCGCAGCCGAGCGGAGATTGCCAGAATCTCACTGCCCTTGAACACTGCCAACCCCAGGTTAAAGATCTCCGGGATTGCGAGCTGGCCCTTCTCGCCCGCCGTTGCTCCCGTCTCTTCGGTGTAGACGAAATTCACGTCCCCGTTGGCCAGGCGACGCCCGGACTCGAACTTCACTGTGCGTGTCGCCTGGAAGGATTGAGCTATCTCGAGCAGATCAGCGGCCGGCGGACTGACGATCGCGGACAGGCCGTCTTCGATGTGTTCGGCGAAGGCCAGCTGCCCGACGAGCTTCTCGTCGAGGTCGCTCCAGTGCAGCCATTCCGGGGTCTTGGTGAGCACGAGCTGGATTCGATGATCGCGCCACCCGGTCTCGTTGAGGACGGCGGTCACGGTGGAGCGGTTCACGTCCGCAAAGATCACCGTGTCGGCGTAGGCCGGGACAGCACGGCCGACCAGGTTGATGAACGAACCGAGATCAGTGACCTGGGTGAGGCCGCGAGCGCGGCGCGGGTTCGGCAGGAACTTCTCGTACGAATCCGTGTGACGAGTTTCGCCGTCACGCAGGACGAACGACTGGACGGCCGTGCTGTCCGGAACGACAGGCTGTGCGCGCTCGACAGCAACGAAGGCAAGGTCCGCAACGGCAGCGGATTCGGTGTTGTAGATATCGACGGGTGCGTTTCGTGTCATGACAGTCGGTCCTTCGGGTTGTGGTTGAGTGCAGCGACGTTGTTGAACTGCAGCGCAGTCTGATTCGGGTCGTCGCGGGTGAGTCCGCCGTTGCCGTCGGTGAACCAGAACGATTCCTTGCGGTCGAAGGCGGGGACGGTGACCTTCACGTCGTCCGCGATCTGGATAACCTGTTCGTTGTTTTTGGGGCGGTACACCTTCAGAGTGAGGGTGATCTTTCCCATCCGGCCGGTGTGTTCGACACCGCGGACAACTTCGTTGAGTGCTGCGGTGAGTTCGTTACAGACAGCTCCGCGGTTGAGTTCAGTGATGAACACACCGAAGTCGGTGGGTTCGTGATCGGCGGACGGTTCGCTCACGGGGATCTCCTTTGTTGGGCAGGGGTTAACGGAATCTGCTGCGTCGAGGTAGAGGCAGATCGAGATTGAGGTGTTGCGGGCGGGGATTGAAGGGCCTTCGCGCAGTGCAGGTTTCGGAGTGACGAACGTAGAGCTTCGCGTTGTCCGCGAGGGCTGCGTACAGCTCGGTGCCGGTGAGTACCTGGCCGTAGACCACTTCCCTGCCCTGCTCGCGCTCGAACCGCTTGATCACGGTTCCGCGTGCATCGGGGTAGATGTCGAGCGGAATCCAGCCACCCTGGCGGGTCATCGATTTCGCCCACGTGATTTCCGACTTGCACTTCTTGCACTGCGCGGCCATCACAACTCCAGAACGGGGAACCCGTACGCGGCCCACCCGATTGCACCGAAGGTGCAGCCAAGCGAGGCGAGAGTGAACCAGCCAGACCAACCCAAGCTGTCAGGGTTGCGGCGGTGACGGGAGCGGCGGTGCTGGGTTACAGTGGCTTTACTCATTGGGGAGAAGATCCTTTCGGGGATTCAGTGAGATGGCGGGCCACACCGGGCAAGGGTTGGCCCGCTTTCGCTATCTCTGGGGCGGTTGAACCGGCGACACCAGCAGCGTCCGACCGTCGGGGCCGGGAACGGTCTTACAAACGGGTGCCGTGATGTCGCCGGGGATCAGGTGGCGGCGAGCGGGGTGGGGTGACCTTCGCTCGCCGCCGATATCCCCGCGCCTGCCGATGAGGGGGCGGCGACTGGGGACGGATTCAGTAGGCCCAAGGTCAGGGCGAAGGCCTCGATGACACATTCGCCTGTGAGCGCCATCAGCTGCAGAGTTGTGTACTGCAGCGACTGCCGCTGCACACCGGCGACGATGGCGTCGAGATCGCACTCGGCGTACGGCGCGCTCACAACGAGTCATTTCGGGATGAACTCGACAAGGCTGGATCCTTCGCAGCCCTCTCGATTGCACCGCGAGTGAAGATGTACGCCCCGTTCGGCCCCGGCAGCTTTCGTACGTACTCGAGTTCACCCCGATCCGCCAGGCGCTGAACCGTGCGCGCTGACTTCTTCAGGATCAGACCAGCCTCTGGGCTCGTCAGAATGTCACTGTCGGTCATGCGATAACTATGATGCATTGCAGCATCACATGCAAGTAGTTACATCCGTGCGATATCTAGTTTGCGCCGGATGCACGGAAGTGGCTGGAGTTACAGGAAGTGGTCTTGACGCATGTCCGACATCTGCCACATAATGACTTCATGAGCGAGCAGACATTCGCACTCAACGTGCCCCCGGTGACCCTTGGATGGCGCATCAAATTGGCCATGGACTTTGGCGACGTGAAGAGCGTCGACTTGGAAGAGCGCTTCGAGGTCAGCCGCGGAACTATCAGCCGCTGGTGCCGCGATATTGGGCAGCCGCCCAAGAAACTGTTTCTGAATGAGATCGCGGTCATGTGCGGTGTCTCGTCAAGATGGCTTATAGACGGCAAAAACCCCCACCCGGATACAGATCCGAATGGGGGTTCTACGCTCCCCCGGCTGGACTCGAACCAGCAACCGTCCGATTAACAGTCGGAAGCTCTGCCAATTGAGCTACAGGGGATTGTCTTGCTCGCTTCGCCCGTTCCGGCGTTGCCTGAGAAACTGTAGCGAATCCTCCACCGAAGTACCAAATCGCCTGCCCAGCGAGTCATCAGGCAGGATGGAGTCAGGACGATCGGTGCTGGAGGGAAGCAGGAATGATGCGTTTGTTGATCGGTGTTGCAGCTGGGTACGTCCTGGGAACCAAAGCGGGCCGCGCACGATACGAGCAGATCAGCCGGGCCGCGAAGGCGGTGGCCACTAGTCCGGCCACAAAGAAGGTGTTGGACGCGTCACGGCAGAAGCTGGCCGACTCACTGAGTACTCAGCCCAAGCTCGAGCCGATGAAGCCGATCAACGAGGAGACCACGATTCTGGTCCCCCACGACCAGTTGAAGAAAAACCGCTAGGTCAGACGCTTTGGTCGCCGACAGCCTGCTCACGCCCGCAGCAGGTGAAACGCGTTGAAGCTTGGATTTGAGGTCGGCAACCTGCTCGCCCACCCACGCTTCCTGCAGTCGTGCGAGCACTCCGTTGATGTAGCGCGGAACCGTGTCTTCGTCGCACGGCATCGGTTCGACGGCCAGCTCAGATACAACCGAGGCCACCGTCATGTCCTCGACGCCCTTGGTGACGACTTCGATCCACTCGGCGCCACCGAGCCCCTTGCTCGTTCCACCGGCGTCAGCCATTGCCTGTCTGATGACAATGTAGGCGGGGTGGGTGAATGTCTCGGGAGGCAACGAGTCGAAGACACTGCCGGCGATGCCAGGGTGCTGCAATGCGGCCTTGAGGACAGCTCGCTGCGTCGAGAGCGCCGGATCGTTGGGCCGGGGCCTGGAGATTCCGATCGGCAGCGCAAGCGCATCGGCGGCAGGTGCCTCGACAACCTGACGACGCTTGGGCGCCGGTGAAGATCCGCGCGTCGACGCCCGTTTGCGAGCTTCGTCACGCACGCGTCGTCGAACCGACGGAAGATCGTCCCAACCGACCCATCCGCACAACAGATTCGCGTAGCTGTCGCGCAGAGTTGATTCCTTGATCTGCGCAACGACGGGGACGGTACGACGCAGTGCCTCGACGCGACCTTCAGCGGTCTCCAGATCGTGTTCGGTGAGGATGGACTTCACCACGAACTCGAACATCGGAGTGCGCCGTGCCACGAGGTCGCGAACGGCGGCGTCACCAGACTTCAGACGCAGATCGCACGGGTCCATTCCGTCGGGCGCGACGGCGACGAACGTCTGCCCGGCCATCTTCTGATCACCCTCGAACGCCTTCATCGCAGCGGCCTGCCCTGCGGCATCACCGTCGAAGGTGTAGATGATCTCACCGCGAAAGTAGCTGTCGTCCATCAGGAGTCGGCGGAGCATCGCGAGGTGCTCCTCACCGAAGGCGGTTCCACACGAAGCGACGGCGGTCTTGACGCCGGCCAAGTGCATCGCCATGACGTCGGTGTAGCCCTCGACGACTACCGCCTGGTGCCCCTTGGCGATGTCGCGCTTGGCGAGGTCCAAGCCGAACAGGACCTGAGACTTCTTGTAGAGGATCGTTTCCGGCGTGTTGACGTACTTACCCGGCATGGTGTCGTCGTCGAAAAGCTTGCGGGCACCGAAGCCGATGACGTCACCGGCGACGCTGCGGATCGGCCACAGAAGACGGCGATGGAACCGGTCGATCGGACCTCGTCGCCCCTCTTTGGACAGCCCGGCTGCTTCGAGTTCCTTGAATTCGAAGCCCTTGGACATCAAGTGTTTTGTGAGAGTGTCCCAACCTTCGGGCGCGTATCCACACCCGAACTGCAGTGCTGCGGCACCGTCGAAGTTTCTCTCGGTGAGGTAGTCGCGAGCCGCCTGGGCATCGGGTTCGCGCAGACGAGCGGCGTAGAACTCCTGAGCCGCCGCGTTTGCCGCGATCAAGCGTGCACGAGTGCCGCGATCGCGCTGAACGGACGGCCCACCACCCTCGTACGAAATCGTGTAGCTGAGCCGATCCGCCAACTGCTCGACAGCCTCGACAAAGCTGATGTGATCCATCTTCTGCAGGAACGAGTACACGTCCCCGCCCTCACCGCAGCCAAAGCAGTGGTAGAGGCCGTGGTTGGGTCGCACGTGGAACGACGGCGACTTCTCGTCGTGAAAGGGACACAGACCTTTGATCGAATCGCCACCGGCACGCTTGAGTGAAACGTATTCACCGACGATGTCCTCGATGCGAGTGCGTTCGCGAATGGCCGCGATGTCTCTGTCAGAAATTCGGCCCGCCACGTACATCAGTCTAGGCGGTCCCCCGGCACCTCCTGACAACGATATGTTGATGGCCGACTCTGCACCGCAGCGATGGGACCGACGATGACTGAAAACGCCTCAAGCTCGCACGAAGGGCGATCAGGAACCCGATTCGGCGTGTACGAGTTGCGTCGCCTCCTCGGCCGAGGCGGAATGGGTGAAGTGTACGAGGCGTACGACACCTCGAAGGATCGCCTGGTCGCACTCAAGTTGCTCCATCGCGAACTTGCGGCCGACCCGTCATTCCAAGCTCGTTTCCGCCGAGAATCTCGCACCACCGCCGCCTTGAACGAACCGCACGTGATCCCGGTGCACGACTGGGGCGAGATCGACGGAGTCCTCTTCATCGACATGCGTTTGGTCGAAGGTCATACGTTGCGCGCCGAGTTGGCCGAATTCGGCCGACTCACGCCTGTACGAGCCGTCGACATCGTCTCGCAAATCGCCTCGGCGTTGGACGCCGCACATGCCCGCGGGCTCATCCATCGCGACGTCAAACCAGACAACATCATTCTCACGAACAACGGCTTCGCCTACCTCGTCGACTTCGGAATCGCATACTCACAGACGGACACGAAGATCACCACCGAGGGAAGCGCAGTCGGTTCCTATGCGTACATGGCGCCGGAGCGGTTCGGAATCGAAACGCCGACGGCCGCAGCGGATGTCTATTCCCTGGCTTGTGTCCTCTACCAATCACTCACCGGAACAACACCTTTCAACACCACAAGCATCGAGCATCTGGTCAATTCGCACCTGAACGCTCCGCCGCGACGCCCCACGCTGACGGTTCCATCGCTCCCGCAAGGTTTTGACGCCATCGTGGCTCGCGGCATGGCAAAGGATCCCGCACACCGCTATCCGACTACGGGAGCGCTCGCACTCCAAGCGCGGCAGGCCCTCTCGACGACCGACACCCCCGGTGCCGCCGGCAAATTGCACCCCACGATCGTCGCGCCGCCCATCTACACCACGGCGAATCCCGCTCACGGGAACTACACGCACATCGCGACAAAGACCAAGCGAAACCGAGCCCCGATCGCGATCGGTGCGGCTGGAGTTGCACTCGTTCTGGCCGCAGGAGGCACGGCGGCCTGGGTGATGCGGGAGAACTCGGGACCCGAATCACCCACCACTGCAGCAGCTTCCATCGCCACGTCGGCACCGGCACCCACCCAGGAGCCGGCCAGAACGCCGAAGCTCGAGCCGCTACCCACCGCCGGACTGCAGGCGACCACGACCACCCGGGCGTCGAACCCGTCCGCGAGAAATGGCGACCTCGGGGTCAGCAAGCCGATCACCGTCCCCTCGTGCAAAGGAACCGGAATCGTGGTGTTGGCCAATGCCACCGATCCGGCAACGTACGCCAGCGAGATCCAGAACTACCTCGACGCGTTCCCCGGCTCGAAATACCTACGCACAGACCAGTCCTGCCCGTCACTGCGTCAAGTCTCCGATTCGGGGACGGCGATCTACACGGTGTATCGCGAATCCGGGAACACCGAGTCGAAGATCTGCAAGGACGTTCGCGCAGCAGGCGGCGACGCTTACGGCAAGTGGCTCGATACCACTACCGACCCGTCGACGCGGATGACCTGCTGAAGGCGTAAGCGGCTCAGCCCCAGCTGGCCTGCGCGCCCAGGCTCGCTTTGTCCACCCGTTCCAGCCGACTCTCCGTGTACGACGCGATCTGATCCACCACTACCCGGACCCGAGCACCGTCGTCCGCGGCGCGTTCCCACGCGGGCAGCAGGATCGGATCGAGCCCGGCCGGCGCAGTCGCCAGCAGCCATTCCGCGACGCGGTGGACACGATCACGCTGCCGATCCTGACGCGCCTTGTGTCCGGCGTCGGACATCACGTAGTACAGCGCCACGGTCTTGAGCAACGCCACCTCGGATGCGACGGCCTCGGGTATGTCGAGGTCGGCTTGATACCGCGAGAGGGGTCGGTCACCGTGTGTCAGCCGGGTGCTGGCGATCGCCGCGGTAGCGAAGCGACCCACCAATTCACTCGTGAGATTCTTCAACGCGACGGAACTTCCGAGTGTGCCGTCGAAACTTCCGACCCCGCGTACGACGGGGAGTTCGGACAACCGTTGAGCGGCGTCGATCAGATCGTCCACTACCAATCCCCGAAACTCGGAGGCCCCCAGTTCTGCCAGTGCGCGCTGCTCGGACGGATCGGCAAGCGAGCGAAGGTCGATACGGCCTGCGATCACCCCGTCCTCCACGTCGTGCACGGAATACGCGATGTCGTCGGCCCAGTCCATGACCTGAGCTTCCAGGCATTGCCGACGCTCGGGCGCCCCGTCTCGAACCCAGGCGAGCACCTCTGCGTCGTCGTCGTATGCCCCGAACTTCGCGCCGGGCTGCGGCCGGGTCCAGGGGTACTTGATGGCTGCGTCGAGTGATGCCCTGGTGAGATTGAGGCCGGCACTCAGACCGTCGGGGCGCAGGATCTTGGGTTCGAGGCTGGTCAGTATCCGCAGATTCTGCGCGTTGCCCTCGAAACCTCCGCAGTCCTTGGCGACTTCGTCCAGGGCTTTCTCGCCGTTGTGACCGTACGGCGGGTGCCCGATGTCGTGCGCGAGACCGGCGAGGTCCACCAGGTCCGGATCGCAACCGAGTCCGTCGGCGATCCCTCGCCCGATCTGTGCGACCTCCATCGAGTGCGTCAACCGCGTGCGAGGTGTGTCACCGTCGCGCGGGCCGACAACCTGGGTCTTGTCGGCCAAGCGCCGCAAAGCCGCGGAGTGTTGGACACGCGCCCGATCTCGCGAGAAGTCCGAACGATGCTGCGCCGCTGCGATCTGCGAACCCGGCAATCCCGCACGCTTCGGCGCCTCGACGACACTACGTTCGAGGTCGTGTTCGGAGTAGGTGCCGCCTCCGTAGGTGGTGTGAGCTGTCATGGTCTCTATTGCCCTGCCGTGTAGGGGAAGTCTGCGGAGAAGTGCGTGAGCTGATACCAGAGCAGCGCGCCGGTTTCGCGAGCGATTCCGTGCAACTGGGATTCGCGGGTGAAGACAGCCGGGCCCTGACGAGTAGGTGCGGTCCACGCCTGGAGTCCTGTGTCGCGGGCCATCGTCCGCGTTCGCAAGGAGTGCCACGGGTCACTGACCAGGACAGCGGAATTGATTCCCTGCGAGGACATCTCGGCGCTCACCGCGTCGATACTGAGAAGTGTGTCCGAACCGGTCTCCACTGCGGTGATCGCACTCGACGGAATTCCGCGATCGGTCAGATACATCTTTCCCGACGCCGCTTCGGTGTACTCGTCACCTTCTTGTTTACCGCCGACGGTGATGATCTGCGGCGCCACTCCGCGCTTGTACAGCTTGTACGCCTGCTCGAGTCGGGCCTCGAAGACGGATGACGGAGTGCCGGAATACTGAGCCGCGCCCAGAACAACTATCGCGTCGGCCGGCCGCGTGTCGTCGATGCGCGCCACCTGCCACACCCGGAACGCAGTACCCCCGACCAGAACCACGGCCATCAACACGGCACCGGCGATCAGTCGGCGCGTCCAGCGAGCCAATCCTGCCCCGAAGCCGCCCGCCCGTGAGGGTGATGGGTCGTGGGGGCGGTTACCGAAAGCAGGTTTCACTCCCGCAATTCTGCCAGTTCGCGGCGATCACCTCCGATGCCGACGCGCCACAACGGATAGATTTGCGTCATGGCCCTCGCACCACACTTCTCGCAGTTGTCCTCGGTAGAGCAGAGTCGGACAATCACCCGACCCGTTCGCCGTCGGGGAAGCGCCGCCGCCGTCGCTGCGATTTTCGCTTTGCTGGCGCTCGTCTTCAGTCCTGCGCTCGCCTCGGCAGACGCCCCGATGGTGTTGCCGAATCACATCACCGACACCTCCGGGGTTCTCGACGCCGGGCAACGCAGCGACATACAAGCCGCGATCGATCAACTCAGCGAGGACCACCAGATCGATCTGTGGGTCGCGTTCGTCCCCGATTTCAACAACCTGGGTGGCCAGGCGTGGGCACAGCAGACAGCCACGAAGTCGACGCTGAGTACCAAGTCCGTCCTGCTTGCAGTTGCCACGGCGGAGCGTGCTTACTACCTCGACGTCCCCGCTGAGCTGAGCAACATCACCGATTCCGACATCGAATCGATCAATTCCGACGCGGTGGAACCAGCTCTCGCCGAGGATGATTGGACCGGCGCGGCAATTGCCGCGGCTGGAGCACTCGGCGACGCGAACAACACGAGCGGCGGAATGGGAGTCGGAACACTCCTCATCGCGGGCGGCGCTGTGGTGGTCGGGACGGGCGGTGTGGTCMTGTACTCACGTAAGCGCAAGAACGACAAGAACAAGGCAAGCGTCGAAGCCGCGAAGAACATCTCCCCCGACGACATCGCCAGCCTCAACGCACTCCCGCTGCCGACGCTCGACGAACGCGCGAAGGAGATCCTCGTC
>NZ_JBFUJN010000020.1:0-92338 GCF_056401335.1 Rhodococcus sp. P4_F3_2
CTGTTGCTCGTACCGCAGCGCACACTCTGTTGCTCGTACCGCAGCGCACACTTCCTGTGCATCGGCGGCAGAAGCGACACGGCCGGTGCCGATGGCCCAGACAGGCTCGTACGCGATGACGATCTTGGAGATCTCCTCCGCGCTCAGGCCCGCCAACGAACCCTTGAGCTGGTCGACGTTGTAGGCGACGTGATCGCCTGCTTCGCGGATCTCGAGGCCTTCACCGATGCACACGATCGGTGTGAGGCCGTTCTTGAGAGCAGCCTTGGTCTTGGCGAGGACGGTCTCGTTGGTCTCACCGTGAAGGGTGCGACGCTCGGAGTGACCGACCACGACGAAGGTGCAACCGAGCTTGGCCAGCATGGAGCCGCTGATCTCGCCCGTGAACGCACCCGAGTCCTGAGCCGAGACATCCTGCGCGCCGTACGTGAGGAGGAGCTTGTCGCCCTCGATCAGGGTCTGGACGCTACGGATGTCGGTGAACGGCGGGATGACCGTGACATCCACTTTGTCGAAGTACTTCGCAGGCAAGGAGAATGCGATCTTCTGCACCAGGGCGATGGCCTCGAGGTGGTTCAGATTCATCTTCCAGTTGCCGGCGATCAACGGCTTACGTGCCATGTCGGATCAGCCTTCCAGTACTGCGATGCCGGGCAGCTCTTTGCCCTCGAGGTACTCGAGGGAAGCGCCACCACCGGTGGAAATGGGCGAGAAGCCCTCGTCCGGGATACCGAGCTGACGAACGGCTGCTGCGGAGTCGCCGCCGCCGACGACGCTGAAGGCGCCCTTCTCGGTTGCCTCCACGATTGCCTCGGCGACACCACGGGTGCCTGCCTCGAACTTCGGGAACTCGAACACGCCCATCGGGCCGTTCCAGAACACCGTCTTGGCGCCGGTCAGGATCGCGGCAAAGCGCTTGACCGACTCCGGTCCGATGTCCAGACCCATCCAGCCGTCGGGAATCTTGTCGAACGGAACGATCTTCGACTCGGCATCGGCCGAGAAGGAGTCCGCGACAACGACATCCTGAGGAATGTGGATGACGTCGGCGTACCGGTCGAGGAGATCCTTGCAGGTCTCGATCATGGACTCTTCGCACAGCGAATTGCCCACGGAGACACCCTGAGCTGCGAGGAACGTGTAGAACATTCCGCCGCCGATCACCAGAGTGTCGACCTTCGGCGCCAGTGCCTCGATGACGGCCAGCTTGTCCGAGACCTTGGAGCCGCCGAGCACCACTGCGTACGGACGCGCTGCGTCCTGCGTGAGCTTGGCGAGCACCTCGACCTCGGCGCCGACCAGGTAGCCCGCGTAGTGCGGGAGCAGCTTCGCGACGTCGAAGACCGACGCCTGCTTACGGTGAACAACACCGAATCCGTCGGAGACGAATGCGCCGTCGTCACCGACCAGCTCGACGAGAGCTTTGGCGAGCTTGACCCGCTCGGCTTCGTCCTTGCTGGTCTCGCGAGGGTCGAAACGGATGTTCTCGAGCATCAGGACGTCACCATCGGTGAGTCCTTCGGAACGAGCCAGCGCGTCCTGTCCCACGACGTCACCGGCGAGTTGCACGTTGCGACCGAGGATTTCGGCCAACTTCGCGGCAACCGGTGCGAGGGAGAACTTGGGATCGGGCTGACCGTCTGGGCGCCCGAGGTGCGCGGTCACGATGACCTTCGCTCCACCCTCGGCAAGTGCCCGCAGGGTGGGAGCGGACGCGACGATGCGGCCCGGGTCCGTGATTTCTCCGCCATCCAACGGGACGTTGAGGTCGGAACGCACCAGTACGGTGCGCCCCTCGACCCCAGCGTCCAGCAGATCCTTCAGCGTCTGAACTGCCACTGTTATCGAAACTCCGCTCAGAGAGACTTGGCGACGAGGCCGATGAGGTCGGCGAGGCGGTTGGAGTAGCCCCACTCGTTGTCGTACCAGGAAACGATCTTGACCTGGTCGTCGATGACCTTCGTCAGACCCGAGTCGAAGATCGACGAGTGCGGGTCGGTGACGATGTCCGAAGAGACGATCGGTGCGTCGGTGTACTTGAGGATGCCCTTGAGGGGTCCTTCGGCAGCAGCCTTCATCGCGGCGTTGATCTCGTCGGCAGTGGCCGACTTCTTCAGGTTCGCGGTGAGGTCGGTGACCGAGCCCGTGGGGATCGGCACGCGCAGTGCGTAGCCGTCGAGCTTGCCGAGCAGCTGCGGGAGAACCAGGCCGATGGCCTTGGCTGCACCGGTGCCGGTGGGAACGATGTTGAGGGCGGCTGCGCGGGCGCGACGGAGGTCTGCGTGCGGTGCGTCCTGCAGGTTCTGATCCTGGGTGTACGCGTGGATCGTGGTCATCAGACCCTTGACGATGCCGAACTCGTCGTCGAGAACCTTGGCGATGGGGCCGAGGCAGTTGGTGGTGCACGACGCGTTGGAGATGATGTTCTGGCTGCCGTCGTACTTGTCGTCGTTGACGCCCATGACGATGGTGATGTCTTCACCCTTGGCCGGAGCCGAGATGATGACCTTCTTGGCGCCGGCTTCGAGGTGTCCCTTGGCCTTTGCGGCGTCGGTGAAGATGCCGGTGGACTCGACGACGACGTCGACGCCCAGCTCGCCCCAGGGAAGCTCGTTCAACGGGCCGCGGTGTGCGAGGGCCTTGATGCGCTGATCGCCGACGACGATCGTGTCGTCACCGTCGAGCGACACGTCGTACGGCAAACGGCCGAGGATGGAGTCGTACTTCAGCAGGTGAGCGAGCGTCGCGTTGTCAGTCAGGTCGTTGACTGCCACGATCTCGATATCGGTGGTTCCGAGCGCCTTCTGCGCATCCACCGCCCTGAAGAAGTTACGTCCGATACGGCCGAAACCGTTTACGCCAACCCGGACAGTCACAATTCGCTCCTTTGACCATGATTCTGGTGTGCAACTTGACCCACGCATACTCCGAATCCGTGTGTGCACGACGCGGACGTGGGGTTCATCGGTCGATGTGACTCATACCCTAATGCGCGTGGCCCGAACGTGCGCAGCCCGCCCTGACGGAGGGCAGGTCACCCCTCTTCGAGTAGCTCCACATTCACTGCGGATTCGGTGTCGGGTATGCCCGTTTCCTTCGCCTTGCGATCAGCCATGGAGAGCAGGCGACGGATACGTCCGGCAACGGCGTCCTTGGTCATCGGCGGGTCGGCCAACTGGCCGAGTTCTTCGAGGGACGCCTGCCGATGCTCGACGCGCAGTGCGCCCGCCGCCGCGAGGTGATCGGGCACGTCCTCGCCGAGGATCTCCAACGCACGCTCGACGCGCGCAGCAGCCGCAACGGCAGCGCGAGCAGAGCGTCGCAGGTTTGCGTCGTCGAAATTGGCGAGACGATTGGCGGTGGCGCGGACCTCGCGTCGCATCCGTCGCTCCTCCCACACCAGGCGTGTGTCCTGGGCTCCCATTCGGGTCAGGAGATCGCCGATGGCCTCACCGTCGCGGATCACCACACGATCCGTTCCGCGAACCTCACGTGCCTTCGCCGAGATCCCCAGACGCCGCGCAGCTCCGACCAGAGCAAGTGCAGCTTCCGGGCCGGGGCAGCTCACTTCGAGCGCCGACGAACGGCCGGGTTCGGTCAGGGAACCGTGCGCGAGGAACGCACCGCGCCAAGCTGCTTCGGCGTCGCCGACACTTCCGCCGACGACCTGCGCAGGCAAGCCGCGAACCGGGCGCCCGCGAAGATCGAGCAGTCCCGTCTGGCGCGCGAGGGCCTCACCCTCCTTCGCCACACGCACGATGTAGCGAGCGGATTTTCGAAGCCCGCCCGCACTGAGTACGTGAACATCGGCACTGTAGGTGAACAGGTCGAAAATCTCCCGGCGCAGACGTCGCGCCGTAGAGCCCAGATCCACCTCTGCTTCGACGACCACCCGGCCGCCGACGATGTGGAGCCCACCGGCAAAGCGCAGCAACGCGGAGACCTCTGCCTTGCGGCAGCTGACCTGAGTCACCACTAACCGGCTCAGTTCGTCCTTGACCTCCGCTGTCATTGCCACGAAGCGTTCTCCCTCTGTTCTTCGGATTGCTGTTCTGGCAGGGAAGACTGTGTCGAATCCCCTACTGCCGCACTGCTCGACAGTTCAGCCAGTACATCGGCCAGTTTTGCCGGATCGTGTACATGCGCTGCGCCCGGTGAGGTGTCCGCGACATCCGCGTACCTGACTTCGGCTGAAAATTGATCCGCCGCACGCTGCAGATGTTCACGTTCACGCCCGGCCGGTACCGACGCCGAGTCGACCACCACGTAGTCGACCCGAAAATCGGGCACGTGTTGGGAGAGTACGTGCAGGTGACGCTCTGCGGAGAATCCGGCGGTCTCCCCCGGCTCGGGTGCGAGATTGAGCACCAGCACCTTTCGAGCATTCGTCGACGACAGTGATTCGACAAGTTCGGGTACCAGTACGTGCGGGATCACGCTCGAGAACCACGATCCCGGGCCGAGAACCACGAGATCGGCACGATCGATCGCAGTCACAGCCTCGGGACACGCGGGCGGATTGGACGGGAGCAGTCTCACACGCCGAACCTTGCCCGGCGTGGTCGCGACGGCGACCTGTCCACGAATGCAGCGGCTGACGCGTGGGTCCTCTTCGAGTCCTTGAACGTCGGCTTCGATCTCGAGCGCGATCGGCGACATCGGCAGCACGCGGCCACGGATTCGCAGCAGTCGCGCCATCTCGTCGAGCGCGACGACCGGATCGCCGAGCACCTCGGTGAGTCCGGCCAGGATGAGATTGCCCACCGAGTGCCCGGCAAGTGCGCCGACACCGCCGAAGCGATGCTGAATGGTCCGAGTCCAGTCGACTATCTCGGGTTCGTCCGACGCGAGAGCCGCGAGCGCCATCCGGAGGTCACCGGGCGGGATGACGCCGAGTTCGGCGCGCAGCCGGCCCGACGAACCACCGTCGTCGGCGACCGTGACCACTGCGGTGACGTCGACCGTCAGGCGTCTGACGGCCTGGAGCGTGGCGAACAATCCGTGCCCGCCGCCGAGCGCGACGATGGCCGGCCCATCTGGCTTCTCCCGCGAGCTATGCGTCGGTTCACTCATTCGCGCCCCAGATCCCGGTGCACGATGCTGACCGAGATGTCGTCCTCGGAACCCAAACGCCTCGCGAGAGCTTCGGACATGGCCACGCTTCGGTGCTTACCGCCGGTGCACCCGACCGCAATTGTCATGTAGCGCTTTCCTTCTCGCCGATATCCGGCGATCGTCAAATCCACCAGATGTCGGTAGGTGTCTAGGTAGTCTTCCGCACCCTCGCGGGACAACACGTAGTCGCGGACGTCGGCATCCTGACCGGTGTGCGGGCGAAGTTCCGGGATCCAGTGGGGATTGGGCAGGAATCGAACGTCACAGACGAGATCGGCGTCCATCGGCAGGCCGTACTTGAATCCGAACGACTGGACCGTCACCTTCATCGTGCGGTTGGCATCGTTCCCGAACGCCGTTTCGATCTTCTGACGCAACTGATGTGCCTTCAGCGCCGACGTGTCGATGACCAGATCGGCGGCCGCCTTCACCACGGCCAACTGCCGACGCTCGGCTGCKATCCCTTCGGACAACGTGCCGTCGATGCCGTCGTTCTGCAACGGATGACTGCGGCGCACCTGTTCGAACCGTCGGATCAATACGTCGTCGGACGCTTCGAGGTACAGCACCCGAGTGTGGATCGGCTCCGCCTCGAGTTCGGTGAGCACCCACCCGAGATCGCCGGTGAAGAGTCGACTCCGCACGTCGATCACGACGGCGAGACGATCGACCGGCGGATCGGAGGTCAAGCTCAGACCGACCATCCGAGAAATGAGCTCAGGTGGCAAATTGTCCGCGACATACCAGCCGAGGTCTTCGAGCACCTTGGCAGCGGTACTCAAACCGGCTCCGGACAATCCCGTCACCAGCAGGAAATCCATCGTTCGACTGTCTTTGGCGCTGTCGGTAGTCACTGTGCACTCGGCCCCGTCGTCGGCATGGACAATTCTCGCGACTCGGAGCCCTTGTCACCGCTACCGGATTCGGCGCTTGGCGCGTCAGCAGAGGTAACAGACGATTCGGATTCCGTGTCCAGCTCATCATCCCCTACCGCGGCTGGCAGCGCTCGAGCTTCAGCACCCGCATCGGCTGCAGCCGAATCCGTGCCGAGTGCGGCCAGAACTGCTGTGGCTGTGGTCTCACCGATACCGGGGACCTGCATGATCTCCTCGACCGTTGCCGTTTTCAGCTTCGCCACGGAACCGAAGTGAGCCACCAGAGCAGTACGACGAGTTTCACCGAGCCCCTTGACCGAGTCCAGAGCCGAAGCCGTCATCCGCCTCGAGCGCTTGCTGCGATGGAACGTGATCGCGAAGCGGTGGGCTTCGTCTCGGATGCGTTGCAGGAGGTACAACGACTCGCTCGTTCGGGGAAGGATGACCGGATCTTCTTCCCCCGGTACCCATACCTCTTCGAGCCGCTTGGCCAAGCCGACTACCGCAACGTCGGTGACCCCCAGCTCGTCGAGGACCGCCGCTGCGGCCGTGACCTGGGGGGCGCCGCCGTCCACGACGAACAGATTGGGTGGATAGGCGAACCTCCGAGGCCGGCCCGTCGCCGGGTCGATCGCCGCTTCGGGAGCCAGATCCCCACCGTCCGCGTCCATGGTCRACGCCGACGCAGCGAGAATGCCCAGGTCGCGGTTGTGTCGCAGGAACCGCCTGCGAGTGATCTCTGCGATACTCGCCACGTCGTCGGAATGACCGTCGCCGGCAGCTTCCTTGATCGCGTAATGGCGGTAGTCCGACTTACGCGGGAGCCCGTCTTCGAACACGACCAGTGACGCCACGACGTCGGTTCCCTGGACGTGACTGATGTCGATGCATTCGATTCGTAGCGGAGCCGAGTCCAGGTCCAGTGCTTCCTGGATGCCCTGAAGCGCCGCAGAACGCGAGGTGAAATCGCCGGCGCGCTTGAGCTTGTGCTGCGCCAGAGCCTCTTTCGCGTTTCGCTGGACCGTTTCGGCGAGGTCCTTCTTGTCGCCGCGTTGCGGAACCCGCAGTTGCACTTGCGATCCCCGAAGCTTGCTCAGCCACGCCTGGATCTCGGTCGCGTTGGCAGGCAGGACCGGCACGAGAACTTCCTTGGGAACGGCGCTGATCCCGGCCTCGGAGCCCGCTCCCGGGTCGAGTGCCGCCTGCTCACCGTAGAACTGGGTGAGGAACTGCTCGACCAGGATCGGCAGGTCGGACTCGGCGTCGAGTGCGGCCCAGTCGATGGCATCGCCTGCCTTCTCCACGACCCATCCACGCTGACCCCGCACGCGTCCGCCGCGCACGTGGAACACCTGAACGGCGGCTTCGAGATCATCGGTGGCAAAGGCGACGAGATCGGCGTCGGTGCCGTCACCGAGTACGACGGCCTGCTTCTCGAGCGCCTTGCGCAAAGCCCCGATATCGTCACGCAGACGGGCTGCAGTCTCGAAATCGAGGTCCTCGGAAGCCTGCTGCATGCGCTTTTCGAGATCTTTGACCAGCTTGTCCGTGCGGCCGGCGAGGAAGTCGCAGAAATCTTCGACGATCTGACGATGCTCCTCGGCGCTGACTCGCCCGACGCAGGGCGCCGAGCACTTGTCGATGTAGCCGAGCAGACACGGCCGGCCGATCTGGTTGTGTCGTTTGAAGACTCCGGACGAGCACGTTCGTGCGGGAAACACTCGCAGCAGCAGATCGAGTGTTTCGCGGATGGCCCAGGCATGGGAGTAGGGACCGAAGTAGCGGACGCCCTTGCGCCGCGGACCGCGGTAGACGAACAGCCGCGGGAACTCTTCGTTGAGCGTCACGGCGAGAACCGGATACGTCTTGTCGTCGCGGTACCGCACGTTGAACCGCGGATCGAATTCCTTGATCCAGTTGTACTCGAGCTGAAGCGCTTCGACTTCGGTACTGACGACGGTCCACTCGACGCTGCCGGCGGTGGTCACCATCTGCCGAGTACGGGGATGAAGTGTCGTGACGTCCGCGAAGTACGAGTTCAAACGTGAACGGAGGCTTTTCGCCTTTCCGACGTAAATGACCCGACCATGCGGATCGCGAAATTTGTAGACGCCCGGCGCAGCCGGAATGGTTCCGGTAGCGGGGCGGTAAGTCGAGGGATCCGGCACGGTTTCAGGTTAGTCGCCGCCACCGACCGACTCGGAAACGCGCAGGATGCGGGCACCGAACCGGTCGGAAGACGTCAGTTGCTCTTGTGCGCGACCGGTGCGTAGCGGTCGGCCAGTTCGCGGAACTTGCCGACCGTGTCGACGGCGTACTCACGGTCGTTGGACTGGATCGCCATCACTGCCATGTACTCGTCGTCGGGCAATTCGATGCGTGCCCAGGCGGCGCCGTCGGGGAACGAGAGTCCCTCGAACAGATCCCAGTCGACGATCTTCTCGCCCAAGATGTTTCGTACGGCGATTCCCTGCTTGCCCACCTTGACCCGGGGCCGCGTCAACATCAGTACACCGAGAGCCAGAATGGTGCCGATGCCTGCCATCGCAAGTTGGTCCGCGGCGCGGAAGTACACGCCGGTGGACCCCTGGCGGAGCAGGAGTGCAAGTGTGACGTGAACGATCACCAGGAGGACAGCAACTCCGATCGCGTATCGCGTCGACTTACGCGGTGACGCAATCAGTTCCCAGTTCTCGTTGTCGCCGGGTGTACTCATCGAAACGAATCCTCGGTCCATGGTGCTCGGAGATGGCGCAGGGTCACTGCGGTGTCCAGTGCGGCGGCGCAGGCCTGTGCGCCCTTGTCCTCGACGCTACCCGGCAGCCCCGAACGGTCAAGAGCCTGCTGCTCGGTGTCGGTGGTCAGGACACCGTTCCCCACGGGAGTGCTTTCGTCGAGCGAGACGCGTGTAAGGCCCGCGGTGACCGCGTCGCACACGTACTCGAAGTGCGGCGTGCCGCCGCGGATGACAACACCGAGTGCGACGACGGCGTCGTGCGTGCGAGCCAATGCCTGCGCAACGACCGGCAGTTCGATCGCGCCGGCGACACGGACCAGTGTCACGTCCTTGATCTGTGCCTCCTGCGCGACGCGCTGCGCGCCGGCGATCAGAGCCTCGGAGATCGTCGCGTGCCACTGTCCGGCAACGATCGCCAGCTTCAGATCCTTGGCCTCGGCGATCGCGAGCTGCGGCTGACCTTCGCCGCTCACAGTGCGGTTCCCGGCTGTGCGGTGTTCTGGTTCGCCTCGTACTCGTCCAGTCCGATCAGATCGTGACCCATCCGATCGCGCTTGGTGCGCAGGTAGGTGAGGTTCTCCGCATTCGCGCGCAGCGGCATCGGAACGCGATCGGTGATCTGCAGGCCGTAGCCGTCCAGACCCACACGCTTGGCCGGGTTGTTGGTCAGCAGACGCATCGACGAGATCCCCAGATCGACGAGGATCTGCGCACCGATGCCGTAGTCGCGGGCGTCCGCCGGTAGCCCGAGTTCGAGATTGGCGTCGACTGTGTCGGAACCGGCGTCCTGGAGCTGGTAGGCCTGCAGCTTGTGCATGAGGCCGATGCCACGACCCTCGTGTCCGCGCATGTACAGAACAACGCCGCGGCCTTCCTGGGCGACCATGTCCAGTGCGGCGTCGAGCTGCGGGCCGCAATCGCACCGCAGCGAACCGAAGACGTCGCCGGTGAGGCACTCGGAGTGAACGCGGACGAGTACGTCGCTACCGTCGCCGTCGGGGCCTGCGATGTCGCCGCGCACCAGCGCAACGTGCTCGACCTCGTCGTAGATGCTCGTGTAGCCGACAGCGGTGAACTCACCGTGGCGGGTGGGGATGCGGGCCTCGGCGATGCGCAGTACGTGCTTCTCGTGCTTGCGACGCCACGCGATGAGATCCGCGATCGAGATCAGAGCAAGGTTGTGTTCGTCGGCGAAGACTCGCAACTCGTCGGTCTGAGCCATCGCGCCTTCGTCCTTCTGGCTGACGATTTCGCAGATGACGCCGGCGGGACGCAGGTCCGCCATGCGGGCGAGGTCGACTGCAGCTTCCGTGTGGCCCGGACGACGCAGCACTCCGCCTTCCTTCGCGCGGAGCGGAACGACGTGGCCGGGACGAGTGAAATCGTTGGCACCGGATTCGGGGTTTGCGAGCAGACGCATCGTCGCAGCGCGGTCCGATGCCGAGATGCCGGTACCGATTCCTTCGCGGGCGTCGACGGTCACGGTGTAGGCGGTGCCGTGCTTGTCCTGGTTGGTGGCGTACATCGGGGGCAGGCCCAGCCGATCGCAATCGTCACCGTCGAGCGGCACGCACAGGTAGCCGGAGGTGTACCTGACCATGAACGCCACCAGTTCCGGGGTGGCTTTCTCGGCGGCGAAGATGAGGTCGCCCTCGTTCTCGCGATCCTCGTCGTCCACGACGACAACAGCTTTACCTGCAGCGATATCTGCTACTGCGCGCTCGATACTGTCGAACCTGGTCACGTGCTCGCACTCCAAAGTCTTGACTTTTAACATCATCGAATACAACAAGTGCATCCGACGGATGCACTGACAACCCTACGACCAATCGGACGGGTCCGATCAGCCTGGTCCTACCGACCGGCAGAGTGAAGCCGCTCGACGTACTTGGCGATCACGTCCACCTCGAGGTTGACCGGCGTACCGACCACAGCGGTTCCGAGCGTCGTCAACTCGAGCGTTGTCGGGATCAGCGAGATCTCGAAGTACTCGAACCCGCGGTCGCCACCCAGCGCGGAGACCGTCAGCGAGACTCCGTCGACAGTGATCGAACCCTTCTCCACCACGTATCGGGAAATGGAGTCCGGCAGTGCGATCCGCACCACCTCCCAGTTCTCGGAAGGCGAGCGGGAAATGACGTGGCCAGTTCCGTCGACGTGCCCTTGAACCAAGTGGCCGCCGAGTCGACTGTTCAGCGCCGCGGCGCGCTCGAGGTTGACGCGAGAGCCGACATCCAACTTCGCCAGGCTCGAGCGGTTCAGCGTTTCCTGCATGACGTCTGCGGTGAACGAACCGTCGGCAAGCACATCGACGACCGTCAGGCACACGCCGTTGACCGCGATCGAATCGCCGTGACCGGCGTCGGAGGTGACCAGTGGCCCGCGCACCGTGAAGCGTGCAGCATCGACCAGTTCTTCCTTGGCGACAATTTCGCCGAGTTCTTCCACAATTCCTGTGAACACGCGCCCTACTCCTCGTTCCCCGGAGCAGAACTCTCCGGAACCAGACTCAACAAAATATCGGGGCCGATCGTTACCGCGGACTCCAAACGGAATCGGTGGGCGTCGGTGATGGTGTGCACTCCGGCATCGACGAGCGCGGAAGCGCCCGCGCCGAGCAGTATCGGAGCGATGTACGCCTCGATGACGTCGACATATCCGGCGGCGAGGAATGCTCCGGCCAGACGGGGCCCACCCTCGAGAAGTACGTCTGTGTACTCCCCCAACGCCTCGACTACTTCGTCGATGTTGTCGGTGTTGAGCACCAAAGTCGGTGCGGTGTCATCGAGAACGCTTGCCGTCGAAGGTATTTCACGCTTTCCGACGACGACGCGTACGGGCTGATGCGCCGCGAGCTCACCGGTGGGCTGACGCGCCGTCAGCCATGGATCGTCGGCGAACACGGTGCCGGTGCCGACCACGATCGCATCGATCTGCGCCCGCTGAGCATGCACGCGCGCCCTCGCCTGCGGACCGGTGATCCACTGACTCGTTCCGTCCTCGGCGGCGCTGCGTCCGTCCAGACTGGCCGCGTACTTCCACGTGATGTGCGGGCGACCGGTGCGCTGTTTGTGCAGCCAGGCCCGCAGTGGACCAGCTTCCACCTCGGGTGCTCTCAGTCCGGCCGTGACGCTGATTCCAGCTCGCATCAGCGTCGCTGCGCCGCCGGAAGCCTCGGGATTGGGATCACCGACTGCGTAGACGACCGCCGAGACTCCGGCATCGATCAATGCCTGCGAGCAGGGCCCGGTTCGCCCCTGGTGATTGCACGGTTCCAGTGTCACCACGGCCGTACCGCCACGCGCTGCATCGCCGGCCTCGTCGAGAGCCACGACCTCCGCGTGCGGTCCACCGGGCGGTTGCGTCATACCGACGCCAGCGATGGTGCCGTCGGCGGCGAGGATAACAGCGCCGACCGGCGGGTTGGGGCTGGTGAATCCGCGCGCAGAATCCGCTGCGGCCAGCGCGATCTGCATCGCGGCGTCAAGATCAGCCGTCGACGCCTGTCCACCCTTTGCCATCGAGCGGCTCAGACCGACAGCGTCAGGTGCGGCGACGCCGAGGCGGCCTGCGCGCGTAGCTTGCGCACCGCCTCACCGGGATCACTCGCTCCGTACACCGCCGAACCGGCGACGAAGCAGTCGATCCCTGCTTCAGCGGCCTGCTCGATCGTGGAAGCGTTGATGCCGCCGTCGATTTCGACGAGGAGCGTCAGCTCACCCGAGTCGACGAGCTTGCGAACTGCGCGTGCCTTGTCGAGCACCTGAGGCATGAAGGACTGACCACCGAATCCGGGTTCGACGCTCATGATCAGGAGGGTGTCGAAGTCCTTGAGGATTTCCAGGTAGTCGTCGATCGGGGTTCCAGGCTTGATGCTCAGCCCCGCCTTGGCACCAGCTGCACGAATATCGCGGGCAACCGAACGCGGGTCGTCGGTGGCCTCGGCGTGGAACGTGACGTTGTACGCACCGGCCTCGGCGTACGGCGGCGCCCAGCGCTCCGGGTTTTCGATCATGAGATGGCAGTCGAGCGGAATATCCGTCGCCTTCAGCAGACTCTCGACCACCGGCAGACCCAGCGTGAGATTGGGAACAAAATGCGCGTCCATCACGTCGACGTGAAGCCAGTCGGAGCCGGACACGGCAGTCGCTTCATCGGCGAGTCGAGCAAAATCTGCGGACAAAATGGACGGTGCAATCATCGGGGAAGCCACGCCGCCGAGTTTAGCTGTGACTCATCGCCGACCGTGCATGCACATCGGCTGTGCTTCATCGCCGACCGTGCATGCACATCGGAGCCGCTGAAATCCGATCAGTTCTTGACGACGGTGCGGAGCTTTCGCACCTTGGCGGGCGCCTTGATCCGCCACGCATCTTCGAGCATCTCGCCCAACTGCACCTCGTCGATCAGTTCGAGGTGCACGAGGATCGATCCGTGCCCGTGATAGTGATCTGTGGTGAAGAAAGCCGCCTCGCCACTGGCGAGTAGCGCCTCCTTCTCGTCCAGACCGCACATCACGACCAAAGCCCCCTCCGCTTCGGTGCGGAGCCGCGCAAAAGTTTTACCTGCCACCTTGAGTGCCGGGGTGTTGTACGAGGTCGACTCTTCCACGGAGGGAAGAGCCGAACCCAGTACTACAACCTGTTCCCACGTAACCATGTAGGCACCATACGACTACCGATGCCCAGAAGTCATCCGATCAGGCCAGCGGCTTGCGCAAAGCGGCCATGAACATAGCGTCCGTGCCGTGTCGATGCGGCCACAACTGAACCGACGATCCGTCGCCGACGTCCGGGACACCTGGCACCAATTCCTTGGTGTCGAGTTCCACGACGCCATGACGCCGCACCGCATCGGCGACCACTGCCAGCGTTTCCGACAAGTGTGGCGAGCACGTGGAGTACAGCACCACTCCGCCGGGCCGAACCAGTTCGATTGCGGCAGCAAGCAATTCACGCTGCAACTTCACGAGCGGAGCCACATCGGACGGCTGGCGACGCCAACGTGCCTCCGGGCGCCGACGCAGCGCACCCAACCCGGTGCAGGGAGCGTCGACGAGGATGCGGTCGTATCCGGGTTCGAGCCCGGATTCGCGGCCGTCCGCCACGTGTACGTCCACGGGAAGCTCGCGAGTGGTCTTGCGAATCAACTCGGCACGGTGTTCGACCGGCTCGACGGCGTCGAGTCGACCACCTTCGATGCCGGCAAGAGCACCGAGAAGTGCCGCTTTTCCTCCTGGACCTGCACAGAGGTCGAGCCAGCGTCCGGAGTCTTCACCTTCGAGAGGAGCAATGCTGAGGGCGCGGGCAACCAGCTGACTGCCCTCGTCCTGCACTCCTGCCAGGCCTTGGCGGACCGCCTCGAGTTGTCCGGGGTCACCGCCGTCGAGATGCACGGCGTACGGCGAGTACGGCCCGATCTCGCCGCCGGTCACCAGTGCGAGCTCCTCGGCGGAGATCTCACCGGGGCGGGCGACGAGGTGCACGGCGGGGCGGGCGTCGTCGGCGATCAGGACGTCTTCGAGCTCTCCGGCTGCGGCGCCGAGCGAGTCGGCAAATACCTGCGCGATCCACAGGGGATGCGCGTGCTCGAAGGCGAGTCGGCCGACCGGGTCCTTCGGCGCCAGCAGCTCGACCCACTCGTCCTGGGTGCGTTCGGAAACACGGCGCAGGACCGCGTTGACGAATCCTGCTCGGCCCTGGCCGTTTTCGGCGCGGACGAGGTCGACCGAAGTGGCAACAGCAGCGTGCGGTGCGACACGAGTACGCAGCAGTTGGTACGAGCCGAGTCGGAGTACATCGAGCAGGGTTCCGTCGATCTCTTCGATCGGCCGACCCGCCGCATGCGCGATCACCGCATCCAGGAGGCCCTGAGCACGTGCCGCGCCGTACGCGAGTTCGGTTGCCAGCGCCGCATCGCGTGCGTCGAGTTTGCGGTCACGCAGGAGCCCGGGCAGAACCAGGTTCGCGTATGCGTCACGTTCACGGACCGCGCGCAGGACGTCGCGCGCAGCCAGGCGCGGTTGATCGAGCCCGGCGGTTGCCGGATCCGGCCGCTTGGCCTGCTTCGGCTTGGTGTTCTTGCCGCCGGTTGCATTCTTGGCTCCGGGACCCTGTGTCCGCCGTGCCGGTCGTCGTGATTCGGTCACTGTGCTCGTACCTCCGCGTCGAGTCGGGCACCGCGTGCCCAGTCCCCTGCCGACATCAATTTCTTGCCCGGGGGCTGAATCTGCCCGAGTCGTACCGCGGTGGTCGCGGTACCGATGTACAGACCATCCTTGCGTACCGAGATCTCACCGACTGCCAGGGTCTCGTCCGTAACGGTGACCGGGCCGACCTTGACTCGAAGATCACCGATCATCGTCCATGCCCCGGGTGCGGGTGTGACGGCTCGGATGTGCCGGTCCACCGTGCGAGCGGGCAATTCCCACCGCACGCGGGCCGCGTCCACAGTCACCTTGGGGGCGTACGAGACGCCGTCGTCAGACTGCGGAACCGCGTTGATCTCTCCGGCCTCCAGGCCGTCGAGTACCGATTCGAGCAGGGCAGCGCTGTTTTCCGCCAGACGCCCGAGCAGGTCGCCTGCCGTATCGGTGTCGCGAATCCGCTCGGTCATCACTCCGTACACGGGGCCGGTATCCATGCCGGCTTCCAAACGGAACGCACTGGCGCCCGTCACTTCGTCACCGGCACTGATCGCGGCCTGCACCGGCGCGGCGCCGCGCCACGCCGGAAGCAGCGAGAAATGCAGATTGACCCAACCGCATTTCGGAATGTCGAGGACGTTCTGCGGCAACAGGTTTCCGTAGGCGACGACGGGTGCGCAGTCCGGTTCGAGGCGGGCGAGTTCGGCTGCGAAGTCGGGATCGGACGCCTTGACCGGGGTCAGGACCGGGATGCCGTGCTCGTCGGCAAGCAGACCGATCGGCGAGCGGGTGACTTTGCGACCGCGGCCCGCCACAGCGTCCGGACGCGTGACGACGGCTACCACTTCGTGGTTGGCGGACTCGATGAGACGCCGCAGCGAAGGAACCGCGGGTTCGGGCGTTCCGGCGAACACGACGCGCATGTCAGCTCTCCCGTTTCGTTGGGCTCTTCGGACTCTGATCAGCCGATCGGCCTGTCGAACGCGGTGGACTGCAACTCACGAAAATGCTCCCGGATGTGTCGGTGGGTGGAACTGTCAGTCTAAGGACTGCGGGAGCTACGACCTACCTCGCGCCACACCGAACCACTTTCTCAGCAATTTCTTTGATCAGAACCCTGCAGATTCACCGGTCCTCGGTATTGACTGTCTCTGTCGTCGCCACTCGGCGGAGGCTGATACGGGATACACCGATCACACGGAGGAACTTAGATGGCAGGCATCGACAGTAAGTTCGACAAGGCCTACGCAGGAAAGTCCGTCGAAGAATTGGCGGACGCCCCGGTCGCGGCACTCAACGGCGTAAGCGATTCGGACGCAGAACATTTGAAGGCAGCGTTCAACATCAAGACCGTCCGCGACCTCGGAACGAACAAGTTCTTCCTGTGGGCGCAGGCCACTGCCAAGCTCGCCGAGTAAACATCCCGACCCACGTGGTCTCGGTGCTCACGAGTTAGCAGATCACGAATTTGCAGCTCACGAATTTGCGTCGATGACCACTTGCGGAATATCCGTGCCGAGCGGCACCGCGCTGCACGAAGCGTGCCGCTCGGCATCGGGGTCGAGGACCGTCCGGATGACGTCGATCACGTAGGGGTCGTACGGCATGCGGAAGTGGCCGGTCAGGTTCGACGGGCACAGATCCTGGAGGACGATGTTTTCTGCACCGGCGTCGCGGAGCGCGATGTTCGAGGACGGTTGGATCATCTCGTCGACAGTGGACCCGATAGTCGTGTAGCGCACTCCGGGTACGGTGTCACCGCCGTCGTTGAGGGCGTTCAACGTATCCGACCCCTGCATCTGCTCGCGGACAGCTCGCGAAAAGACATCTTCGACAAAGTCTTCTCCGCCGGGGATCGCACGGACGATGGGAACCAACCCGAACATCACCCCGCCGTAGGTCGGCGAAGCCAAACCGACCCAATGATCGACGTAGGCGTCGCCGCCCATTTTGTTGACGTAGTACCGCGTCACCGTCGCGCCTTGGGAGTAGCCGATCACGTCGACCTTGTCCGCTCCGGTCGCGGTCAGCACCTGATCGACGAAAGAACCGAACGCGGTGGCACTACCGACTATGTCGCCGACGCCGTAAGTCTCGTGTGCGACGTCCCCGTCTTCTTCTTCGATCGCACCGCCGTAATTGAGGGCGAAGACGCAATAGCCGTCAGCTGCCAGTGCCGGCGACAGGGCCGCCCAATCCGCGTACGCCTCGGTGTCGGTTCCGTGGGCGAGTACAACTGGTCGGGGATGCGTGGCGGAAGGCTCACAGGCGAAATCGTTCGACCCGGCAGGTGCGGATCCTCGATGAGCATGCGCATATGCCGTGGCAACGGAACGAGTCGCCTGACCCGGACCGATGTCGAGAGGAACGTCCATCGCGTCGGCACTCGCAGACGGGAGCGTCGGTGCGGCAGCCGATATCGCCGGCGGTGCTCCGATCAGCAGCGCCACTGCTACCGAAAATGTCAGTCCCACAGACCGTTTGACGCCAGCCATTGTTCCTGCTCCTGCTCTGATCCTACGAGGGAGCTGACCGTAACACCAGAAACTTCGGGGCGCATACCCTACCGAACAGTAGGTATCCGACGTCTCAATTGCCGCCTTCATCGGCGTCATCACCGGCAAGCACTCGGTAGAGCGACTTACGCGCCTCGACAAGCACGTCGGCTGCGGCCTTGACCTGCGCTGGTGTGCCTACAGCAGCCACTTGACCGGCCGCGCCCATCAGCTGGCCGATCAGTTCACGAAGGTCCTGCTCCGGCTCCCCTACGCTGAGACGAACGTCATCCCACGGTGCCCCGAGATCGGCGCGATGCTCCTCGACGTACGCGAGGCCTTCCTCGGTCAGCTTGGCGGTCTTGCGGCCGGCGACCTTTTCGATGATGACCAGTCCCTCGTCCTCGAGTTGGGACAGCGCGGGATAAATAGAACCCGGACTCGGCTTCCAGACGCCGCCGCTGCGCTCGACGATCTGCTGAATCAATTCGTAGCCGTGCATCGGCTCTTCCGCGATCAACAACAGAATCGCAGCGCGCACATCTCCACGACGACCTCGTCCGCCACGTCCTCGCCCGCGACCGAACTGAGCGCCCGGACCGAAGCCGGGGCCGGGTCCGCCGTCTGGACCGAAACGCCCCCGCCGATGGCCTCTGCGTGGCATGTCACCGAAGCCCGGCCGCTCGTGCGGTCGACCGCGTCGTCCACCGTCTCGATCGCCGGGACCATCGCCCGGCGCGCCGTCGTCCGTCGGCGCCCACATCACAAATGGTGGCCGTTGCTCACGGCCGAAACCGCCGAAGAAACCGCGTCGGCCGAACATCCCCTCGTTCGGGAAACTTGCATCCATCGTCGAACCTCCATCACTATCGTTGATAGTTCGACGATATATCGCCATATCGGGTTGCGCAAGATTTTTGCTGCACACAAGCATGCCTCTGAGAACTCGAAAATCAGCCGATGCGGCGTGGGTCGATCTGAATGCGGACCGGACCCGATGACTTCCGCGCACTGCGCGCGGCCCTCGCATGTGCCAGAGCGTCCGCAAGGCCGCGACCGTCCTTGCGTGGAACGCGGACCAGCATTCGCTCCGGCGCGACACCGCTCTCGTCCTCTCCGGAATACGGAAGCCTCTCCCCCGCAGGCAATTCCACTGGTCCGAGTAGTACAGCACTTGCCGGCAGATCAGCTGAGTCCACCAACTCCGCAATTGCTGCGGATCCACCGTCGATCGCAGCCATGTGAACGGCCGGAGGAAAGCCGACCTCGTCCCGTTCCTCGAATTGAGATTGTGCGTGCCCCACTGGATCCCATCGGACCAACGCCTGCACCGTCGGGATACCCGAGTCTGCGACAACCACAACTTCACCGCCTTCGGACAGCGGAATCACCATGGCAGCAGCCGACATCCAGTGTCTGAGTGTTTCCTCGGCGGCGCGCAGATCGGGCCGGCCGAGCAGTGCCCAACCGTCGAGCAAGAGCGCGGCGCCGTAGCCGCCGGTCATCACCGGCTCCGCACCCACTGTCGAGACCACCAACGCGGGCCCGTGTGGCAGTTCCTTGACCACATCACCGCCCCCGGACAGAACAACTTTCACACCGGGAAACGCCCGCCCGAGTTCTTCGGCGGTCCGGCCGGCACCGACTACCACCGCGCGCAACGCTTTCGCCCCGCACGCGTGACATCGGTAGGCGGCATCGGCAACCCCGCACCAGCGGCACGCCGGTGTCCCGGCGCCGTCGGGACCTGCCGCAGCGGGAAGAGCCAGTGGGCCGTTGCACCGACGGCAACGTGCCGGGGCACGGCACTTTCCACAGGCCAGGGTCGGTACGTACCCCCGCCGAGGCACCTGCACCAGGACTCCGTTGCCCTCACCCAGAGCGCGCCGGGCGGCCGCGAATGCAATAGCGGGCAAACGAGCCGCTCTGGCTCCCGGATCGCGGGCCAAGGCTTGATCGCTGTCGGCAAGCGCGGTGATCTTGGGTGCGTGAGCACGAACGACGTCCCGCGTAGCGACCAGATCGTGCGCCCATCCCGAGTCGACGAGTACCTGCGATTCTGCCGTACGGGAGAACCCACCGATCACGACGGCGCACCCGGCGACGTAGCCACGCAGGACGGCAACTTCGCGGGCATGTGGATACGGCGACCGCGGCTCGGACAAGTTGTCGTCGCCGTCGTCCCAGACGACGACAAGACCGGTCTCGGGCGTCGGCGCAAAAACTGCACTGCGCGTGCCGACGACGATCCGGGCGGTCCCGCGCAGTGCAGCGAGCCACCTTCGGTATCGCATGGCCGGCCCCAGGCCTGCGGACAGACCCACCACTGCATCCGCTCCGGAGAGTTCGGTACATGCGGCGACGACGCGGTCCAGGTCGCGTTGATCGGGCACAACCAGAATCGCGGATTTACCACTTGCCGCTACAGCCCCGGCCAATTCGGCCAGGCGCAGTGGCCAGTTTTCACCAGGCAACGCCTGCCAGACCGCACGCGGGCTTTTCGACTCGCAAATCGCGGACAGGAAGGCGTCACCGAATCTGTAGAGATGCCAACCATTTTCGATCGGTTCAGGAGCGGACGGCGGCTCGGCGGGCTCCCACGGTTCCGCCTCGACCTTCGCGTGGCGCGGCGGTACCGCCAAACGGAGAACGTCAGCACGGGTTCCGGCATAACGCTCCGCCACACGATCGACGACTTGCGCGATTTCGGCCGTCAGGACCCGCTCGGACGAGATGACGCGTTCGAGCCAGCCGAACTTCCCCTGATGGTCACTGGTCGCCTCGCGCGAGACGATGAAACCGTCCACCAGACGACCAGCGAAGCGGATGCGCACCCGGACTCCGGGCTGCGCATCCGCTTCGAGTTCACGAGGAACGAGGTAGTCGAATTCACGGTCGAGGTGAGCGAGCGGGAGCATCGGCAGCACCCGGGCGACCGGATCGACTTCTGCCGCTACTCTTTCCGCGCCCACCCGCGCCCCGTCTGTACGTCAGTGATCAGAGACCAGCTGCGCTACGCAGCTTGTCGGCACGATCGGTGCTCTCCCACGGGAGGTCGATGTCGGTGCGACCGAAGTGACCGTATGCCGCCGTCTGCGCGTAGATCGGACGCAGCAGGTCGAGGTCGCGGATGATCGCTCCCGGACGCAGGTCGAAGATCTCGGTGATCGCCTTCTGGATCCGTGCCGGATCGGTCTTCTCGGTGCCGAAGGTTTCGACGAAGAGGCCGACCGGAGCCGCCTTGCCGATGGCGTAGGCGACCTGAACCTCGATGCGGTCGGCCAGACCTGCGGCAACAGCGTTCTTGGCCACCCAACGCATGGCGTAGGCAGCGCTTCGGTCGACCTTTGACGGGTCCTTGCCGGAGAACGCGCCGCCGCCGTGGCGAGCCATTCCGCCGTAGGTGTCGACGATGATCTTGCGGCCGGTCAAACCGGCGTCACCCATCGGGCCACCGAGGACGAACTTGCCCGTCGGGTTCACCAGCAGACGAACATCGGAGGTGTCGAGATCGGTGAGGTTGACGTCGGTCAGCACCGAGTGAAGCACCTTCTCGCGAAGATCGGGCGTCAACAGGTTGTCGAGGTCGATGTCAGCGGCATGCTGGGTGGAGATGACCACGGTGTCGAGACGGACAGCCTTGTCGCCGTCGTACTCGATGGTGACCTGGGTCTTGCCGTCCGGGCGCAGGTACGGCAGCACGCCGGACTTACGGACCTCGGTCAACCGGCGAGAGAGACGATGAGCCAACGCGATGGGCAGCGGCATCAGTTCCGGCGTGTCGGTGGTGGCGTAGCCGAACATCAGGCCCTGGTCGCCCGCACCCTGACGGTCGATCTCGTCGTCGCTGATTCCGTCGACGCGAGCCTCGTGCGAGTGATCGACACCCTGCGCGATCTCGGGCGACTGAGCGCCGATCGCGACGTTGACGCCACAGGAGTTACCGTCGAAGCCCTTTGCCGAGCTGTCGTAGCCGATCTCGAGGACCGTGTCGCGCACGATCTTCGGAATGTCTGCGTACGCAGTGGTCGTGACCTCGCCGGCGACGTGAACCTGGCCGGTGGTGACCAGAGTTTCGACGGCCACGCGGGCGCGYGGGTCCTGGGTGAGCAGCGCGTCGAGGATCGAGTCGCTGATCGCGTCACAGATCTTGTCCGGGTGCCCCTCGGTGACGGACTCGCTGGTGAATAGCCGACTGCCGGACTTGCTCACAGATCTCCCTCTCGACGACTGAGTTCTTGACTACAGCTTATTGAAGTATCCGAATCACCGTTCGGTGACCGTTTTGTCATGCTTTGTTAGCTGGGGGCTGAGCCGACGATAACGGTTGGACCGCCTGCGCAACACCCTTGTGCTCACCCGATTATCGTGGGGTAACTCTCACCACCGGGCGCGTGTCGCTACTCGGGGAAGAGCTTGACCAGGGCGTCGAGTACTCGACTGGCCATCAAAGCCTTGGATCCGTGCTCGAGCGCGGACTCCGAGCCGTCGGAACCGAGCAGCCAACCGTCGTTGTGATCGACCTCGAACGCCTTGCCCTCGCCGACCGCATTGACCACGAGGAGGTCGCAACCTTTGCGGGCAAGCTTGGAGCGGGCGTAACTGAGAACGTCACCATGGGCGTCACCGGTCTCTGCGGCGAATCCGACGATCACCGTTCGAGCGTCCAGATCGCCGTCACGACGCGCTTCGACGAGACCGGCGAGGATGTCGGCGTTTCTGGTGAGGCTGATCGAGTCGGGTTCGTTTGCGCCCTTCTTGATCTTGCTGCCTTCGACGGTGGTGGGGCGGAAGTCCGCGACAGCTGCAGCCATGACGACTCCGTCGTGTCCCGGTGCRTGCTTCTCCACTGCCAACCGGAGATCTTCGGCCGTCTTGATGTGCACGACGTCGACAGCGGCGGGGTCGGCAAGATCGGCCGTGTAACCGGCGATCAGCGTGACGTGAGCGCCGCGTTGGGCGGCCAGACGGGCGAGCGCGTAGCCCTGTTTGCCGGAGCTGCGATTACCGAGAAAGCGCACCGGATCGAGCGGCTCGCGAGTACCGCCGGCGGTGACCAGGATGCGGCGACCTTCCAGGTCGCGCGGCAACGCGTCCGAGCGCTCGAGGAGCAACGATGCCAACCCGACGATCTCGTCGGGTTCGGGAAGTCGACCGGCCCCGGTGTCTTTTCCGGTCAAACGCCCGGAGGCAGGTTCGATCACGTGGACGCCGCGCGAGCGCAGTGTCGCCACGTTGGACACCGTTGCGGGGTGCTCCCACATCTCGGTGTGCATTGCGGGGGCGAAGACGACCGGACAGCGTGCGGTCAACAAGGTGGCTGTCAACAGGTCGTCTGCGCGGCCCATGACAGCTCGCGCCATCAGATCAGCGGTTGCCGGCGCGATGACAACGAGATCGGCTTCCTGTCCGAGGCGGACATGCGGAACCTGCGGGACGTCGTTGAAGACGCCGGTGTGAACCGGGTTGCCGGAGAGTGCTTCGAACGTGGCGCGGCCGACGAACTCCAGAGCGGATTCGGTCGGAATCACGCGGACGTGATGACCGCTCTCGGTGAAGCTGCGGATGATCGAGCACGCTTTGTACGCGGCGATACCCCCACCGACACCGACGACAATGCGCTTACGTATCGATGTGGGCGCGTCGGACACTCCCCCGACACCCGAACGAGGTTCGGGTGCGGCAGACGTGGTGCTCACTCGCCTTCGGTGTGCTCGAGGAGATCAGCGTGGATTTCACGCAACGCGATGGACAGCGGCTTTTCCTGCAGACCGGGCTCGACCAGAGGTCCGACGTATTCGAGGATGCCGTCACCGAGCTGGTTGTAGTAGTCGTTGATCTGGCGCGCGCGCTTGGCCGAGTAGATGACCAGGGCGTACTTGGAAGAGGTGCGTTCGAGCAACTCGTCGATCGGCGGGTTGGTGATGCCGAGCGGGGTGTCGTAGGCAGGCAGAGCGCCCTGACCTGCTGCGGACGCGGCTGAAGTGCTGCTCACTCTTGTGTCTCCTGAATTAGATCTTCATTGAAGAACTAGTTTTATCGATCCGGATATCTGAGAAACGGGGTGGAAATCGGTTCCCGAAGGGTGCGGAATCAGTTCCCAACCAACAAGGATACCAACTCATCGCAAGCACGGCTTACATCCTCGTTCACGATGACCGTGTCGAACTCGTCCTGCGCGGCCAATTCCACTCGGGCCGTCTCGAGTCGGCGTGCCACGACGTCTTCCGTTTCGGTTCCCCGTCCGGTCAGCCGTTGCACCAGAACGTCCCAGCTCGGTGGAGCCATGAACACCAACAGAGCTTCGGGCATCGCCTGGCGGACAGCTCGTGCTCCGGCGAGATCGACCTCGACGAGTACGGGCTTTCCAGCTTCGAGCGCTTCTTCGATCGGCGCTGCCGGGGTGCCGGAGCGCTGTAGACCGCCGTGGATTTCCGCCCATTCGAGAAGTTCACCGGAGTCGATCATCCGTTGAAATTCTTCACGGGAGGTGAATCGGTAGTCCTTGCCGTCCACTTCACCGGGACGGGGATCGCGAGTGGTCGCCGAAACGCTGAAAACGAGTTCAGGCAACCGAGTTCTCAGCTCGCGAACGACGCTGGACTTACCGACAGCCGAAGGGCCGGCCAGTACAACCAGCCGACCCCTCCGCACTGCGGTCTTGCTCTCTGACACTGTTGCGTCAGCAATCATCAGACACTGCCGCGTCAGCAATCATCACTTGTCGGCTCAGGCCTCGAAGTCAAACTTGGTGAGCAGAGCCTTGCGCTGCCGATCACCGAGGCCACGAAGGCGACGGGTCGGTGCAATCTCCAGCTCGGTCATGATCTCCTGAGCCTTGACCTTGCCCACCTTGGGCAGCGCCTCGAGCAGTGCCGAAACCTTCATCTTGCCCAAGATTTCGTTGTCTTCGGCGTCCTTGAGGACCTGCTTGAGGTCGGTGCCGCCACGCTTCAGGCGCTCCTTGAGCTCAGCCCTGGCCTTGCGGGCAGCAGCTGCCTTCTCCAAAGCAGCAGCGCGCTGCTCATCAGTCAACTGGGGAAGGGCCACGGTTCCTCCGTCTCGTCGTGTGCAAATTTTGTCTATTCCGCTGATAACCAGCAGCGATAGCGACCGTACTCACGCCTGGCGCGAATTGCTAACCCACCCCCCGCGGTCCGATGCAGATCGCGGTGGGTTATGCGCGTCGAATCGATGTCACACATCGTCGCCGTTTTCGGCTGGATCGAGACGGATTCGACGCAACACGAACGTGCGTACAGTACCGAAATAGACTGTAACACAAAGCATTTCGATACATCGGGTGCGACGTCCCCATGCGTGTGTGCGAAATCGTTACCTGCGGGAATGAACGTGGTCGCCGACACATCCAAAAATTTCGAGCATTTTCGACGCCCATGCGCGTGTCGCGGCCTGTTTTCAGGTCGGCATCGACGATTTCGGATCGTCGGCATCGACCGTGTCCGGTTCGGTGCGGCTCACGCCGGGGGCGGCCAGAGCGACTACTACCGCGAGGCTCGCCCAGAGCAATGAATTCTCCAGGACGAAGCCGACGACCGGGATATCCATGTCCGCGCCGACCCGAGGAAGCCGAAACAGCACGACCGCAGCGGTGAGGCCGATCGCGATCCAGGACCACGCGGGTACCGATCGGGTGTCCTCCCCCACGCCCGACTTGATCGGAACGAGGAGCACACCCACCGCCGGCACCAACCACACGAAGTGGTGGGTCCAGGCAATGGGAGTCACGATTGCCGCCAGCAGAGCCACCACCGTGAAACCGGCAAGATCACCTCGCAGGCGCTGAGCGCGCCGCGTCGCGACAATTCCGAGGACACCCAACACTGCACAGGCGACGAGCCATGCCGGACCCACCAGGCCCTCGGGGAGTAGCCGTAAGGCCATTCCACGCACGGACTGGTTACCGAACACAGACGGGTCACCGACCGCGACGCGCCCCGAGAGTGAGGCGATGTCACCGAAGTAGTCGATCGTCTGTCGCGGGAGAACGGCAAAGCCGAGTGCCGTGGCGCCGAGGAAGCCGGCGAGGGCGCCCGCAACCGCTTTCCAACGCCCGGTGATCACGTAGTAACCGATGTAGACGAGAGGCACCAGTTTGACGGCCCCGGCGATCCCCACCAGCACACCCTCGGGAATCCACCGTGGTCGAGCCAGCACGTCGATCAGGCACAGAAGTGTCAGGAACAACCCGACCTGCCCGTACCCGAGGTGATCGGAGATCGGCGATGCCGCCGTCCACAGGACCAGGAAACCCACGTAGACGACGACGGGCCGCCTACGTGTGAACGGGACCTCGCGATAGCTGAGCACGATGATCGCGGCCAGCATCAGGAGGCTGACGAAACTCCATCCCCACTGGACCGCACCCCAGGAACCCAAGGCGACCGGAACGGCGACGAGCGCAGCGAAGGGCGGATAAGTGAACGGCAGTCTCGCGTTGAACGACTCGTCGTACAGGTTCGAGCCGTCGAGGACGGCTTGACCTGCCGTCCGGTACACGGCGAGATCGTCGCCGTGTACGCCGGTGACGGATTGGAACCCGGTGGCGAGCAGCGCGCACGCCGCGACGAGAAGTCCGATCTGCCACCAACGATTCACCGACGGACGGTACCACCGGGTTCCACCGCTCGAACGAGCCTCGAGGTCACTCACGGATCAGTGCGCCAATGCGGCTTCGATCTCGTCTCGGTCACGCATTGCTGCCTCCCGAAGTGCCGATACCGAAGGACCATGCTTGAGCACCCCACGGGAAGTGTTCGGGAGCAGGAGCTCGGTCGATCCCGCGAAGATGTCTGCGAGATCCGCTGCCGTCGCACCCTGCGCGCCGAGCCCCGGAGCGAGAATCGGGCCGTTGAACTGCGACAGGTCCAGACCGTGGTCCCGAGTTGCACCGACCACCAGTCCGACGGTGTCGCGTCCGTCGGCGTTCGCGTCGACCGCAGCGTTGACGATCGACTGAGCCACGCTCACACCGTCAGCCGACGACTGTTGAAGTACGCCGCCTTCCGGATTGGAGGTTCGTGCCAGCACGAAGATCCCGCGTGCGTTCTGCCTTGCCAGTTCGAGTGTCGGAGCCAACGCCCCGAATCCCAGGTACGGCGAAACGGTGACCGAGTCGGAGGCCAACGGCGAATCACCCAACCAGGCTTGCGCGTACGCGTCCATCGTCGAACCGATGTCACCGCGCTTGGCGTCCGCGACGACAAGCGTTCCAGCATCGCGAAGAACCGAGATGGTCCGCTCCAACACGGCGAAGCCGGCGCTGCCGTACGCCTCGAAGAACGCAACCTGAGGTTTGACGAGTCCAACCTCACCGGTGAAGGCCTCGACGCAGATCTCGGCGAAAGTCTCCAGACCTTCGGCGGTACGTGGCAGTCCCCACGCGTCGAGAAGCGCGGGATGCGGGTCGATACACGATGGTCTCGGCACCGGCCGGAACATCCTCACCCGACTGCTTGTACACCTGCTTGCACTCGATACCGTTGCGCCGCAACACATCTGCGGTTCCTTCGGTGGCAAGGATGGTGAATCCGAGATCTGCCAGGCGCTTGACCGGGAAGATCAGCGAACGCTTGTCCTTGTTGGCGACCGAGACGAACACCGCGCCTGTGGTGGGTAACGACCCGTAGGCGGCCGTCTGCGACTTGGCGAAAGCCGTACCGAAGTCGAAGTCGATTCCCATGACTTCACCGGTGGACTTCATTTCCGGGCTGAGCAAGGTATCCACGCCGGTACCGTCGGCGCGGCGGAAGCGGTTGAACGGCAACACAGCTTCCTTGACCGCGATCGGTGCACCGGCCGGGGTGTTTCCACCGTCGCCGGTCGCCGGCAGGATGCCGCTTGCGCGCAGGTCGGCGATCGATTCGCCGAGCATGACGCGGGCGCATGCCTTGGCCAGCTGGACGGCCGTCGCCTTGGAGACGAACGGAACCGTACGGCTGGCGCGGGGGTTTGCTTCCAGCACGTAGAGGATGTCGTCCTTGAGTGCGTACTGGACGTTGAGCAGGCCCTTGACGCCGATGCCCTTTGCGAGAGCCTCGGTGGAGCGGCGGACGTTCTCGAGATCCGCCCGGCCCAGAGTGATGGGCGGGAGTGCGCACGCCGAGTCACCGGAGTGAATGCCGGCTTCCTCGATGTGCTCCATGACGCCGCCGAGGTACACCTCGGTGCCGTCGCACAGAGCGTCGACGTCGATCTCGACCGCGTCTTCGAGGAAGCGGTCGACCAGGACCGGACGATCGTCGGAGATCTCCGTGGCACGCGAGATGTAGTCGGCGAGTGAAGCCTCGTCGTAGACGATCTCCATGCCGCGTCCACCGAGCACGTACGACGGACGCACCAGCACCGGGTAGCCGATGCTTGCTGCGATCTCGCGGGCGCCGTCGAACGTGGTGGCGGTACCGAACTTCGGTGCAGGCAGACCGGCTTCGGTGAGCACGCGACCGAATTCGCCGCGGTCCTCCGCCAGGTCGATGGCTGCGGGGCTGGTTCCCACGATGGGAACGCCGGCAGCTTCGAGGCGCTTCGCCAATCCGAGCGGGGTCTGGCCGCCGAGCTGGACGATGACGCCGGCAACGGTGCCCGACTGCGCCTCCGCGCGGTAGACCTCGAAGACGTCCTCGAATGTCAGCGGCTCGAAGTACAGGCGATCAGCGGTGTCGTAGTCCGTGGAGACGGTCTCGGGGTTGCAGTTGACCATGACGGTCTCGTACCCGGCCTCGGACAGCGTCTGGGCAGCGTGGACACACGAGTAGTCGAACTCGATGCCCTGGCCGATGCGGTTGGGGCCGGATCCGAGGATCAGAACCTTGGGTCGCTCGGTCTGCGGAGCCACTTCGGACTCGGCCTCGGGATCAAGCTCGTAGGTCGAGTAGTGGTACGGCGTCTTGGCCTCGAACTCTGCGGCGCAGGTGTCGACGGTCTTGTAAACGGGGCGCACGCCAAGCTGATCACGCAGAGCGCGAACGGCGTCCTCACCTGCGTGCGTGTCACCACCGAGTTCGGGGCGCAGAGCCGCGATCTGGCGGTCCGAGATGCCGTGGTACTTGGCCTGGCGCAGGGCAGCCTCGTCGAAAGACTCTGCAGCGCGAAGCTTTTCACCGAGCTCGTGAATCTGCTGGAACTGGTCGAGGAACCACGGATCGATCTTGGTGGCGTCGAAGAGCTGCTCGACAGTTGCGCCGAGGGCGAATGCCTTCTCGATGCCGTACATGCGGCCGTCCTGCGGAACGCTCAGATCGGCGAGCAGGGCGTCCAGGCTCTCCGTCTCGATGTCGGCGCCGGTCCAGTAACCCGCACGCTTGGTCTCGAGTGAACGCATGACCTTGCCGAAAGCCTCGGTGAAGTTGCGGCCGATGCTCATGGCCTCGCCTACCGACTTCATCGTGGTGGTCAGGGTTCCGTCGGCACCGGGGAACTTCTCGAAAGCGAACCGCGGAGCCTTGACGACGACGTAGTCGAGTGTCGGCTCGAAGCAAGCCGGGGTTTCCTTGGTGATGTCGTTGACGATCTCGTCGAGCGTGTAGCCGATGGCAAGCTTGGCGGCCATCTTGGCGATCGGGTAACCGGTCGCCTTCGACGCCAGCGCCGACGAGCGGGAAACACGCGGGTTCATCTCGATGACAACCAGGCGGCCGTCGGCCGGGTCCATCGCGAACTGGATGTTGCAGCCGCCGGTGTCGACGCCCACCTCACGCAGAATGTCGATGGAGAGGTCGCGCATCGCCTGGTACTCGCGGTCGGTCAGCGTCATCGCCGGAGCGACGGTGACGGAGTCTCCGGTGTGGACACCGACCGGGTCGACGTTCTCGATGGAGCAGACGATCACGACGTTGTCGCGACTGTCGCGCATCAGCTCGAGTTCGTATTCCTTCCAGCCGAGGATGGATTCCTCGATCAGGACGTTCGCCGTCGGCGACGCGGCCAGACCGCCACCGGCGATGCGGTTGAGATCGTCGACGTCGTACGCCATGCCGGAACCGAGGCCGCCCATGGTGAAGGACGGACGCACGACAACCGGGTAACCGAGTTCGGCGACCGTGGCGTGTACTTCGTCCATCGTGTAGCAAACTGCGGACTTCGCGGATTCGCCACCGACCTTGGCGACGATGTCCTTGAACTTCTGGCGATCCTCGCCGCGCTGGATGGCGTCGAAGTCGGCGCCGATCAGCTCGACGTCGTACTTCTCGAGGATGCCCTGCTCGTGCAGCGCCACAGCGGCGTTGAGAGCGGTCTGACCGCCGAGCGTCGCGAGGACGGCGTCGATCTTGTTGCCCTGCAACGCTTCCTTGGCGATGACCTTCTCGAGGAACTCGGCCGTGATCGGCTCGACGTACGTGGCGTCGGCGAACTCGGGGTCCGTCATGATGGTGGCCGGGTTGGAGTTGACCAGGCTGACGCGTAGGCCCTCCTCCTGGAGGACGCGGCAAGCCTGGGTGCCCGAGTAGTCGAACTCGCAGGCCTGACCGATGACGATCGGACCGGAGCCGATTACCAAGATGTGCTTGAGATCTGTACGGCGTGGCATTAGTTCTTGACTCCGGTTTCTTTCCGTGCGGAGAGCAGGCTGGTGAAGCGGTCGAAGAGGTACGCAGCGTCGTGCGGGCCGGCTGCCGCCTCCGGGTGGTACTGCACCGAGAAGGCCGAATCGTCGAGCAGGCGAACACCTTCGACGGCTCCGTCATTGGCGCAGGTGTGGCTTACCACGGCGCGACCGAACGGGGTGTCGAATTCCTGGCCGGCTTCACCTTCGAGTGCGAAGCCGTGGTTCTGCGCGGTGATCGCGATGCGACCCGTCTGATGCTCGATCACCGGGATGTTGATGCCGCGGTGGCCGAACTTCATCTTGTACGTGCTCAGGCCGAGTGCGCGGCCCAGGATCTGGTTGCCGAAGCAGATACCGAACAGCGGCAAGCCCTGTCCGATGACCTCTTTCGTCAGGTGCACTGCGCCGTCGGCGGTGGCCGGGTCACCGGGACCGTTGGAGAGGAACACTCCGTCGGCCTTGAGGTCGAGGATCTGTTCGAGACTCGCATTGGACGGCAACACGTGGACGCGGATACCGCGCTCGGCGAACATGCGCGGGGTGTTGGTCTTGATACCGAGGTCGATCGCGGCAACCGTGTACAGCGCCTCCCCGCCCTTCGGCTCGACGACGTAGCCGCTGGTGGTGCTGACTTCACCGGCAAGATCGGCGCCGAGCATGGTCGGCTGATCCTGAACCCGTCGGACCAGTTCGTCATCGGCGGCGATGGCTTCACCGGAGAAGACGCCTGCCTTCATCGAACCGCGAGTACGCAGGTGGCGAACCAGGGCACGAGTGTCGATCCCGGCGATTCCGACGATGCCTTGCTCTTCGAGCTTGGCCTGCAGCGAACCGGTTGCACGCCAGCTCGAGGTGACGCGCGAGGGGTCACGAACGACGTACCCGGCAACCCAGATCTTGGCACCGGCACTCTCGCCGGTCGGTCCGACCGACTCGTCGTCTTCGTCGTTCCAGCCGGTGTTGCCGATCTGCGGCGCGGTGGAGACCACGATCTGGCGGTGGTAGCTGGGATCGGTGAGCGTTTCCTGGTAGCCGGTCATGCCGGTGCTGAACACCGCTTCGCCCAGGGTCTGTCCAACCGCACCGAAGGTGGTTCCGCGGAACACCCGTCCGTCTTCGAGGACCAGTACTGCGGGGCTGTCGCCAAAGCCGCTCATGCGTTCTTTCCGTTCTGCTCGATGTCGCCAGAGCTTGCGTCTTCGTTGTCATTCGTCTTGTTCGAGGCAGTCTTGTTCGAAGCAGTCTTGTTCGAAGCAGTTACCGGCTTGACCCAGTCCGGATAAACCGTCTTGTCGTCACCGCGCACGCCCGTGTCGATCTCGGTTCCGCTCGGCAATTCCCAGCGAATCACCAGGACGCCGTCCTTGCTCATGACCTTGCCGGCAAGACCGTTCTCCGTGCGGATCGCACGGATCGACTTCTCCGGAATCCAGATGGCCGACGCACCGTCACGCTCGACCAGAATTCCGCCGCTGTAGCGGCTGATCTCGCAGGTGGCGCGGAAACCGAGGTCGCCGACGGCGATGCGGTCCTGCCAACTGGGTGCGATGGTGCTACCGACGTACAGGCCGGTGGTCGGCAGGACGAGCAGTTCCCCCAGGGTTGCCGGTACCGTCGGCAGTTCGCCGATCTTGTCTTTCTGGCGTCGAGCGCGTCCACGCCAACCGACGTACATCAGGCCGATCATCGCGACCCAGAAGATCGCCAGACCGATGATCCACAGTGCTCTGTCCATGACGCGCTACTCCTCGCTACTCCGCAGCCGCACATTCCCGTCGTGTGCGGTGATGCGGCCACGTAACAGTGTGGTCGTGACCCGTGCGGGCAATGTCATCGACTCGTACGGAGTGTTATGCGCGACACTCGCCAGGTCGGGTCCGTGGACCGTCCACTCGGCCGACGGATCGACCAATGTCAGGTTGGCGGGCTCCCCCACCTCGATGGGACGGCCTTGATCGTCGAGCCCGACGATCGCCGCCGGGCGCTCGCTCATGACCCGCGCAACACCGCGCCAGTCCAACAGGCCGGGCTGGACCATCGTCTGCACGATGATCGAGAGCGCGGTCTCGAGGCCGAGCATTCCGGGGCGGGCGGCCGCGAATTCGCAGCACTTGTCCTGCTCGGCGTGCGGAGCGTGATCGGTGGCCACGCAGTCGATGATGCCCTCGGCCAGACCCTTGCGCAGGGCAGCAACATCGCTGGCCTCACGAAGTGGCGGGTTGACCTTGTTGATGGCGTCGTACGTCTCGAGACGTGAATCATCGAGGAGCAGGTGATGCGGGGTGACCTCGGCGGTGATCGAAATCCCTTGGCTGCGAGCCCACTTCACGAGTTCGACGGTTCCGGCGGTGGATGCGTGGCAGATGTGAACGCGGGCGCCGGCGTCACGCGCGAGCAGTGCGTCACGGGCCACGATCGATTCTTCGGCTGCTCGCGGCCAACCGGCCAGTCCGAGACGCGCGGCCGTGGGACCCTCGTGGGCGACCGCACCGACCGTCAAACGCGGTTCTTCCGCGTGCTGCGCGATCAGGACGCCCAACGAGCTGGAGTATTCGAGCGCGCGACGCATGATCAGTGGGTCGTAGACGCAGTGACCGTCGTCGGAGAACATCTTGACCTTGCCGACGCCTGCGGCCATGGTCGCCATCTCGGCGAGCTGCTTGCCCTCCAGGCCTGCGGTGACTGCGCCGACGGGGTGGACGTCGACGAGGCCGACTTCCTGTCCGCGTCGCCAGACGTGATCGGTGATGACCACCGAATCGGCGACGGGGCTCGTGTTCGCCATCGCGAAGACCGCGGTGTATCCACCCAGAGCGGCCGCGGAGCTTCCGGTTTCGATGGTCTCGGTGTCTTCGCGACCAGGCTCACGTAGATGGGTGTGCAGGTCCACGAAGCCGGGAAGCAGGATCTGCCCGCCGGCATCGATCACCTCGGATGCCGTGGCCGGATCGAGGTCCACGCCGATCTCGAGGATCGTGCCGTCGCCGACGAGGACGTCGGTGGGCTCACCTTCTCCGTAGATCAGGACTCCGCGGAGCAGGACACTCACGGGTGATTCTCCGTTCTCGTTTCTGGTCACAGCGCACCGTCCTCCGACCCGACCAGCAGTCGGAACAAGACAGCCATGCGCATGTGTACGCCGTTGGTAACCTGTTGCAGTACAGCAGTTTTCGAGGAATCGGCGACGGCGGATGCGATCTCCATGCCGCGCAGCATCGGACCGGGGTGCAAGACCACCGCGTGATCGGCCAGCATCGCCAGTCGCTTCTCGGACAGGCCGTAGTTGATCGAGTACTCGCGCTGCGAAGGGAAGAAGCCGCCGTTCATGCGTTCGGCCTGGACCCGCAGCATCAGCACCGCGTCGAGTCCGGGCAGTTCGGCGTCGAGCGAATGCGAGACCGTGACCGGCCACGTGTGCGCACCGATCGGCAGCAGAGTCGGCGGGGCAACGAGGACAACCTCGGCGCCGAGCATCGACAGAAGCAACGCGTTGGAGCGGGCCACACGACTGTGCAGGATGTCGCCGACAATGGCGATCCGCTTGCCCTCGATGTCGCCGAGACGTTGACGCAAGGTCAGAGCGTCGAGAAGCGCCTGAGTGGGATGCTCATGCGTGCCGTCACCTGCGTTGATGACTGCCGGGCCACCGTCGTCGGCCGCTCCGGTCCACTTGGCGATCTGATGGGCGGCACCCGAAGCCGGATGCCGCACGATGAGAGCGTCGGCACCGGCCGCGCGCAGGGTCATCGCGGTATCGCGCAGGGATTCACCCTTGGACACCGAGGAACTCGATGCGCTGACGTTGATGACGTCCGCGCTCATCCACTTACCGGCCACCTCGAAGGACACCCGGGTGCGCGTCGAGTTCTCGAAGAACACCGTCATGACCGTGCGTCCGCGCAGCGTCGGGAGTTTGCGTACTTCGCGACCCAGCAGCGCCTGCTCGAAGCGTTCTGCCTCGTCGAGAAGTTCTACCGCGGACTCACGATCGAGGTCCGCGATGGAAAGAAGGTGCTTCACGCGCTCTTACCTCCGGAGATGACTACCGCTTCCCTGCCGTCGTGTTCCTGGAGGAGAACCTTGACGTCTTCTGACCTCGCGGTCGGGACGTTCTTGCCGACGTAGTCGGCGCGCAGCGGCAGTTCGCGATGACCGCGATCGACCAGCACTGCGAGTTGGACGGCCCGGGGGCGACCGAGATCGCGCAACGCATCGAGGGCGGAGCGCACGGTGCGACCGGAGAAGAGGACATCGTCCACCAGGACGACCAGAGCATTGTCGACGCCACCTTCGGGGACGGACGTGCGCTCGAGCGGGCGATGCGGCTTGGTGCGGAGATCATCACGGTAGAGCGTGATGTCGAGAGATCCGATGGGAAGACGCACACCGGAGAATTCTTCGATCTTGGCGCGCAGTCGCGTGGCGAGGGTGGTTCCGCGCGTCGGGATGCCGATCAGGACCACACGAGGGGCTGTTCCCTCGGGTCCGTCGAGTGCGGTTTTCTCGATGATCTCGTGAGCGATCCGCGCGATGGTCCGGCCCACATCCTGGGCGGACAACAATTCACGGGTCTCACTACTTGCCTCGGCACCAGCGGATGCCTTGGCGCTGCCTGGACCTGCAAGATCGGATGGGCGAGACCCTTCGGGCACGCTCATACAGCGACCTCCTTCTCCGCCTCACTGGACGGATCGTTAAAGGATGTCTGACGGTCCCCACCCTATCAGCCGACAGACCTGATCCCGCCGTGCGAGCAGCGACTTCGACCGGTTGTGTGCAGACACACAACGCGCACGGTGACACTCGCACGGCGGTGGTGGAACAGAACTTGCTACTCGGTACCCGAATCCGATTCCTGCGCGCGCTGCGAGGTCGCAGCTGCAGCCGATCGAACCTGCGGCGCAACGAGAACGACCTGACCGAGGATTCCGTTGACGAATCCCGGAGAGTCGTCCGTCGAGAGCTGCTTCGCGAGTTCGACGGCCTCGTCCACGGCGACAACCGGCGGAACGTCCGTCGCATGGAAGAGCTCCCACACGGCGATACGCAGAATCGCACGGTCGACGGCGGGCAGACGCTCGAGCGTCCAATCCTGCAGATGCGAGGAGATGACCTGATCGATCCGGTCCAGATTCTCCGCAACGCCGGACACCAACGTGACGGTGTAGGCCGCGACGGGTGCTACCGCGTCGTCCTCGACGGACAGATCGGAACGCTCCGATGCGAGCGCGACCGGATCGAGGTCACGTGCCTCGGCTTCGAAGAGGAAGTCGACGGCACGCTTGCGCGCCTTGTGGCGTGCACCGAGTTTCTTATGTGTGCCGGACACTCAGGAATTCACACGCCCGAGGTAGTTGCCGTCACGGGAATCGACCTTGAGCTTGTCACCGGTGTTGATGAAGAGCGGCACGTTGATCTCGGCACCGGTCTCGAGGGTGGCAGGCTTGGTGCCGCCGGTGGAGCGGTCGCCCTGCAGGCCCGGATCGGTGTGCTTGACGACGAGCTCGACCGTGACCGGAAGCTCGACGAAGAGGGGAACGTCTTCGTGGGTCGCGACCTGGACGGCCATGTTCTCGAGCAGGAAACGCGACTGGTCGCCGACGGTGGATTCACTGATCGACACCTGGTCGTAGGTGTCGCCGTCCATGAAGATGTAGTCGCTGCCGTCGTGGTACAGGTAGGTCATGTCACGACGGTCGACCGTGGCGGTCTCGACCTTCACACCGGCGTTGAACGTCTTGTCCACTACCTTGCCCGAGAGCACGTTCTTGAGCTTGGTGCGCACGAAGGCAGGGCCCTTGCCGGGCTTGACATGCTGGAACTCGATGATCGTCCACAGCTGGCCTTCGATCTGCAGAACCAGACCATTCTTGAAATCACTGGTGGAAGCCACTTGCTTCGCGTCTCCTAGGGGTCGGGAAACCGTCTCAGACGACGGTAAGGTCTTTTGCGGTCAGTGTGAGCAGCTCTGGCCCCTGCTCACGAACAACGAGCGTGTCCTCGATCCGTACACCTCCGCGCCCGGAGAAGTACACGCCCGGCTCGACGGTCACCGCCGCGCCGGAAAGAAGTGTACCGGTGCCGAGCTTGCCGATTCCCGGTGCTTCGTGGATTTCGAGGCCGACACCGTGGCCGAGGCCGTGCAGGAACAACTCGCCGTAGCCTGCATCGTCGATCACCGAACGGGCGGCGGCGTCCACGGCCGCACATTCGACACCCGGAGCGAGGGCATCGCAACCGGCAGCTTGTGACCGCGCGACGAGTTCGTAAATCTCCCGTTGCCAATCGGAAACGGACTCGAGCACGTACGTCCGGGTCATGTCCGAGTGGTACCCACCGACCTGTGCGCCGAAGTCGAGTTTCACGAAGTCACCCGACGCCAGGATCGCGTCGGTCGGTCGGTGATGCGGAATCGCCGAGTTGACGCCTGCCGCCACGATCGTCTCGAAGGAAATACCGTCTGCGCCGTTGTCGAGCATGAGGTTTTCCAGTTCACGACCGACCTCTCGTTCGGTTCGGCCAGGTCGCAGACCGCCGCGAGCGATCAACTGCGCCAACGCGACATCGGCTGAAGTGCATGCGGCGCGCAACAACTCCACCTCGTGCTCGTCCTTGACCATGCGCAACTGTTCGACGAGTCCACTCACCGGTTCGAACCGGATCTTCGGTGCTGCCTCGGTCCATGCGCGATGTTCGGCGAACGTCGCGACGTGTGACTCGAACGCGAGAACGGGCATCGTCGACTTCTCGATCAAGTGCGCAGCACTCGAACGGGCGATTTCAGCGCGCAGGTCCGGAACCTGCTCCGCCACCTGCGTCACGTAACGACCGTCGGTGCAGATCACCGTCGCGCGTTCGTCGGACGCCGAATCGGACGCACTGACGACGAGCGCAGCATTGGAACCGGTGAAACCGGTGAGGTACCTGATGTTGAGGAGATCTGTGACGAGAATCGCGTCGAGTTCGCGCTCCGCGAGGAGGCGTCTGAGGGATTCACGGCGTGTTCTGAAGTCGACCGGCATCCCTCGAACCTACCGCCCTGGCAGACCTGCCGATCAACTCGAAACTCACGGTTACAGCAATAAGTGTGGGTTAGGCCACAAGGTGTAATGGGTTCTAGTTAGGCTGTACCCATGAATGCGTGGTTGGTACGTGGCCTCGGCATGGCCCTGATACATGTTGTGTTTCGTGCATTGCTCGGTGCAGCAATCGCACAGTGGCCACTTCAGGGGTCCACCCTGCGCTGGCTGTCCCTGTTGATCGTCATCGTCTTCGCCGCGATCTGGGGTGGTATCGACGGCATTCGCGACCGCCGAAACTTCCCCGAACCCGAGGACGGCGCCGATCTGACCATGCTGTGGCTCAAAGCTGCTTTGGTCGGCGGATTCGTCGCCGGCGCTGCCAGCTGGGCACTCAGCCTGGTCCCCTCCCTCGAACTCACTCAGCAGGGCTTGTTCTTCGAGGTGACCTCCGGTGCGGCGTTCACGATCCTTCTCATCTTCGTCCCTGCCATGATCGCCATCACCGTCGGACGTTTCTTCGTCAGTCGTGAACAGCGCAAGAACGGAACCGCTCCGCAGACCCCGTCCCACGAGCGTCACCACGAACCGGTGCCCGTCAGCGAGGGCTACGACTCCCCCACCGAGCAGCACGCATACAGCGGAGCCGCCATGTCCGTCGAGGAATCCGACGCCGATACCGCGGTCTTCCCAGCGATCGATCTGGGCAAGCGCGAGCAGTAACGCCCGCCGTCCACACAACCGAATGCGGCCCCGAGGAAATTTTCCTCGGGGCCGCATTCGTATGGTCGGCTTTTCGAATTCCCTCGTTCAGCCTCGCTCGGCGAGGAACCTGATCGCCAGCGGATACGCGGCGACGCCGAGTCCGACGATCACGCCGGTCGCAATCGGACTCAGGTAGGAATGGTGCCGAAACTCTTCTCGCGCATGAACGTTCGAGATGTGCACCTCGACGAGACCTGCGGTCAGTTCGGCGCATGCATCTCGCAGGACCACCGACGTGTGCGTCAAGCCACCGGCATTGAGGATCACCGGTTCCCCCGCGTCCGCCGCGTCGTGGATCCAACCGAGCAGATCGCCTTCGTGATCGCTCTGACGGACGATCACCTCGACGCCGAGGTCCTTACCTGCCGCGACGCACAATTCGATCAGATCGTCGTGTGTGGTCGCGCCGTAGACCTCGGGCTGACGCTTACCCAGACGCCCCAGATTGGGTCCGTTGACGACGTTGATCCTCACAGCAGGACCGTTCCGCCGGCCGGCCGAGGATCACGGGCGATCGCGGAGTATGCCGCGACCAGCAGGCTCGGATCCGGCCCTTCGAGGCGGCCCGGCTTGGCGAGGCCGTCGAGGACCACGAAACGGAGCAGCCCGGCACGGTTCTTCTTGTCGGTCTGCATTCCCTTCATCAGATCGCCGAACGCATCACCGTCGTACGACGTCGGCAGCCCGACGAGATCGAGGATCGACTTGTGACGATCGGCGGTGGCGTCGTCGAGTCGGCCCGCGAGCCGTCCGAGTTCGGCAGCGAAGACCAGGCCGACGGAGACGGCGGCACCGTGGCGCCACTTGTAGCGTTCACGACGTTCGATCGCGTGGCCGAGTGTGTGGCCGTAGTTGAGGATTTCGCGCAGATCCGACTCGCGCAGATCCGCGGCCACGACCTTGGCCTTGACCTCGACGGAGCGCCGAATCAGCTCGGGCAGAACAGTTCCCGACGGATCGAGAGCAGCCTTGGGATCGGCTTCGATGAGATCCAGGATCACCGGGTCGGCGATGAATCCGGTCTTGATGACCTCGGCCATGCCCGCAACGATCTCGTTGTGCGGCACAGTCTCGAGCGTCGCGAGATCGATGAACACCGCTCCCGGTTCGTGGAACGAACCGACGAGGTTCTTGCCCGCTTCGGTGTTGATACCGGTCTTGCCGCCCACTGCTGCGTCGACCATCGCGAGCAAAGTGGTGGGGACGTGAACAACCTTGACACCACGCATCCACGTAGCCGCTACGAAGCCGGTGAGGTCGGTCGCCGCTCCCCCGCCCAAGCTCATGATCGCGTCGCTGCGAGTCAGGCCGATCCGGCCGAGCACGTCCCAGCAGAAGCCCGCGACGGCAAGATCCTTACCGTCCTCGGCGTCGGGGATTTCGATGCGGTGAGCGTCGATTCCCTTCTCCGCCAATGCAGCCCGTACAGCCTCCGCGGTCTCCGCCAGCGGCGGCTGATGGAAGATCGCGACAGTGCGCGCGCCGTCGAACTCGGCAACAAGGTCACCGAGCAGGCCGCGGCCGATCACGACCGGGTAGGGACTTGCGGTCTTCACCTCTACACGTACGGGTTCGGTCACTGCTCCACTACTCCGCTCCGGTTGTTCATTTGTCTTGAAGTTTCGACACCAATTGCCCGACGACACGCGCCGGGCTTCGGCCGTCCGTCCGAATCCGAATCGTGGCCGAACGCCGGTACAGCGGACGACGACGCCTCATCAGCTCTTGGTACTTGACCTTGGGATCTCCGCCGGCCAGCAGCGGACGATGATTGTTCGCCCCCGTGCGGCGAAGCCCTTCGGCGACACTGATCTCCAGGTAGATGACCGTGTGACCCTGGAGCAGTTCGCGCGTGCGATCGGACAGGATCGCACCACCGCCGAGCGAGACGATTCCGTCGGTGGCCTGCAACGCGTCGCGAACCACCGATTCCTCGATCTCACGAAACCGAGGCTCTCCGTCATGGGTGAAGATCTCCGGGATCGTTCTACCCGTGGTCCGTTCGATCTCGGCGTCGGTATCGACCAATTCGAGTTCGAGTGCCTGCGCGAGACGTCGACCGATGGTCGATTTGCCGGCACCGGGCGGACCGATGAGTACAGCCTTCGGCTTCATCGATACGTGAGTCCTATCGAGGCGGTCGGGCTGCGATGCCCTCGGCGTAACGACGGTAGTTGGCAGTGGTTTCAGCAATGGAATCACCACCGAACTTTTCGAGTGCGGCCTGAGCCACGACAAGCGCAACCATCGATTCGGCGACGACGCCGGCGGCCGGAACCGCGCACACATCGCTGCGCTGGTGGATGGCAACCGCTTCCTCGCCGCTCTCCATGTCGACCGTCGCCAGAGCGCGCGGAACCGTCGAGATCGGCTTCATCGCGGCGCGAACTCGAAGGGCCTCACCATTGGTCATGCCACCTTCGATACCGCCTGCGCGGTTGGTGGAGCGCACGATGCCGTCCGGGCCCGGGCGGATTTCGTCGTGAGCTTCGCTGCCACGACGGCGCGCGGTCTCGAAGCCGTCACCGACCTCGACGCCCTTGATGGCCTGAATTCCCATGAGGGCAGCGGCAAGTCGTGAATCGAGACGCTCGGCGCCACTGACGAAGGTGCCGAGTCCGACCGGCAGGCCGTGGATGACGACCTCGACGACGCCACCGAGGGTGTCGCCGTCCTTCTTGGCCGATTCGATTTCGGCGATCATCGACTCTTCTGCAGCCTTGTCGAATGCGCGGACCGGGCTCGCGTCGATCGCGTCCAGGTCCTTGCCCTCCGGCACGGGCCCGACGTAAGGCTCGGAAGCACCGATGGAAATAACGTGTGAAACGACCTCGGCACCGAATACCTGACGCAGGAACGACCGTGCGACTGTTCCGGCGGCTACACGGGCTGCGGTCTCGCGAGCGCTGGCGCGCTCGAGGACGGGACGCGCGTCGTTGAAGCCGTACTTGAGCATGCCGCTGTAATCGGCGTGACCGGGACGCGGGCGCGTCAGCGGGGCATTGCGAGCCTGATCGGCGAGCAGGTCCGGGTCGACCGGGTCGGCGGACATGATGGTTTCCCACTTGGGCCACTCGGTGTTGCCGATTTCGATGGCCACGGGGCCACCGAGCGTAAATCCGTGGCGGACACCACCGATGATGGTGACCTTGTCGGCCTCGAACTTCATCCGCGCGCCACGGCCGTAACCGAGTCGACGACGGGCAAGTTCGGACGAGATGGCCTCAGAGGTCACTTCGACCCCCGCGACCATGCCCTCGAGCATCGCGACGAGGGCGGGACCATGGGATTCTCCGGCAGTTATCCAACGCAGCACGCCGACCATCTTTCCACGTCGCGGACCTCAGTTGTCACAGTGGCCCTCCGGGTGAACGCAGATGGCCCACACGCACGATGCGTGTGGGCCATCTCAGAGGTTCCTGCGGGCCTAGAACAGGCGGAATCCTCCACCGTTGGCATTGATGTCAGCCAAACCGATGTTGATGTCCGCCGAGTTGTCGGGAGCATGGAACGGCGGCGGGAGCGGCTCGAAGCAGTACGGTTCGAAGCCGTTGCTGATCAAGCCCACCAGGCGATCGCCGACGACGAGTGGTCCACCGGAGTCTCCGGGAATCGAGCACGTGTGCTCGACAATTTCACCGTAGACGGAGTCGTAGCCCCAGGTGATACCGCACGTGTTGCCGGTCGAACGGCCTTCCTTGCACACGATCGTGCCCGGTGCCGGCGGAGCGCCGATTCCGTTGATCGTCGTGCCGCCGACGGTACGTAGCGGGGCTACCTTCGCGTCGTCGAGATCGATCACCGCGATATCCGAGACCGGACTCGAGTAGGAGAACCGACCGATGGGGCCGGCTTCGGGCAGGTATTCGGCGAACACCCGGTCCCCGACAACTCCGCAGTGTCCGGCGGTGAGTGCCACGAGCGAGCCGGCGTTGTCGTATCCGACCGCGGTCAACGTGCACGCCGCAACTTGCTCCGGATCGGAATGATCCACGTCCGGCAGCAGGATTCCTGAGCCCCCGCCCAGTGCCACCGACGAAGGTGCAGGCGCGGCGCCGGCGACGCCCGCCCCTGCAGCCACAGCCGCCAAACAGGCTGCCGCAGCGACGAAAAGCCTTGTGCGCATAGGTTCCCCCGATAATCGAGTGCGAAACGAGATTCGTTTTGTCCCATTTCCGAAGCCTCAGTCAACGTCAGGGAGTGGACATTCGGCAAGTCCGACTCGCCGCATGCTGGGACTGCGCGCCTGCGATACCCGCCTTTATGAAACCGACGGTTACGTCTTTCCTGCAGATCACGGTCCGTCGTTGAATAGTCAATAACGCAAGGTTTTCCGCGGATGTTGCACTCGTCACGTCAACCAGGCAAACGCCGTCGAACCGCAGGCTGCCAGGCACATCGAGGGACCGTGCGCGATGGGCGAATTGTGGGCTACCGGCCCCGACTGTCGCCGGCCCAGTTTTCGCAGTTCGATCACGACACCCAGGGTTGCGGTGAGCACCGATGCAGACACCAACGACCACAGCCAGGCGTCAGCGCCCACCAATCCGGTCAGAGCGCCCAACGGAAGAGAGAGCTTCACATCGCCGAGTCCCATGGAACCAGGCGACATCACGTGCGCCAGGAGGTGGATTCCGGCGAGCAGTGCCGATCCCACTGCAGCAACCCACACCGTTCCCGACGCCGCCGCGTAGACCATCACGACGACGTAACCCGGCAGCGTGAAACTGTTGGGCAGCCGGCGCACGGCCAGGTCGACAGTCGAGATTGCGACGCACCACCACACCACGGCAAGACCTGAGATCAGTTGCACCACCGAGGTATTCAGTGCGCCGACGGCAACCCAACCTGTGGCGACACCGCACTGGGGCACACAACAGAGAGCCACGACTGGTCGATAACCGTGTCGTCGCAACCAACTGTCGACGATCGCCCGAGCACCGACACCACCGACTACCCCAGCGCCTGCCAAGACCACCAACGTCCACATGGTTTCGAGCTTGGTGTCTAGCGTTCACCAGCGGCACACTACGAATCGTCTTGTGGACTACCTCGACACTGTGAACAGAGCTAAGCGATAGCGGCTGCCATCGCCTCTCGCGGAGCGGGCTTGCCCGTGAACTGCTCTACCTGCCCGAAGGCCTGATTGAGCAACATCTCGAGGCCACCGATCACCGTGCCACCAGCCGCCTCGACAACCGAAGCGAGTGGCGTCGGCCAGGGGTTGTAGATCGCGTCGAGGACAAATCGTGCCCTCCCCAGTTGCTGGGCGAAAGGCGCGGCCGCTTCTGCGGGAACGGTGCTGACCAAGACCGAGGATTCGGCACAGATCCCACCGAGTCGTGCGTCGTCGAAAGAGACCAGATCAATGCCCAACCCGACAGCACTGCCGCATTCGATGGCACCGGATGCTCGCCCCGGATCACGCGCGACCACGGTGACTGTCCGAACTCCCATGTCGGCCAACGCGACCAATGCCGGCCGCGCGGTGCCGCCCGCGCCGACGACTACCGCCGAAGTGCCGCTGAGATCGCCGACGCCGCCGGCGATCAACGCACCGCTGACTCCGTCGACGTCCGTGCAGTCGGCACGCCAACCGCCGTCGATGCGGACCAAGGTGTTGGCCGAGCCTATGGTCACCGCTCGCGGTGTGCGTTCGGTGGCATAGTCGAGTGCTGCGATCTTGCCCGGCATCGTCACGGAGAGGCCGACCCATTCGGGGCCGAGTGAGTCAACGAGGGCAGGCAACTGCTCGCCGGTGCATTCGATCCGCTCGTAGGTCCAATCGCTCAGACCCAAAGCCTCGTACGCAGCAAGGTGCAGCAACGGCGACTTCGAGTGAGCGATCGGGCTTCCGAGAACTGCCGCCTTACGCGGCGTCGCGAGCGAAGTCGCGGTACTACCGTCCACTGTCGAGAATCCCACTTTGCTGTGCCAGTTCGATGTTGGCCAGATGCTCCTCGTAACTCTTGGTGAAGAGCGTCTGGCCTTCCTTGTTGATCGTGACGAAGTACAACCAGTCACCGGCCGCCGGAGATTCCACGGCCTTCAGCGCGTCGATGCTCGGTGAAGCAATAGGCGTCGCAGGCAGACCGGGCATTGCGTACGTGTTCCAGGGCGTGACGCGCTCACGGTCCGCATCGGTCGTGGCGACCTCGGTGGTGTCGAGTGAGTAGTTGACCGTGGAGTCGAACTGCAAAGGCTGATCGACTGCGAGTCGGTTGACGATCACCCGCGCGACCTTGGCCATGTCGCCAGGCAATGCCTCACGCTCGACCAGCGACGCTGCCACCAACAACTGGTACGGCGACATTCCGACTCCGCTGCCTGCTGTCAGGATCCCGGTGGCCTCGTACTTAGCGGCGCTGCCCTCGACCAACGAACGCAGGATCTCGGTCGGCGTCGCAGTGGGGTCGAAATCCCAACTGCTGGCAGCGATCAGGCCTTCGAGCTGACGGTCCTTGTCCGGCACGCTCTTGACCGACGACATCGCCCAGTCCGGCACGCCGAGCGAAGCCAGATCGGAAGACGCTCCCGCAGTGTTCAATTCGTCCGTCGAGACGCACTTCTGAGCGGAAACCGGGCCGACACAACTCGCCTCGGAAATGAGGTTGTAGATGCCCTTCTTGAGCGAGCCCGTCTGCGCGTCCGAACTGTCGTGCAGCTGACGCCCTTCGGCGATGACAACACTGCCGACTCGGGAGTCCGGGGCAACCAAACTGTCGAGTGCGCTCGCGGCACTACTCTGCACCGGCACCTGGTAGAAGCCGGGTTGTACCTTCTGGATCTCCGACGGATTGGCGATCGCAGCGTTGTAGAAAGCAGCGGAACTCGCGACGACGTTCTTCGCCTCCAGCGTCGCACCGATCTCCGATGCGGTTTCTCCACTGTTGATCTGGATGACCACGGGTGCGCCGCCCGGGCCGGCGAAGTCCTCCGCGGCCTTGTTGCGATCCATGTACCAGAGGGCACCGTATGCACCGACACCGAGAACCGCGATCACCAACACCAGGAGAGCGAGAACACCAACCTTCTTACCTCGCTTGGCGCGCTTGTTGCGCGCTTCGCGTTGCTTGCGTGCCTCCGCTCGCGACATATGCGGCGGATCGATGTTCTGCGGCAACGCACGCATGACCATGGTCTCGTCGTTGTCGAAGTCGAACGAACTGGTGGGCCGGCTTCCGCCGCCCTCATCCCACCGCGCGTTCACAGATCGCCCTCCAGTGCAGCGTCCTTCGACGACTCCCCTGGTTTCACAGCTCTACTCCGCTCGTCCAGCCAGCCTTGCAGGATTTCCACCGCCGCAGCCTGATCGATCATCGGCCGCTGGCCGCGTGCCTTGACTCCACTTTCGCGGAGGTTGCGCGCAGCCGTGACGGTCGTCAGTCGTTCGTCGGACAATCTCACCGGGATCGGTTCGACGGCCCGCTGCAGTCGTTTGGCGAATGCAGTCGCGATACCGGCGGCTTTACCTTGCTCACCGCGCAGCGTCTGTGGCAGTCCGACGATAACCTCAACGGCCTCGTATTCGGACACGATGGCGATAATGCGCCGGATATCCGGCGCGTCGGGCCCACGCTCCTTCGAGCGTGGAACCGTTTCCACCGGTGTCGCGAGGATGCCGTCTGGGTCGCTTGACGCGACGCCGATGCGAACACTGCCGACGTCGATGGCGATGCGCCGCCCGCGACCAGGGTCGTCGATGCCGGGGCGATCGGGACCCTGCTGCGTAGCCACCACCGTCAGCTGCCGCCCGCCAGCTCTCCGACTCTGTCCCGGATCGCATCGAGCGCCGCCGGGATTCCGGCAGAGTCCGAACCCGAGCCCTGGGCCATGTCGGGCTTTCCGCCGCCGCGGCCACCGATCTTGGGACCGAAGGACGCGACAAGCTCGCCGGCCTTCACACCGAGACCCTGGGCCGCCTTGCTGGATGCGACCACGAACGGGACCTTGCCGTCGACGTCACCGAGGAGAGCTACGACGGCGGGTTCGGAGCCGAGTCGGCCCTTGATGTCCGTGACGAGGCTGCGCAGATCGTTGCCGCCGACTCCCGCGGGAGCAGGCTCGGCAATGACCAGGACGCTACCGATGCGCTTGGCCTTGGAGACGTACTCGCCTGCCGACGCCAGCACAGCCTTGGCCTTGGTCTGCTCGAGTTCCTTCTCGGCCACCTTGAGTCGCTCGACGAGCGCCTCGACGCGGGCGGGTACCTCTTCCGAAGGAACCTTCAGTGAGGAGGAGAGTCCGGCGAGGAGAGCGCGTTCCTTGGCGAGGTAGCGGTAGGAGTCCAAACCGACGTACGCCTCGACGCGTCGGATTCCGGAGCCGACCGACTGCTCACCGAGCAGCGTGACCTGACCGATCTGGGCGGAGCTTCCGACGTGAGTACCGCCGCACAGTTCCATCGAGAACGGACCGCCGATTTCGACGACACGAACCTCGTCGCCGTAGTTCTCACCGAAGAGTGCCATCGCACCCATCGCCTTGGCCTTGTCGAGATCCGTGACAAATGTGTTGACCGCGTAGTTGGACGCCACGGCTTCGTTGGTGAGTGCCTCGATGTCCTGCTTCTGAGAGTCGGACAGCGCACCCTGCCAGGAGAAATCGAAGCGGAGGTAACCCGGCTTGTTGAGCGAACCCGCCTGAACGGCGTTGGGGCCGAGCACCTGACGCAGCGCCGCGTGCACCATGTGGGTACCGGAGTGCCCCTGGGTTGCACCCTTGCGCCACTCGGCGTCGACGTGCGCGAGCACGACGTCGCCCTCGGTGATCTCGCCCTTCTGCACCGTCACCTTGTGCGTCCAGACCTTCTTGGCGATCTTCTGCACGTCGTTGACCTTGGCTTCGAGGCCCGGCGCGGTGAGCGAACCGATGTCGGCGATCTGTCCACCGGACTCTGCGTAGAGCGGGCTGCGGTCGAGGATTACCTCGACGTCCTGACCGGCCTTCGCGACCGGCACGCGGACACCGTCGACGATCAGTGCGAGGACGTGAGCCTCGGAGACGAGCTCGTCGAAACCGGTGAACTCGGTGGCACCTCGATCGAGCAGTTCCTTGTAGACCGTGAGGTCCGCATGCGCGTGCTTGCGCGCTTGAGCGTCGTCCTTGGCGCGCTTGCGCTGCTCGGCCATGAGCGTGCGGAAGCCGTCTTCGTCGACGGTGAGACCGGCCTCGGATGCCATTTCGAGCGTGAGGTCGATCGGGAAGCCGTAGGTGTCGTGCAGTGCAAACGCCTGATCGCCGGCGATGACCGACTTTCCGGACGACTTGACCGTCTCGGCAGCATTCTCGAACAGGGCCGAACCCGACGCCAGCGTCTTGAGGAACGCGGTCTCCTCACCGACGGCAACGTTCTCGATGCGCGTGAAGTCGGTTTCCAGAACCGGGTACGACGGCGCCATCGTGTCGCGGACGACGATCATGAACTCGCGCATGGTGGGCTGCTCGCTGCCGAGCAGTTTGGCCGAGCGCACGATGCGACGCAGCAACCGGCGCAGGACGTATCCGCGGCCGTAGTTGCCGGGGTTCACACCGTCGGCGATCAACATCGCGGCGGTGCGTGCGTGGTCGGCGATGACGCGGAAACGGACGTCAGAAGTGTGATCGGTCCCGTACACGCTGCCGGTCAGTTCGGCGGCCTTGTCGATGACGGGGCGGAGAAGGTCTGTCTCGTAGACGTTTTCGACGCCTTGCAGGAGGAACGCAACGCGCTCGACGCCCATGCCGGTGTCGATGTTCTTCTTCGGCAGCGGTCCGAGGATCGGGTAGTCGCCCTTGTTGGTGCCCTCGCCGCGCTCGTTCTGCATGAACACGAGGTTCCAGATCTCGATGTAGCGATCCTCGTCGGCTTCTGGGCCACCCTCGACGCCGTACTCGGCGCCGCGGTCGTAGAAGATCTCCGAGCAGGGGCCGCACGGTCCGGGAATGCCCATGGACCAGTAGTTGTCCTTCATGCCGCGGCGCTGGATGCGCTCTTCGGGCACACCGACCTCGTCGCGCCAGATCGAGAACGCTTCGTCGTCGTCGAGATAGACGGTTGCCCACAAGCGCGTGGGATCGATGCCGTATCCGCCGTCCTCGACCGAACCTGTCAGCAACTGCCAGGCGTGGGAGATGGCTTCCTTCTTGAAATAGTCACCGAAGGAGAAGTTGCCCGCCATCTGGAAGAAGGTGTTGTGGCGGGTGGTGATGCCGACCTCCTCGATGTCCAGGGTGCGGACACACTTCTGCACCGACGTCGCGCGCGAATAGGACGGCGTCTGCTGCCCGAGGAAGAACGGCACGAACGGAACCATGCCCGCGTTGACGAACAGAAGGTTCGGGTCGTCGAGAATCAGCGAGGCGCTGGGCACCTCGGTGTGGCCGGCCTTGACGAAGTGGTCGAGGAATCGCCTGCGGATCTCGTGGGTTTGCACTAACCGGTCCTTACCTTCAAGAGCGTCGAGCTATGGGTGTCCAGACTAACGCGTCGACCGGTGGAACCTGGCAGGCGTCAGCCACGAACGATTCGGCGGAGTTTGCTCACCCGATCGGCGATCTCTCGCTCGTTGCCGTGTGCGGTGGGCTGGTAATAGTCGACACCCACCAGATCGTCCGGTGGATACTGTTGCCGCAGAACACCATCACGTGTGTCGTGCGGGTACTTGTATCCGACTGCGTTGCCCAATTGCTCGGCACCCTTGTAGTGCCCGTCACGCAGATGCGGCGGTACCAGTCCGGATTTTCCGGCGGCCACGTCGGCCATGGCTGCACCGAGAGCGGCGATCACCGCACCCGATTTGGGAGCCGTCGCCAGATGAATGGTGGCCTGTGCCAGCGCCAGACGAGCCTCCGGCATACCGATCAGCTGCACTGCCTGGGCAGCGGCGGTGGCAGTCTGCAGCGCCATCGGGTCCGCCATGCCGATGTCCTCGCTGGCATGAACCACCAGACGCCTCGCGATGAAACGAGGGTCTTCGCCCGCGGTCAGCATCCGAGCGAGGTAGTGCAGGGCGGCATCGACGTCGGAGCCGCGAATGCTCTTGATGAAGGCGCTGATGACGTCGTAGTGCTGATCTCCGGCACGGTCGTACCGAACCGCGGCCTTGTCGACACTGGCCTCGACGGTCGCGAGGTCGAGCACCACCGGGCCCGAAGCGTCACCGGCCGTGTCCAGTGCAGCTCCGGCAGCGACCTCCAGTGCCGTCAGGGCTCGGCGTGCGTCACCGGCGGCCAGACGAACGAGGTGTTCCATCGCGTCGTCGTCGATCGCGATCGCTCCCCCGAACCCGCGCTCGTCGGTGACCGCACGCTCGAGCAGTTCCTGGACATCCGCAGCGGTGAGCGATTGCAGTTGCAGGACCAACGAGCGCGACAACAGCGCGGAGACGACCGAGAAGGACGGGTTCTCGGTGGTCGCGCCGACCAGGAGCACGATCCGGTTCTCGACCGCGGCGAGCAAGGCGTCCTGCTGGGTTTTGGAGAAACGATGGACCTCGTCGATGAACAAGACGGTCTGTTCGCCGTTCAGCAGACGACGGCGGGCAAGTTCGATGACACCGCGAACTTCCTTGACACCCGCAGACAAAGCAGACAGTGCCTCGAACCGACGGCCGGTAGCGCCCGAGATCAACGAGGCGAGCGTGGTCTTGCCGGTGCCGGGAGGTCCATACAGGAGAACCGATGCGGCGCCGGACCCCTCGACCATTCTGCGCAGCGGAGCACCAGGGCCGAGCAGGTGCTGTTGACCGACAACTTCACCGAGGGTGAGGGGACGCATGCGGACCGCCAGAGGAGCACCGGGCGGCACCGAGGACAATACGCGCTCGGCGACAGACACGACATCGGGTTCCTCGACGATCGCGGATTCCTCCGGAGTTGCCTCGAACAGGCCGTCTTCCGCCACCACGCCGTCTTTCGCCCCCACACTGTCTTCCGCTTGCCAATCGCTCACGAATCGACGCTACTAGAGACCACCGACGCTTGACACAACCCGCGGTTCCGCCAGCCCTCACGTCCTCGGCAAAGGCGCTGTAATAGCGTTGTCGCCATGAGCACCTCCGAGATCGCCACCGTCCTCGCGTGGCACGATGCACTCAACTCCCAAGACATCGACACACTTCTGCAGTTGTCGAGTGACGACATCGAGGTAGGCGGCCCCAAGGGCGCGAGCCAGGGACTCGCTGCCCTGCGCGAGTGGGCCACCAACGCCGGCATCACGCTCGTCCCCGGGAAGATGTACGTCCACCACGGCGTGGTCGTCGTCGAACAGACCGCAACGTGGGCGGCCGAACCGGACAAGTCCGCGACCCTGGCCTCGGCTTTCCGAGTCGTGGCCGACCAGGTGACGTCGACGTTCCGCCATCCTGATCTGGCGACGGCCCTCGCGGCGACGGACCTGTCCGAGAACGATCTGGTCTCCGACAACTGAGCGGACTCGACCGAAAAAGGGCGCTCGTGCTGCATGCACGGGCGCCCTTCTGCGTGTGATCAGTCAGAGACTCAACTGAACTCGGTGCGCAGCGCCGCCACGACGTCGCGGGCGTGTGCCTCGACGGCGTCGTTGCCGGCGAGCTTCGCCGAACGCGCGAGCCTTGCCCAGCGTCCCACCAGTGCGTCGGCCCGTGGAATCGAGAGATAGTGCTCGCGGACAGCGGCGATACGTGAATGATCCTCGGGCAGGTACAGATAGGTGCTGAGCCAGACCCAGATGAGTTGGGCCTCGACGATCCTGCGCCCCAATTCGGCCTCGTCGGCCAGGGCAGGCCACATCCCGACGACCTCGGCCCGCCAGGCATCGACCATCGCCGACGCCCGCTCTTCGGTCAGGTCGATGTTGCACAGGCAACCGGGGAACGACACCAACGCGTAGGTGATGTCGAGGAGGGCGTCCCGGTAGCCACCCCACTCGTAGTCGAGGAACTGCACGCCGTCGTCGTTGACGATGATGTTGTCTGGGCACAGGTCCGACGGACTGAAGGCGCGGAATCGACCGCCACTGAACAGTGTCTGCGCGTGCCGAACCTGCTCGAGAATGTCCGAGCTCACATCGATGCCGAGACTTTCCACCAACATCGCGGGAACACCGGCCACTGCGCGTCCCACTTGATCCGCCACTTCATCGGAGCAATGGGCGACCTCGGCTCGACGCAGCAGTGCGGTGAAGTCGTCCTCACGGCCGACGGTCGCGGCGTGCATGCGCCCCATGGCCTGCGCCATGGCCATCAGCGTGTGAGTGACGGTGTCCGGGTCGGAGTCTTCGAGTCGGACGCTGATGGCGGTGGCGTCGCCGAGATCACTCAGGATCAAGAGGCGAGCATCGAGGTCGGACGCCAACAGTTCGGCGCCGGGGCGTGCGTCCTTGGCAAGCGCGTTGGCGAACTGATACGACACCGCTTCACGAAGGAAAGCGGTCTCGACGTCGAAGTCACCTTCAGACGCGGCGGGGAGCGCAATCGCGGTTTTGGTAGCTCCCTGGAAGTTGTCGCGGACCTGCTTGATCACCAGCGTTCGAGGCAGGGAGAACGGGTTCTCGGCGACACGTACGCGCAGCACGACGGTGCGGCCACTCCCCCCGAGATCGACTGGATCCACCAGGGTTACGGGTGCCCCTGTGCGGCGTGTCAGCAACTGCTCAGCAGCTGCGACGACTTCGGAAACGGGGTCTGCCAGTAATGCGGTCATCACCGACCAACTTACCCGTTAGTGACTCCGATCATGCCCAGCTCATCCACTCACAGCGGAGAATTCAAGCTCTCACCGCGATAGAAATTGCCGCCTACCTGCGGTGATGACGAAAGTCCCTAATCGCCACACCGGCACACAGTTCTCGCGAGAATTCTGCTGTCGGTGAGCAGAACTCCGAACCGGCGATGTCATGGAGTTTTGTCCTCGTCGACAAATCGAGAAATGCCTTTCAACGCTGCTTCGAATTCCTCGTCGGCCCGGGTCCTGACCCAGAGAACGAGCACGCAGGCAGTGACGATCCCGAGCAGGTTGACAGCCAGTTGCAGCGACGACAACCCGGCGATCCGCCATTCTCCGTTTGCTGCCGCAACCACCGCGAAACCGGCGGCAGGAACCGTGGTGACGGAGATGAACACTCCGACCAAGGCAGCGGACTTCGACGAGACGAGTGCCAGCATTCCAGCCGCACCGGCAAGAAGCGCGACCACAAACGAGATGGGCCCGACCTTGTAGACGAAATCGACCTCGTGGAGCGATTCGAGACTCACGACGTCCATCCACCCGAAGAACTTCACCACGAACGTTGCGGCGAGAGTCACGCCCATCGCGATGGGGAATCCGACGGCGAGCGCGAGAATCGAACGTCGACGCAACCGTCGATCCCGCCGTACGAGTGCCACAGCCAGCGCGGCCAGCGGCCCGAACTCCGGGCCGACGACCATGGCGCCCACGATCGTGATCTGAGAGTCGGTGACAACGCCGATTGCCGCGAGCAGACATGCGATCGTCAGGAACGCGACGAACAATCCGTTGAGAGTTGATTCTTCCCGAGTGCGGGACAGCAATTCCTCCCACACGACGGAATCCGCGGGATCACCCGGCACGTCGCGCTCAGCTTTGCGCGCCGCCGCCGACAACACCGTCTCGACTGGTACGAGCGTCATTCCGCCGTCCTCGGCGACGCCGAGAGCGGTCAGAGCATCGACGACGTCGTTGGCCGCCTCACGGGCGACGTCGGCCTCCACCATGTCGCCGGCGGGATGAACCGCGACATCACGTAATACGACGATGTGTGTCGCGCCCCGCTGCGACGCGAGCGCACCGAGAACTTGCTCGGTGCGCTCGGTCGGGCAGATCACCCGCAAATGCAGCATGGCGATCCGGTGTCGGCTCTACTTGGCTTCGACGGTGTCGCCTTCGGACTTCTTGTCCTCTGACTTCTTCTCGGGCTTCGCATCAATACCCGATTCCTTGCGCTGCTGCGCAGAAATCGGTGCCGGAGCATCCGTCAGCGGGTCGACGCCGCCACCGGACTTCGGGAACGCAATGACCTCACGGATGGAATCCATGCCGGCGAGGAGAGCTGTGATGCGGTCCCAGCCGAAAGCAATTCCGCCGTGCGGAGGCGCGCCGAAGGCGAAGGCGTCGAGAAGGAAGCCGAACTGCTCCTGCGCCTCTTCCTCGGAGATACCCATCACCTTGAACACTCGTTCCTGAATGTCCTTGCGGTGGATACGAATACTGCCGCCGCCGATCTCGTTGCCGTTGCAGACGATGTCGTAGGCGTAGGCGAGTGCGGAATCCGGATCGGTGTCGAACGTGTCGAAGAACTCCGGCTTCGGCGACGTGAACGCATGGTGCACGGCGGTCCAGGCGGAGTGGCCGAGAGCAACGTCACCGGATGCAGTGGCGTCGGCGGTCGGCTCGAACATCGGAGCGTCGACGATCCACACGAAGGCCCACGCGTCGGGATCGATGAGATCCTTCTTGCGGGCGATCTCACCACGGGCAGCGCCGAGGAGAGCGCGCGTCGACTTGGTCGCGCCCGCTCCGAAGAAGATGCAGTCACCCGGCTGGGCTCCGACGTGAGCGGCCAGGCCCTCGCGCTCGGCGTCGGTCAGGTTCTTGGCAACGGGACCACCGAGAGTGCCGTCTTCACCGACCAACACGTACGCCAGGCCCTTGGAGCCGCGCTGCTTCGCCCACTCCTGCCAGGCATCGAGCTGCTTGCGCGGCTGGCTTGCACCACCGGGCATCACGACGGCGCCAACGTATTCGGCTTGGAAGACGCGGAAGGTCGTGTCCTTGAAGAACTCCGCGCACTCGACGAGTTCGATACCGAAACGCAGGTCCGGCTTGTCGCTGCCGTAACGACGCATTGCCTCGTTGTAGGTCATGCGGTCGATCGGCGTCTTGATCTCGTGGCCGACGAGCTTCCAGAGCGCCGTCAGGATTTCCTCGGCAAGCAGGATGATGTCGTCCTGGTTGACGAAAGCCATCTCGATGTCGAGCTGAGTGAACTCGGGCTGACGATCGGCGCGGAAATCCTCGTCGCGGTAGCAACGCGCGATCTGGTAGTAGCGCTCGATGCCGCCGACCATGAGTAGCTGCTTGAACAGCTGCGGGCTCTGCGGCAGTGCGTAGAAGCTACCGGGCTGCAGGCGTGACGGTACGAGGAAGTCACGGGCACCCTCTGGCGTCGAACGCGTAAGCGTCGGAGTCTCGACCTCGACGAACTCGTGGTGCGCGAGAACGCCGCGCGCTGCGGCACTTACCTTGGAACGCAAGCGAATTGCGGATCCGGGCCCTTCACGACGCAAGTCGAGGTATCGGTACTTGAGGCGTGCTTCTTCGCCGACCTGATCGTCGAGCTGGAACGGCAGCGGTGCGCTTTCGTTGAGAACCTCGAGTTCGGTGGCGTTGACCTCGATTGCTCCGGTGGGGATCTCGAAGTTCTGGTTGCCCTCGGGGCGAACCTCGACCGTTCCGGTTACGCGAACGCAGTATTCCGCGCGCAGACGGTGCGCCTGCTCGGCCACGTCACCTGCCCGGAAAACTACCTGCGCAACTCCGGATGCATCACGGAGATCGATGAAGATCACTCCGCCGTGATCACGACGCCTGGCTACCCAACCGGTGAGCGTTACGGTCTGCTCTGCCTGCTCGGGTCGCAATGAACCGGCGAGATGTGTGCGCAGCACGGGATTCCTTTCGAACTACTTCCAATAACCGACGACCGACTACTTTGCCTGCGATCCTACGGAGCGAACTGCGCAGAGCGGAAACGCGGACCCGCATCGCATGCGAAGCTATCTCCAGAAGTGACGGCAAGCACTTGTTCACGACAGCAGAAAGCGGACATAGATGACCTTCAACGAGGGGGCCCGCGGCGAAGCGGGACGCGTTCAGGTTCAAGGCGGCGGGGGCGGCGGTGGCCGCGGCGGCAAGATCGCGATCGGCGGTGGCGCGGGCGGCATCATCGTTCTGATCCTGGCGCTGTTGTTCGGCGGTGACCCCGGCTCACTACTGGGCACGTCCACCGAAACTTCGAGTTCGTCGACCGGACTGTCGTCGGTCGACGAGTGCACCGGCGCTCAGGCAAACGCCGATGTGAACTGCCGCGTCACACTGACCGTCGGAAGCCTCGACGACGTTTGGGAACAGCAGTTGGTCAAGCAGACCGGCACGGCATACGTGCGACCCGAAGTCATTCTGTTCAGCGGTTCGGTCAACACCGGTTGCGGCCAGGCGTCGAGTGATGTCGGTCCGTTCTACTGCCCGGCGGACCAAACGGCGTACTTCGATACGAGCTTCTTCCAATTGCTCGTCGACCGTTTCGGTTCCAGTGCCGGACCGCTCGCACAGGAGTACGTGGTCGCTCACGAGTTCGGACATCACATCCAGAATCAGCTCGGCGACATCGGCCGCGCGCAAGCTGACCCACAGGGCGAGCAGTCCGGCGCGGTTCGCACCGAACTCCAGGCCGATTGCTACGCCGGCGTCTGGGCACATTTTGCGGACACGATTCCCGACGAAGCGACCGGTCAACCATTCCTGAAGCCCTTGTCCGAGAGCGATATTCGGGACGCCCTCTCGGCGGCGTCATCGGTGGGCGACGACCGCATCCAGAAGTCCACGACCGGTCGGGTCAACCCCGAAGGTTGGACACACGGTTCCTCCGCACAGCGGCAGGCGTGGTTCAAGACCGGATACCAGACCGGCCAGATTTCGTCGTGTGACACGTACTCGGCGCGGGATCTGAACAATCCGCCCGATCTGAAGCGGTAGAGAACCTCCGAAATACCATCCCGCCGACAATTTTTTCTGTCTTGACAGATTTGGTTGTCGGTGGGATGGTTTTCTCATGTTGGAAGTTGCAGTCATCGATCGTCCCGCAGCTGCCGAGGCCTCGCTCGATCCGATCCGCCAACGGATTCTGGCTGAACTGGCAGTCCCGGCATCAGCATCCTCGCTGGCACCCCGAGTGGGCTTGACGCGCCAGAAGATCAATTACCACTTGCGCACTCTCGAGGAACACGGACTCGTCGAACTCGTCGAGGAGCGCAAGCGGGGAAACATGACGGAGCGGATCATGCAGGCCAGCGCCGCGTCGTACGTCATCTCCCCCGCTGCAATGTCCGCGCTCGCGCCGGACCCGAGCCGGTTCCCGGATCAGCTCTCGGCGCGCTGGCTCGTCACTCTCGCGGCGCGGATCGTCCGAGAGGTCGGCGAACTGATCGCCGGCGCAACTGCGGCCGGAAAACCGTTGGCGTCCTTTGCCATCGACAGCGACATCACCTTTGCCACGGCGGCCGACCGCGCCGCCTTCGCCGGCGAACTCGGCGAGTCGGTCAACTCACTCGTGGCCAAATACCACGACGGCAATTCCGAAGCCGGGCGCAAACACCGCTTGGTTGTCGCCCTGCATCCCAGTCTCACCACACCCCACGTCACCACACCCGAAACGGAGCAGTAGCGATGTCCGAGAAATTCGAAATCCGCCGCGAGGTGGTCGTCCCCGGAACTCCCGAGCAGATCTGGGCCGCAATCTCGGCAGAGACGGCCGGCTGGATGTTCCCGTCCCCGCTCGAAATCCCTGCGGACGGCAGTAGTCCGGACAGCCCGATCATCGCGACGTGGGAGCCGCCCCGCGAGCTAGCCATCCACATGCAAGGCCCCGACGGCTGGTTCAACAACCTCGAGTACGTCGTCGAGGCCCGCGACGAGAGCACCGCCGTTGTCCGCTACGTCCACGCCGGAGTGTTTGCCGAGGACTGGGACAACCAGTACGACGGCGCGAGTAAGCACACGGACTTCTACCTGCACAGTCTCGGCCAATACGTGCGGTACTTCGCCGGCAAACCCGTCACCTATGTCTCGGCCGAAGGCCCGGAATCCTCGTCCTCGCCGCAAGCGATGGGAACGCTTCGCAGCGCCCTCGGAATCACCTCGGGCACCGCTGTCGGTGACGCCACGTCGGTGGAAGTCCCCGGAATCGGAACCGTCGACGCGATTGTCGACTACATCAACGACTGGTTCATCGGCTTGCGTACCGAGGACGCATTGGTGCGGTTCTACGGACGAAACGCCTTCGGCGGCACCGTCGACGCGGCCCATCACCTCTTCGCAGAGGGCGCTGACGGTGGATCAGCAACGGCAGCGTGGCAGGCCTGGCTCGACGGCGTGTTCGCCTGAGTCGTCACACTCCCCGCTCTGCTGACACGCGACCGTCGTCGATCGCGGTCAGCAAAGCGGCATGATCGCGTGCGTTGCGTTTGGCGTAGGAAGCCGCGAACTCCCCGATCGCGAAATCGAATTCGGTTCCGTCACCGAGATATTCGGCGATCGCAATCCGATCGGACGAGCGAGCATGCGCATAGGCCAGGACCCTCGCGCATAGTCGCCCGTAGAGTTCCATCCCTTCAGGTTTCATGGTTTCGATGACCGCTGATCCCTTGCCGTCCCGAAGTTGGCGGATGTAGAAGTCGTGCTCATCCTCGTCGAGTCCCGGTCCGCGCTCCCACCCCAGGAAGATGTCACTGGTGGCCTGCATCAGGCGCTGCCCGTTCACTACTCGTTCACCCTCGTTGGAGAAGGTGGGGCCATCGACGTACGCCGAGAGAACGGACGGCTGCGCCTCCTTGACCTGCAGGATCAACGGATCGTCGTCGTCGACGCCTTTCATCAGGATCATCCACGCGCGCGTTCCGACGCTCCCGACACCGACAACTTTCCGCGCGATGTGCGTCATCTCGAAGCTTTCGAGCAACACCCGACGGTCCCACTGCAACGTGCTTCGATAGGAACGAACGCGCTGACGTAGCAACTCCTCGATCTGAGTGAGGTCGGTGCCCGCGAACAATTCCTCTGCCGGCACGATCAGCGGCGGGTCACTGATGAACCGCCTTCTCCCGTCGACGATTTCGGTGAATTTGCCGGCCGCCTGAGCGCTGTCTCGGCGACGAGCCTTGTCCAACGTCGCCTGGGTCCGCTCGAGCATTCGCTTCTTCAAATCGACGCGAAGTTCTTCCAGTCCGTCTTCGGGTGCGATGTGCGCGTACCAAACTGCGAGGTTCCCCAATCCTGCCTGAGCGATCAGGGTTTCGCGATACTCGGCCGCACACCCGCGAACGATCTTCTTACGCTCTTTGCCGGAGTATCCGTTGTCCTTCGCTGCGATCGCCAAACTGGCGGCCAGCCGTTTCACGTCCCATTCGAACGGCCCCGGGTACGTTTCGTCGAAGTCGTTGATGTCGAACGCGAGCTTTCGCTCGGGCGTCGCATAGATACCGAAGTTGCTCAGGTGTGCGTCGCCGCAGAGTTGGCTGTTCAGGCCGGAATCAGGGCTTCGGGACAAGTCGTCCGTCATCACCAGGGCAGCACCACGGAAGAACGAGAACCGGGACGCCGACATGCGCCCGTATCGGATGGGCACCAGGTCCTGTACCCGCGACTTCGCCTGCAATTCCAGCAGTGATATCGGATCGCGGTCACTCTCTGTCAGATCCGCGAGCGCGGCCAATGGCGTATCTCTACGCGCCTGGCGGCCGCGCGCCCGCCTCTCGTCGACAGTGGGATGCTCGGTACGCACTGCTGTCATCTGCCCGACCTTTCACTCGCAACGGCTATCGCTACGAACTCGACGCGTCGGGCGTCGTTCGGCCTCCTGATCCGCGCGCTGCGCGTACCAGGAGTTCCGGACTTGACACCAACGCCTTGCGCCACGGAAGTACCCCGTCGATCTCGATCTGAATCGACAGGCTCAACACGGTCCGAATCAGAACGATCATGCCCAGAACTGCGGCGTCGGTCAGCGACGGTGAAGACGTCACAGTCTTCACCAGATCAGCGGCGACAAGGATCTCGAGCCCGAGAAGGATGACCGCACCCATCGTCTCGCGCAGAGTGCGAAACGCTGAACTACCGTCGCGCGTTCGACTCCAGGCGCGCCCCGCGATCACGAATGCGAACACGAACCCGAGGACCATGGCGACAACACCGAGTACTTCGAACCATTCGGTGACAAGCTCGAAGAACCTGATTTTGTCCATGATCATGATTCTCGAGGTAATGCACCGATAAGTCGAGGTGACACGACGGAGTCAGCTGAAGATCCGCTCGATGTCGTCGAGTCGCAGCTCGGTCGCGCGAGGAGAATAGCCCGAGCCCCACAGGCTGTCGTCGACGTAATGGACGTTCCCCGAGCGGACAGCGGGAAGACGCTCCCAGAGCGGGTTCATTGCCAACTGCGCGCGGACGTCCTGCTGGTCCTGGAATGCACCCACGATGATCACGTCGCTGGTCACCTGATCGAGTTGCTCCGCTGTGAGTGTGCGGGTGAACTCCTCCGATGTAGCTCGATCGCCCGGGAAACCGAGAGCATCGAGAAGAGCGTCGACCTGGTTGTAGACGACACCGTTTTCGCCGGTACGCAGCAGCGTCACCGACGGTAGCGAGCCGAGGGCCGAGAGCCGATCCTTGATTGTGAGGAGGCGCTCTTCCGTTCTCGCGTTCAATTCCGCAGCAGCTTCTTCCCGTCGGACCGCGACGCCCATCGAGGTGACCAACTTCTTCATCTCGTCCCACGTGAGGTACCCGTTGAAGCCGGCGAACACTGGAACACCGGTCGCAGAGAGTTCGTCGTAGGACTTTGCCGCATAAGCATTTCCGGCGGTCAGGAGCATGACGATCAGATCCGGCGACGCGCCGATGATCGCTTCCTTGTTCCACGTTCCCGCCGTGCCGAGGTTCGGGATGTTCGCCGCCTCCGGCATCGTGCGCAACACCGCGTCGCCGCCCACCCCTTCGAGACCGAAGAAGCCGCCGACGATCTTCTCCGGCGGCACACCGAGGTCGAGGACCGTCGCCATGGCGCTGACGTGGGCGATGACCATTCGCTGCGGATCCGACGGAATCTCGACTCTGCCCGTCTCATCCTGCACTGTGACGAGACCACTTGGCGCCGAGCCGTTTTCGTCGCTGCTGCACGCTGCCAGCAATGTCGCAGCCGCGACACCGAGCCCGGCGCCGAGGAATCCCCTGCGTGTCAGCGCATCGACGATGCGTTCCCACTGCTCGTCTGTATCGAGTGTGGTGTTATCGAGTGCGGGCGCCAGGCAGATCGAGTTCGGCACAGTTCGGTCCATTCGTTCGAGCGGTCGAAGATCTCCTCGATTGTGGCTATCGAACCGTCGAAACTGAACAGGATTTCGAGCCGACATCTATCGCTGTCCGGTCACACCTTCTTGACGACGCTCGACTTCAATTGCATCGGTCCGATGCCGTCGACCTTGCAGTCGATGTCGTGGTCGCCAACGCCCTGAACAAGGCGGATGTTGCGCACTTTCGTACCTGACTTGATGCCGGTCGGACTGCCCTTCACCTTGAGCGTCTTGACGACCGTCACCGTGTCTCCGTCCGCAAGGATGTTGCCTACGGCATCTTTCACCACACCCAGTTTCACCACACCCGAGTCCTCGCCGGCACTATCGGTCGGCGCCCACTCGTGCGCGCAGGACGGGCAGACCATCAACGCGCCCATCTCGTAGGTGTATTCGCCGGCGCATTCGGGGCAAGGGGGCAAGGTGTCTTCCACGCGGTTCATCCTATCCACCAGGCACCCGATCCCCATTTTTGCATTTCATGAGGCATTCTTGGGCGAAATATTGCATTCGATGAAACTTTGCACTCTGTGCAATTATGGATGAAATGGGAACCGAAACTCTCGGATTGCGCGAACGAAAACGAATTGCGACGAGGCAGCTGATCGAGCACACTGCCGTCGAACTCGTCCTCGACCTGGGCTATGACGAAGTGACCGTCGAGAAGATCTGCGAGGCCTGCAATCTGTCGACCCGCACGTTCTTCAACTACTTCCCCACCAAGGACGCGGCGATCGGTGGGCTCATGCTCGTCGTGCCAAGTGAGGCAACCATGCTCACGCTCATCGGCGAGCACCCGGACGATCCGCTGCGCGGCGCCCTCGCGGTCTTCGAGGCGGCGATGCAGATCGTCGACGAGCGACCCGATCTGCTCGCGCATCGACGCGAATTGTTCGAACGTCATCCCACGCTGTTGCAACAACATCTGGCCACCTTCCACGATCTTGAAGACACGCTCACCCGGATCCTCACGCGGGAGTTGTCGCACAGAACCGAGTATCGCCGCCTGCACTCGGATACAGCCGCTGCCGACGAAGCCACGGCAACGGTCATCACCGCAGGCGCCGCGATGCGTTACGTCTTCCGAAAATGGCAGAACAGTGAACGGGCAAGCCCCAGAACCGACTTGCTTGATCCGGCACTACTCCTGATGGCTCGAATACTCAGGTCCGAGAGCTGATCCACACTCTCTCGCACCAGCTGTCACTCAACTAAGGAACTACATGTCCACTCGAGAAGCTGCGACCGTCGAGCCCGACGGCACGCATACCGATACCGAGGCCGCGCCGGACAAACGGTCGATCATCCTCGTTTTTGTCGGGCTTATGATCACGATGCTTCTGGCATCGCTCGACCAGATGATCTTCAGCACCGCGCTCCCGACCATCGTGGGTGAATTGAACGGCGTCAACCACATGGTCTGGGTGACGACGGCATACATCCTCGCCTCGACCGTCATGATGCCGGTGTACGGAAAACTCGGTGACCTGATCGGGCGCAAGGGCCTCTTCATCGGCGCCATCAGCATTTTCATCGTCGGTTCGGTGATCGGCGGTCTGTCCCACGACATGACCACACTCATCGCTGGTCGAGCCGTGCAAGGACTCGGCGGCGGCGGATTGATCCTGCTGTCCCAGGCGATCATCGCCGACGTCGTCCCCGCCAGGCAACGCGGCCGGTACATGGGTGCGATGGGCGGCGTGTTCGCACTGGCTTMGGTTGCCGGCCCCCTTCTCGGTGGATGGTTCACCGAGGGCATCGGCTGGCGCTGGGCATTCTGGATCAACATCCCCCTCGGGCTCCTCGCCATCGCGAGCGCAATGGCATTCCTTCACCTGCGGAAGCCGAACCTCGGCAAGCCTCGCATCGACTATCTGGGAATGGTCTTGGTCGCAACGGCCGCAACCTGTCTGATCCTGTTCACCACTTGGGGCGGCAACACCTACGCCTGGGGGTCAGGCGTCATCATCGGGTTGATCATCGGCTGCATCGTGACCGCAGTGGCGTTTGTCTTCGTCGAGAAGCGTGCTGACGAACCGGTAATTCCGATGCACCTGTTCGCTCAACGAAACTTCGTGTTGACCACGGTCGCGGGTCTGATCATCGGCATCGCGATGTTCGGTGCGCTCGCCTACCTGCCGACCTACATCCAGATGGTGACCGGTAAGAACGCCACCGAAGCAGGACTGATGATGATTCCGATGATGGCAGGCCTGCTGGTCGCCTCCATCGGATCCGGTCAGCTGGTCAGCAAGACCGGCCGCTACAAGATCTTCCCCATCGTCGGAACATCCATCGTCGCAGTCGCTCTTGTCCTGCTCTCACGTCTGACGCCGTCGACCTCACTGCTGGTCTTCGGTTGCTACATCGCACTCATGGGTATCGGCCTCGGCCTCGTCATGCAGATCTTGATCTTGATCGTGCAAAACACCTTCCCCGCGGCCGAAGTGGGAACGGCCACCGCGTCGAACAACTTCTTTCGTCAGATCGGTGCGTCGTTGGGCAGCGCGATCGTGGGCAGCCTGTTCGCCTCGCGTCTGACCAATCTCCTGGCCGAGCGACTCCCGGCGAATGGCGGCGCGGTCGGTGGTGACGAGAACTCCTTGACCCCGGGAATCCTCTGGAAGTTGCCCAGCCAGGTTCGCGAGATCATCGTCGGTGCGTACAACGACGCGCTGGCGCCGATCTTCCTGTATCTCGTCCCCTTGGTCATCGCGGCAGTTGTCCTGTTGCTCTTCGTCAAGGAGAAGCCACTCGCGACAACGATCGATCGCTCGGCACCCCCGCTCGACTAATTGACTATCGTGGCGTGATGTCGCACGCACCGAATACGCCCAGACGCACTCTCGCTGTTCTGGGCGTATTCGGCGTTGTGGTGGTCGTAGTTGTCGCCGGCGCACTGTGGTGGTTCGCGCGCGGCGACGACGCTCTTGCCGGCGAGAATCTCGATTCGTTCCCGGCCGTCGACCACAGCATTCTCAGCGCTCAGCAGAGTGCGCTACTGGGCGTCCTCGAGCAGGAGTGGGAGTCAGGGAGTCCCGGCACCAAATACGCCGAGGGTGTCGAAGAATCGTGGTGTGCCGATTTCGTGAGCTGGTCGATGAACCAGATCGGCACGCCGTTCTCGAACCCCAACTCAGGGTCGTGGCGCATCCCCGGGGTGTACACGCTGCAGGAGTATTACGAGTCCGTCGACGCGTTTGTCCCCTACGGTCAGGACTACCAGCCCAAGGTCGGCGACACGATCCTGTACGGCGACTCGAGCCCCTTCGGCCAACACGTCAACGTCGTTCTGGTCAACGACGGCGGCACTCTGACGACCGTCGGCGGCAACGAGAACAACAAGGTCATGCTCCATCGCATCGTCCCGTCGGAAGTCCCGGGGATCGTCGGGTTCGGCGTCATCTGAGCCACCCCCGCCGTCGTTGCTTGATGGTTCTTGCGATGTGCAGAGGTGAGGCTACAGATTCGGGGTTGCCGTTGGATGGCACTTGCTATCAACCAATATTCGGATAATTCCGTGTTTCCGTCATTGACAGATATTAGACATCTGTGAAGAAGTTTCCCTGCCAACTAGATTCGTATCCAGCTGTCCCCCACCCAGAACAGGAATTCGATGCGCCCTGGTGAGCTCACCACTCTCGAGCAGATACAACTCATGGCCCGCGCGGCTGCTACGCAGGCCATGAGCACGCCGTCGATGCTCTGGCTGCGGCTCGGCCGCTACCCCACTCGCACACCCGAGCTGCGCAAACGCCCACTCCCGGACACCAAGCTGTGCAGCGAAGCGCTCGATCACGCCAGAGGAACCCTCTCCCCCGCGGTCTTGAACCACAGCCTGCGCTGCTGGATCTGGGCCGACGCCTTCGCGCAGATCGATGCGATCGAGTACGACCCCGAAGATCTCTTCACTGCGTGCGCCCTTCACGATGTCGGACTGGGCGCAGAAGGATCGGCCGAGCACGGGTGTTTCACCTACATCAGTGCCGCAGACGCAGAAGAACTCGCGACCCGAGTGGGAACTTCGGAGAGGTCGGTACGGCGAATCGGCGAAGCGATCCGTCTGCACATGGATCTGACCGTCGACCGCGGCGCGGGCGCTGACGCCTATCTACTGCATGCCGCAGCGCATTTCGACGTTGCCGGTCGGCGTGCGCCCGAAATTCCGCGAGCAACTGTTCATGCAACAATCGCGGAGTACCCGCGAACAGGGTTCACCGACGAGTTCGCGCAATCGATGCGGCGCGAGGTCGAGCTCCGTCCGCACTCTCGCGCGGCGACGCTCTGGAGATCGGGAATGGCCCTGCCGTTGCGTACCAATCCCCTGGATTGGAAGAGCCGGTAACTACGAAAAGTCCTCGAGCACTGCAGTTCGCGGTCCTCCGACGTTCCCGGTATTCACCACGCCGACGGGTTCGATCAACATCACCTCCGCTTCTTCCTCGGCGATCGGGCAATGTTCGACTCCGCGAGGTACCACGAACAGTTCACCGGGCCCCAGTGGAACATCGCCGTTTCGGAGTTGGATTCGAATCTGCCCCTTCGTCACCAGGAACATTTCGTCGGTGTCGGTGTGGGAGTGCCAGACGAATTCACCTTTGATCTTGACGATCTTGATCTCGTAATCATTGAGGACCGCAATCTTCTTGGGCGACCAGTGCTCGGTGAACTGACCGAACTTCTCGCGGAGCGATACCGCTGTTGCCGAACTGTTCATGTTGTTCCTCCCTCGGGCGCGCCACCACCGCGATGACGACCCCGCCACTCTTCGTCACCCGCGGCAGCTGCGTCTTGTACGTTTCTGACATGGATCCCCGCGGCGCACAGATCACCGCGTGGGCACCGGGCCTCGCGGGAATCACCGAGGTCTTCCATGCCGATTTCGTCGGACACGCCTATCCCAAACACACGCACGATCAGTGGTCTCTGATGCTCGTCGACCGCGGCACGATTGCATACGACCTCGATCATCGCGCTCATGGCGCAGCACCCGAGATCGTGACTCTGTTGCCGCCAGGCATCGCACACGACGGAGTTCCGGTCACCGAGGCCGGATTTCGTCAACGAATCCTTTACCTCGACACGTCAGTTCTCGGCGAGGTCCTCATAGGCCCGGCGGTGGACAGCCCCGAGATTCGAGACCCTCTACTGCGCCACCGCATCGATCAACTGCACTCTGCACTCGGCCCGGACGGCGAATCACTCGAAGCCGAAAGTCGCCTGAGGTTCCTCGCTGAAAGATTGAACAAGATCCTCACACCGGCCACAGGTCGATCCCTTCACACGCCGACCGTTGACGAACGCGTTGCCGATCAACTTCGGGACCTGCTCGATGCGCGACTCACAACGGGAATCACGATGCGGGAAGCGTCGAACATCCTGCAACGGAACCCCACGTATCTGATCAAGAACTTCGCGAAGCATTTCGGGCTTCCGCCTCACAAGTACGTGACGGGACGTCGGATCGATCTGGCGCGACGCGCAATCCTCGCCGGGCGCGAATTGGCGGACGTGGCCGTCGACGTCGGATTCCACGATCAATCCCACCTGTCGCGGCACTTCGTCAAGCATGTCGGGGCGCCGCCCGGTAAATACGCACTGAACGTGGTCGGCAGAGCGCGCTAGTCGAAGCACCTGGCACCGGTTTCGTCGAGCAGACACTGGTTCCGGTCAGCTGGTGCCTGTGTCCACTGAATGAAAACGGTGTCAGGTCCCAACGATCAAGCAGCCGTCTCGAGGTCGACCAGGAGGAGGTCCTCGCGCCGCGGCCCGTATTCACGATCGGTCAGCTGATACGAGCGCAACGCGCGAGGCGCGCGGGCCAATTCGTAGAACCGCTCGGACCCGGACACGAACTGCCTCGATGCCCAACCCCAGTTCGGGCCGTGCGGAAACTTCGGGTCGGGCAGCATGTCGGACTCCATCGACATCAGCCGTAGACGGCGAACCACTCCGGTAGTGGAGGCATTCTCGTCGAAATCGGTCCACGCCTGACGGGCATTTGTGTCGTCACGAGGAGTTCCGGCGCGTAGTTGCAAAGCGCCCGCGGCTTCGATCCGAGACGGCAACGGTAGTTCGGCGTCGAACATGAATTGCAGTGCGCCGACGCGAGCGATCGCCGGCTGGACCGGCTCCCGGATGTCYGACCCCTCGCAAGGCAGTCTCCACATCAATGGTTTCGAACTCGTTCGCACTTCCGCCGTCAAGAGCCACGCCGGCTCGACTACCGCCCACCTGCTCGGGCTGTCGACATTCCAGGAGAGTCCCCACCGGACGGTCTCCCCCAATTCCGGAGGAACGAACCACCGAAGACTCAGAGCGTCGACCACTACCGGCGTGATCATCGTGTCGAAGTTCGCCGACGCACCGACCACTCGACCGGCTCCACCGCATCGTCCAGCCCGAGAACCACGCGAGCTGCATTGCGCCCTTGATCAAACAGGGACTGGCGAACTGTGGTCAAGCCGGCGTCCGATGCGGCTGTTGTGTCGTCCCATCCGACGACTGCGACATCGTCGGGCAGCGCGAGGCCGAGTTCACGGATCGCGTCCAGAACCCCCAGAGCCAGTTCGTCACTCATCGCCAAGATGACATCGGGCCTTCGGCCCTCGGGAACGTCGAGAAGGGACCGAGCCATCCGCGCACCCTCGCTCCGCTCGTTGACGGTGACGACCCCCACCCGCACCGAGGGCCAATCGAGGCCCGCGTCGCGGACGGCGCGCTCGTAGCCCTCGAGCCGATGGCGGGACACCGGAAAGAAGGCTTCACTTGAAACCACGTCCATCCGAATCTCGGACCGACGCTCACGATCCCACGGAAGGCTGATCACCGCGGGCCGCTGCGCCCCCGACAACCCGACTGCCGCGATCGCAACGGCGCCGGCAACATCGTCCATCCCGACGAGATCCACACCCTCGTGCAACGGCCCACCCTGGATGCATGCGGGTTTTCCGGTGCCGACAATCGCGTCGAGGATGGGATCGTCGAAGACGGTGGTCCAGACGACAAAACCGTCTACTGCCGCGTCGCGAACTCTGTCGACGTCTCCCGGTTTCCCCGAGTTCGGCAGCATCATCAGCCCGGCGTTCGCATCCAGGCACGCTTCGGCGACTCCCGAGAGGAATCGCCGAGCTACTGCGTCTTCGAAGGCGTACGTCAGCTTCTCGCTGAAGACGACCGCGATGTTGTTGAATTTCCCGCTCCGCAAGGACTGCGCCGCCCGGTTAGGGCCCGCGTACTCGAGCTCTTCGGCGGCGGCGAACACCTTGGCTCGCGTTGATTCAGACACGCGCTCGGGCTGTGCGAAGGAGTACGACACCGACATCACCGACACGCCTGCGGCCTTGGCGACGTCGGCCATCGTCGGTCGACTCGAACGCTGCGCACGTATGGCCATGAGCATCAGCATAGCGAGTGCAAAATATCCATTGCGCAGGTGTGTATCGATACATGTATCGTTACACAACATGACTGTTCGACTGCCGAAGGCAACCACGCTACGGCTGATGACACTGGCCGGAGCAGCCTTCGCCTACGTGACGGCCGAAATGCTCCCCGTCGGACTGCTCAGCGAAATCTCGACGGACCTCGACGTCACCGAAGGGCGTGTCGGCCTACTGCTGACCTTCTACGCATACGGTGTCGCGGTCTTGACGCTTCCGCTGATCGGAGCGGTCAAAACCTGGCCGCGCCGACGCGTTGTCGTTCTGACGGTGGCCACCCTCGCGGTGTCGCAACTGGTCGCAGCATTGGCCGTCAACTATCCGATGCTGGTGATCGGACGATTGCTCTGCGCTGCGACGCACGGAGTGTTCTGGGCTGTCGTTGCCCCGGTCGCAGCCACTCTGGTTCCGCGCGGACAACAGGGCAAGGCAATCGCGATGGTGTATGCCGGTACGTCTCTCGCATTTGTTCTCGGAGGTCCACTGTCTTCGGCGATCGGCCAGTCCTGGGGTTGGCGGACTGCGTCGGCGGCAATCGGCGCGGTGGCAGTGGTCATCGCTTTCTCACTGCATCGTGCGTTGCCCGAAATGTCGGTCGATCAACACCATCGGAGCAAGCGAGACAAGCCGAAGCCGACACCGGAGATGAAACGGGCACTCGCCGTCATCTGCGCGGCAACGCTGTTTGCCGCCCTGGGGCAGTTCGCTTCGTACACGTTCTTCACACTTCTGGTGGAGGAAAGCCTCGGCTCGTCCGGTGGCATCCGTACCGCGATGCTTCTGGTCTACGGCGCCGCCGGCGCAGTCGGAGTGTGGGTCGCCGGCAAGTACTACGACCGCCGACCGCGTCTCTTCACGCTCATCTCGATCGCGACGGTGGCAGGCGCGCTGGCCATCTTCTGGCTCTTGGCGCCGTCGATGGGAGCGTTCGCCGTCGTCGCCACGATCTTGTGGGGTGCGGCGTTCACCACCGTTCCGATCTGCCTCCAATCCTCGGTTCTGCGCGCCGTTCCGATCGGGACCGACCGAGCCTCCGCCGTCTACGTCGTCGTGTTCCAGATCGCGATTGCAACGGGCGCTCTGCTCGGCTCTGCCGTCGTCGACGGTGGCGGGCTCTCACATCTGGCGGGCATCGGGGCCACTCTGATGATCGGTTCGTTGGTGATAGTCGGGTTCGGCCGACGCGCATTTCCCCGCGAACCGCAGCGGTCTACTCACTCCCCCACCGACGCGGCAGCGACGGTCGCGTCGTAGATCAGGGTGTATCGCCAGAACAGTCGTCTCCTGATCCGGCTACCTGGCAAACACAACGCGGCCGCGCGTCGGACGTCAGCCATCGACTCACCCGGTTCCGCGGTGGGAGCCGTCATCGCCTTCAGTGGCTCGGAGGCAACCCGTCGATGCTTGACGACGCCGACGACGGGATTGCACACGGTCGCCAACACCGACAGGAGTGCGTCGGTGGCTGTGGTCGATCGATAACACCCGACCACGACGAGCCGGCCGCCCGGTTCGAGCAGGCCGCTCAGCCGCTTCATCGACTCCTCGAGTGGAAGATGGTGCAACGCTGCAACGACTGTGATCGCGTCGTACTTCGCCTCGTATGCAAAGTCCTCGATCCGCCGCGCTTCGATGATCACGTTCTCGTCGTCGACAAACCTTGCGCGCACGGCGGCCGACGTCGTCAGGTCAGGTTCCACACCGACCACCACGTCGAACCGCCGCCGCAAGAGGTCGATCAGATTGCCGGTCCCGCTCCCCACGTCGAGAGCGCGACCGGACCTGACCCCGCGCAGATTACGTAGAACCCACCGGCCGTAGTGATCGTTGTGACTCCACGGATGGCGTCGGTTGAAACCGTCCAAGCGCGCAATCACACCCATACCCGACGGTATCAATCCGAGCCCGGGCACCGGCCGTCACAACCGCGGGTCGACCGGCTCCGATTCGAGAGCCAACACTGCGAACACGGCCTGGTGCGCTCGCCACAAAGGTTCACGGTCGACGAGCCTGGATACCGCCTCCATGCCGAGCGCGTACTCGCGCAGCGCCATCGACTGCTTGTGTCCGAGGTTGCGGTTACGCAATCTCGCAAGAGTCGACGGTTCGAGGTAGTCGGCACCGTAGATCAATCGCAGGTACTCCCGGCCGCGGACCTTGATCCCCGGCTGAACCTTCGCGTTGTACCCCCGCGGTCCGTGAATCTGATTCGCCAGCGGTTTGACGACCATCCCCTCACCACCGTCACCGGTGAGTGACTCCCACCACTTCGTCGCTTCGGACACCGAGTCTTCGGAACCGAGATCGACCACCAGGCGACGTGTAGTGGTAAATCGATTCGGGTCGGCCGCGGCCAGGCGGTCCGAAATACCGAGGTGCCATTCGTGATCCCGTTCCCCGTACGACTTGCCCTCGGCCGCCAGAATCTGGAACGGCGCGATGGTGACGCCGTCCAGTCCGTTCGTCGGCCACACGTACCGTCGGTAGGCCTCTCCGAAGCGCTCGATACTGGCGGCCCGAACAGTTGTCTGTTCGAACATCTCCGCCACGTCCAGGCCCCGCGCCCCGGCCTGCGCCAACACGGCCTCGCGAGCTGTGAGGTCTGATCGCCCGGCCGCCGCGACCGACGCGTACTGCGAGCGCAGCAGACCTTCCGCTTTGACGTTCCACGGCAACAGTTCGCAGTCGAGGAGCAGCCAGTCGGTGCCCAACTCTTCCCACAACCCAGCGGAGGTGACTGCGGCGGCGATGTCGTCGATCAACTGCTGAGTCAGGTCGTCGTCGAAGAACTGGCGGCCGGTGCGGGTGTGCACCATCCCGGTGAGCGCATCCGGTGCGTCGAAGCGGGACTGAGCAACCGATCGATCACGGCACACGAGCACCACTGCCCGCGAACCCATGTGCTTCTCTTCGCAGATCACTGTTCCGATTCCGCCGGCCCGGTATGCGTCGAACGCGGTCGACGGGTGTTCCAGATAATCATCGGATTGGGCGCTCGCGCAGGGCGCCATGGTCGGCGGTAGGTACCGCAGCCATTGCGGCGCGACGGCGAATCGGCTCATCACTTCCAAGGCGCCGGCAGCGTTGTCGGTGCGAACGGACACTCGACCGCGCAGTTCGGTGTCGACGCCTGTTGTTTCGAGGACGTCGGCGAGATCGAGCACGTCCGGATCGCGAGTCGGCGGTGCCAGCGGTACCACCGGCTCGTACCAAACCTGCTTCGCCGGAACCGACACGATCTCTCGTTCCGGGTATCGAAGGGCGGTGAGGGATCCACCGAACACGCAGCCGGTGTCGAGGCACGCGGTGTTGTTGATCCATTCCACCTCGTGCACCGGAGTGTGACCGTAGAGGACCATCGCTGATCCTCGGTAGTCCTGCGCCCACGGGTACCGAACGGGCAAGCCGAATTCGTCCGTCTCACCGGTGGTTTCACCGTAGAGCGCAAAGCTTCGCACTCGGCCGGACGCCCTGTTGTGGTAGTCCTCCTTGAGACCGGCGTGCGCGACAACGAGTTTGCCGTCGTCCAGGACGAGGTGCGCGACGAGACCGTCACAGAAGTCGACGACGCTTTCGCGGAACTCCGCCGACTCGGTGGCCATCTGCTCGAGGGTCTCGGCGAGTCCGTGACTCGGCGTGACCTTCTTACCGCGCAGCGCCTTGACGAGTTTGTTCTCGTGGTTACCCGGAACCGCTATCGCATGTCCCGCCGCGACCATCCCCATGACCAGACGCAGCACACCGACCGAATCCGGACCTCGATCCACGTAGTCACCGAGGAAGACGGCAGTTCGCCCGTCCGGCGGCACCGCATCGACAGCTCTGCCATCCGTCCCGAAGTCGACGGTGTAGCCGAGTTTCACGAGGAGCGTCTCGAGCTCACTTCGACATCCGTGGATGTCACCGATGACGTCGAACGGACCACGCTCGACACGCAGATCGCTGCGGAGCGGGTGGCGCAAGAATGTGGCTTCGGAAACCGCGTCCTCACCTCTGAGGATGTGAACCGAACAGAAACCTTCCTTACCCAACCCGCGGAGCGAGCGAGTCAACTGTTGGTGCTGGCGGCGAATCACGTCGCGTCCGAACGTCCGGTCAGAGCGAGCGTCGTTTCGTGCAGAGCAGACCGATTCCAGAACATCGAGCACGACTGCCACCGGCAGTATGTCGTGCTCGCGAGCCAACGCAACGAGTCGCTTGCGCGCAGCGGGCTGGACGTTGGTCGCGTCGATCACCGTGAGGCGTCCGCGTCGCAAACGCTTGGCCGCGACGAACTCCAGCACTTCGAAAGCATCGGACGTCGACTCCTGTGAGTTCGGATCGTCACTGACCCACCCTCTGAATGTGTCACTCGAGAGGGTTTCGTACTCACCGAAGTGGCGCGCCGCAAAGGTCGACTTTCCCGAGCCACTGACGCCGATGAGTACTACCAGGGCGAGATCTGGAATCTCGTACACCGTCATGACGTTCGTGCCTCCTTCGTGAAGATTGCCATCTGTGTCGGCCCGCCGAGGACCGGATCAATTGCTCCGATAAATTCGAACTCCACGCAATAGCCGTGGACTCGGGCCGTTTCGGTTGCCCAGTCGTCGAATTGGGTCCGTGAGAACTCGAACCTGTGATCGGGGTGCCTGAACTCTCCCGCGGCCAATGCCGGATACAGCACGTTGTAGTCGGCATTCGGAGTAGTCAGCAGCACATACTGCGGTGCTGCGTCCACGAAGACCGATCTGACCAGCGCCGGCAGGCGCGCCGTGTCTACGTGCTCGACCACCTCCATCAGCACGGCTGCGTCGAAGCCTTTCAAGCGTGCGTCGCGGTACGTCGCGGACGACTGCATCAAAGACACACGTTCACGCTGGACGTCGGACATTTCGGTGAACTTCAATCTGCGTTGCGCCCGGGTCAGTTCGCGCGCGCTCACATCGACGCCGACAAGTTTGTCGAATCGAGCGTGCGGCATCAGCGCCTCGAGCAATTTACCTTCGCCACAACCGATGTCGACAATTGTTCTCACGTGCAGTCGCTGAAGCGTCGCCAAAACTGCGTCGACGCGAAGGCGTGCCAGCGGCGGATCCGGTCTCGGTGCTTCGATCTGCGCCTCAGCTTGTTCGGGAATCAGTCGATCGACCACCGATTCGACCAGGTCGCGTCGACGAGCCAGGTAGCGGGACATGATCAGCGCGGAATCCGGATGCGACGCCAACCACTCTCCAGCGACGCGGATCAATTTGTCTGCCTCGTCAGGTCCCACCCAGTAGTGCTTCACATCGTCGAGGACGGGCAACAGCACGTAGAGGTGCCGTAGGGCACTCTGCACCGTGTGTTCCCCGGTCAGTGTCAGCGACACGAAGTCGGAGTTTCCCCACGTCGGTAGGTGCGGATCAAGCTGCACCGGTAWCGCGGTCACGTCCCAGCCCAGCGGCTCGAACAGCCGACGAGGCAATTCCGCATCGCCGCCACACGGAACCACCGGAATCGAGAAGGTCAACGCGAGTTCGGCTCCGACGAGTTCCGGGTGCGACTTGCACGTTCCCGTCAACGCGGTGCGAAACAGCTTCGATAGAGCAACCGAGAGTATGGACGACGCCGCATACGGCCGATCGTTGACGTACTCCCCCAGCGAAAAGTTGTCGCCACTCTTGCCGCGTCGATACCTACTCTGCACAAGTTCGATGGGGTCGACGTCCACAATCACTGCCACCGTGGTCTTTTCGGCCGTGGCCTCCGGGTACAGAACCGTGGCGGTGCCGATCGCCAAGTCGAAGCTTTGCACGCGGTCGGGATGTTTGTGCAGCAGGTAGCTCAACGCGGTCGCATCAGGAGTCTGCGGGGTCGGGGTGGACGTCAGTGTGAGTAGCACCAGGCGAATGTAGCCCGGCAAACGTCCGGGGCGCCTCCGATTTACGCGCCCGCGGCCGTCAGAACAAGGTGAGAGCTGCTCCCGCACCCACCAGTTCCCGAGGCGCCTCACGCGATTCACTGCCAGCTGCACTGACATCTCGATGCTCCGAACGACCACCCAACCCATGACGCTCGACCAATGGCTCGACACGGCTTGCGAGCCAACGCTTGTATTCGGGAGTGACATACGCACCCCGCCCGTACAGCTCGCGGTAGCGACGGATGAGTGCCGGATGTTCCTGAGCAAGCCAATTCATGAACCAACCCCGAGTACTCCCCCGCAGGTGCATCGGGAAGACCGTCACACTCGTCGCACCGGCTTCGGACAGTGCCTCGAACAGACCGTCGAGGTGACTGGTGGAATCGGTGAGGAACGGAATGACCGGCGCCACCATGACATTGCACGAGAATCCCGCGTCGGTGATGGCCCGGATCATCTCGAGACGCGCCCGCGGTGACGGGGTACCAGGCTCGATCTGCTTCTGAAGTGCAGCGTCGTTGATCGCCAATGACACTCCGATTCCGACGTCGACCTGCGCCGCCGCCATCTTCAACAGCGGCAGGTCCCGTCGGAGCAGAGTTCCCTTCGTCAAGATCGAGAAGGGAGTTCCCGATTCGGTCAACGCGCGAATAATGCCGGGCATCAAGCGGTATCGGCCCTCCGCTCGCTGATAAGGATCAGTGTTGGTACCCAGTGCCACTGCCTCCCGTTTCCAGGACTTTCGCGCCAATTCCTTGCGGAGCACCGCGGCAATGTTCGTCTTCACGACCACTTGGGAATCGAAATCCGCGCCGGCGTCGAGGTCGAGGTACTCGTGACTCGGTCTCGCGAAGCAATATCGGCATGCGTGCGAGCAACCACGAAAAGCGTTGACGGTGAAGCTGAACGGCAACGTCGACTCTTCGGGCATCTTGTTGAGCGCGCTCTTGCAGAGCACCTCGTGAAACGTGATTCCCTCGAACTCGGGAGTCTGCACGGAGCGAACCAACCCGGCCCGTTCGAGTCCGGGTAGCGCTCCGTCATCTGCATCCAATGCCTGACCCGACCACCTCATGGCCCCAAGTCGAACACTTGTTCTAAGGTATGTCAAGATGGAGCGAATACCCGACCGTGCCTCACCACGGCCGGGGAGTTGTTGGCAGAATTCGGGGCATGTCGAACAGAATCAATATTTCGTCCGGTTCCGAATGGGAACCCAAGATCGGTTACTCCCGTGCCGTGCGCATCGGTAACCAGATCGCAGTCTCTGGCACCACCGCTCCTGGTGAGACCCTCACAGATCAGACCCGCGCAGCGCTCGAAACTATCAAGGCAGCACTTGCCGAGGCCGGCGCCTCGCTCGACGACGTCATCCGCACTCGCATGTACCTGCGCGACATGACGCAGTGGGAGCAGGCCGCTCTCGCGCACGGTGAAGTGTTCGGCGAGATTCGTCCCGCCACGACCATCCTCGAGGTCAGCTCGCTGATCGACCCCGCTCTGCTCATCGAGATCGAGGCCGACGCGGTTCTCAGCTGATCGCCAATCCGGACATTTGTGAAATGGGCGCCTAGTCTGAGCCGATGAAACCGATGCGGCTGTATCCGTTGACGCTCGCGCTCGGCATCACCGCCGCTTTCCTCTCGCCCGGTTCTGCACTCGCAGATCCGGGCGAGAGTCTTTCGACGGCTTGCGGCAGCCAGTTGAGCAATGCCGAGGTAGGCCGGATTGCCGAACTCAGCGACGTCACGACGCTGAACGGTGCCGGACTGCCTCGGCTCGAGACCGCTGTCGAACGTCATCGTGAGATCACGTCGATCCTCGTCTCACACCACGATTGGCGAGGCTTGTTCTCCATCGGCCTCGACGCTGTCGAACACGAGGCGGTGATGCCGCTGCAGCGAGACCCTGCGGCCTTCGCCGATGACGAGTGGGCCCATTCCGTCAGCTTCGAATTGCTGCGCAGGTACCTGGTGAACGTCCATGCGGAGTTCACCGGTACTCCCACCGATCCGGCGTGGACCAACTACTTCGCCCTGACACGTCAGTGCGATGCCAGTCCAGCACGGGTTGCCATGGCCGGCTACAACGCGCATCTCACCGTCGACCTCGCTCACGCCGTCGCCACGTCCGGAACCACTGCGGAGGATGTCACGGATTTCTACAAAATCGTCGATTCCATTGCCGTCAAGGGTGGTTCGATCGTGACCCTCACCAAGGCCGAGTACGACGCCGATCTGGGGCCGCTCTGGCGGTTCTACTTCGTCGGCGAAGGACTCGACCGATTGGCCGGAAACTCGCAGCCCTCGGAACTGCTGCTCCGCGCCGCCGACAGCGGATACAACACCATCACACTGGCCAACGGATTCGCCCTCCAGAATCCGCAGACACGTCCCGGCGCAGAACAGGAGATCGACGCACTCTGGCGTACTACGGATTCCGCTCTCGACGTACTCTCGCGACTCGGCGGTCTCTGACATCTCACCCTCCGCTGCCTGAAACGGACACACCTGCGACAATGACCCCATGACGGGGCACTCGGCGGGGCAAGGCATCCAGAGTCCCGCCATGCGCCGGGTGCGAGACCTGTTGCGCGGGCCCGCAATTGTCTGCGACGGCCAGGCAACCATCCGCGAGGCCGCGAAGTTGATGACCGATGCGGGCCGCCGTGCTGTTGTGATCCCGACGGAGACAAGCGGTTTCGGAATCTTCACCGAAGGTGACCTACGCGCTCGCGTGGTAGTCGGTGGTATCGACAGCAATCAGCCGGTATCAACAGTGATGACGCCGTCAGCAGTGACAGTCGATCCGGATCGATTGGGCGCCGACGCCGTGACCGACATGCTCGAGTACGGATTGCGCCATCTCCCGGTCGTGACCGAGGCAGGCGCACTGATGGGTGTGCTCGAACTCAGCGACCTCCTGACTTCGGCCACCAATCAGGGTTTCGAACTGCGCGCAGCGCTCGCCACAGCACAGGACGACGCCCACCTCGTCGAAACAGCCCGCGCGGTCCCTGTTCTGGTGACGGAATTGGTGGCCTCACGGGTCTCACCGCTCGACATCGGCGCGACGCTGGCCGTGCTGATCGACGTGACGGTCAGGCGAGCCATCGAATTGGTGGTGGGCGGAGACGAGCGACCGGATTTCGCGTGGCTGTCGCTCGGCAGCGTCGCCAGGCGTGAAGCGCTCCCCTCTTCGGATATCGACAGTGCGCTGGTGTGGGGCGGCGAATCTCATCACGAGGGAGCCGACGCCGCGAAGACCATCCACGACATCCTCGATCTCTGCGGGTTCCCTCGCGACACCAAGAACGCCGTCGCGACCCAGGCCAGGTTTGCTCGGACGCTCCCACAATGGCGCACTGCGCTGCGGAAATGGGTATCCAATCCGTACCAGGACCAAGCCCTGGTCATGTTGTCGATGCTGGCGGATGCCCGCGTCGTCGCAGGCGATCCGGCGTTGGATCCTCGCCCTGCGGCGTTGGATCAACTGCGACTGCACCCGGCCGTCATGCGACTGCTCCTTCGCGAAGCGGTCGGAGACAAGGCAAAGCTCCATTCGTTCAAGGACGTGATGACGCGTCGGACCGGAACCGTCGACCTCAAAGCCAGCGCCGTCCAACCGATCGTGAACATCGCTCGATGGGCGGGGATTTCCGTGGGCGCCCGCACGAGTTCGACACTCGAACGTCTCAAGGCTGCAGCGGGAAGCGGTTTCCTACTCGACGACGACGCCCAGGTACTGATCGAATCTTTCGAGGTGTTGCAGCAGATTCGTGTCCGCCACCAGACCGATCAGTTCGCGGCAGGTCGGCCACCGACCGACGAAGTCGTGATCTCCGAACTCACTCCGCTCTCGCGGAGCTTGCTGAGCAATGCAGTGCGCGAGGTCGCAGGTGTGCAACGACGACTCGAATATGCCGCGTCCGCGTCGGCGCTACCCGACATCGACCCGTGAATCGCACTGCGCTCGAACAGGTTCTGGCGGCGGAGCGCCTCGAAGGCTGGGATCCGAGTAACGAGCAGATCGCGGAACTCGAGGCCGTCATGATCGGGATGCTCTCTCGGCGTGAGTATTTCGAGCAGGAATTGGCGCGAGCCGTCGGCCTGTCGTCACCAATTCCCCCGCGGATCCGCTGGCGAAGATCAGCGCCGTACGTCTATCGCGGTACATCGGTGCTCGAGAACAATTTCGACGTGCGAGATCCCGCCGCACTGCAATCACTCGAGTTCGCGGCGACCGCGCTTCGTCTGGGTGAGGCGCATCTCGGCGGCGACCTCGTACCGCACACGCGAGACACAGCCGAACTTCTCCTACTTCACCAGCACGTTTTCCAAGATCTGTACCAGTGGGCCGGACACATCAGAACCGTCGACATCAGGAAAGGTGCGGCAACGTTTGCTCCGGTCTCGGCGATTCGGAACTACCTGTCCGAGGTGGAAGAGATCATCGCCGCCGTCGATTGGGTAGCGCTCGATCACGGCGCTGCGTCGTTCGCGCTCGCATCGGTGTACTCGACGCTCAATCATGCCCACCCGTTTCGGGAAGGAAACGGGCGAACCGGAACACTCTTCCTGCACCGACTCGCCGCCGACACCCGATATCAGCTCGACTTGTCGCGGGTGAGCAGAACCGAGTGGGTATCCGCGTCCAGGGATTCTGCGCCTTTCCGGCCCACCGGGACCCCGTCGCCTCGCCCGTTCATCGATCTGTTCAATCGCGCTCTGACTCCCTGACGAGCCCGGTGAACGGAGTGCCGCTTTGCACTATCACCACAAGCATCCCGTGATCCGAWCCGGACTCGTGGATCTCGCCAGGGCTCCACAACACTGCCTCGCCTGACGCCATCGAGACCCGTCGACCGTCGCCTTCGGCTACCCAGCCCGAGCCGTCCACGACGACGTACAGCTGCCAGAGGTTCGCAGAGTGCTTCCCCAACAGGCTGTTCGGCCGACACCACGCGAAGTGACTCCTGAATTCTCCACCGTCCACCGAACGGGCGAGCTGCATCATGGTGATGTTCCGGCTGCCGTACTCGTCGGCGTCCAGGCTTCCTTGGGGCAGTGTCACGAATCGCATGGCTGAGTGTCGCTCACCTCGTCGACCTCCACAATGACCAACCATGAATGWCCAATGATGACAACCACCGCGGACTGAACACCGTTACTGCTGAGTGAGCACCGCTTCCGACACGCTGGAAGCGGTGCTCACTCGAAGAAAAGGGTGCTCACTCGACCATCAACCGGGCAGCGCGAACTCTCCCGCGTCGGACCAGCGCTGACGCTCGGCTCCGAATGCGACGGACTGCATCGCGCGGAACTCCTCGATCGAGCGCGAGTTCGACGCGAGGAACTCCTGATGCTCAGCCAGCGAGAAGCTGCCGTCCTCGATCTCGACTCCCCCGCCGCGGCCGGCCGCAGTGTCCGCGCGCAGATCCATCAGCTCTTCCGGCTCGACGGGGTACCAGGAGATCCGGTCGAAAAATCGCAGCAACCAGGGAGTGCCCTCCTCGAACGGGCCCGACTTCGCGGGGTGACGGTGATTCCACACCTGCGTCGTACGTCCGACGAACTGGTACCCACCTGGGCCTTCCATGCCGTAGATGCAGAGGTAAGCCCCACCGATCCCGACGGCGTTTTCGGGGGTCCAGGTGCGGGCGGGGTTGTACTTGGTCGTGACAAGGCGATGACGTGGGTCGAGCGGCGTCGCGACCGGAGCTCCGAGGTAGACGTCGCCGAGCCCGAGCACCATGTATTCGGCGCCGAAAACGGTGTCGAACACGTCGTTCACGGATTCGAGACCGTTCATCCGGCGGATGAACTCGATATTCCACGGGCACCACGGCGCGTCCGCACGCACTCCGTGCATGTACCGCTGGATCGCTTCGCGCGTAGCCGGGTCGTCCCACGACAGTGGCATCCGCACAGTGCGACTGGGCACAACGAGTTCGTTGGCCGCAGGCAAGGTGTCCTCCGCCTCGGCGAGCATTCCCATCAGTTTGCCGACGGGCAGCACGTCCGGGTCGACGCGGACCTGCAGGCTGCGGATTCCCGGGGTGAGATCGAGTAGTCCGGCCGGCTTCTCGGCTTCGAGTCGCTGATGCAGTGCATGTGCACGCGCACGTAGCGCCAGGTCGAGATTCATGTCGCCGTATTCGACCAACACATTGTCATCGCCTGAGCGCCGGTACGTGACCGCGGTGTCGCCGTCACGGCGAGCTATGACGCCGTCGTCGCCGTCACCACCGGAGGAATGAACAACCGAATTGGACGCTCGACGCGATACTCCGAGGTCACGGCGGGAAGCTGCCCGGTCGGCGCGGACCGGCACGAAGCGAATCTTGTTCCCGGGAGCCAACTGTCCGAGCTTCCAGCGATCAGCAGACACCACCGTGATCGGGCAGACGAAGCCGCCGAGGCTCGGTCCGTCGGGTCCGAGGAGGATGGGCGTGTCGCCGGTGAAGTCGAGTGCACCGATCGAATACGCGTTGTCGTGGATGTTCGAAGGGTGAAGTCCCGCTTCGCCGCCGGTGGTTCTGGCCCAGTCAGGTTTCGGACCGATCAACCGGACTCCGGTGCGGTCGGAGTTGAAGTGGACCTCGTACTCGGTCGCGTACAGCGTGTCGATGTCGGAGCGGGTGAAGAACTCCGGCGCCCCGTGCGGGCCCTCGGTCACCGCAAGTTCCCAGCACGTGTGTATCGCCGGAACATGCTCGGCGGGAACACCTCCCGCTGCCCCGGTCGCCTGTCCGAGTTTGAGAACGTCCCCCGCCCGCAAAGTCCTACCTTCGTGTCCACCGAACCTGCCCAGGGTGAAGGTCGACGCACTGCCGAGATAGTCGTCGGTCTCGATTCCGCCCTGTACGAGTACGTAGATGCGCAGTCCTGGGCCGCTGAGCGTCCCGACGTCGAGCACCGCTCCAGCGGGGACGAAAACAGGACGCCACTGACCGTGGGCGATGCCGTCGACGGTCACAGACACCGGAGCGCCCGTGACGCACACCGTGGTGTCCTCGTCGAACGTCATCGCAGGTCCGGCCATCGCGCATTCGATGCCGGGTGCGCCTTCGGGATTTCCGAGTGCGGTGTTTCCCAACCGAAACGACAGGTCGTCCATCGGGCCCGACGGTGGGACACCGATCTGCCAGTACCCGACGCGCCCTGGATAGTCCTGAACCGTCGTCAACATTCCGGGACGCACGATGGTCAGTTTTGCGTTCATTCGTCTGCCTCCGGCCGTGTGACGATCATGCGGACGGCCGTCGGATCGAAGCCGTTGCACGGGTTGTTGATCTGCGGGCAGTTGGACACGAGGACGAGCGCGTCGCGTTCGGCACGCAACGCGAGCCGCTTGCCTGGCGCAGACAGTCCGTCGACGATTCCGAGTGTGCCGTCGGGGTCGACCGGGACGTTCATGAAGAAGTTGATGTTGGACACCAGGTCCCGCTTGCCGAGCCCCCATTTTGCGCCCTCGACGAGGAAGTTCTCTACGCACGCGTGCTGATGCTTGGTGTGGTGGCCGTATCGCAGGGTGTTCGATTCCTGTGAGCACGCTCCGCCGACGGTGTCGTGGTTTCCGACCTCGTCCGCGACCAGGGTCATGAGTGGAGTTCCGTCGTCACTTCGGAGCACGGATCCTGTGGTCAGAAACAGATTCTGCTGCGCTGTGACCGTCGCTGCTGCCGAGTACCGAACGCTGTGATCGTCACCGGCAAAGACGAGTGTGTCGACGGCTTGATTTCCGTGCAGATCGACGATTGTCAGGACGTCGCCGGCGCGGACAACTGCGGACCACGGCCCGAACGCGTCAGCAATCTCGTCGAGGATCACCGTTCCGGGAACGAGGGCGGGGACATCCAGGGTGGTGGTCATGCGATCTCCTCCAGGTTCGAAGCCGTCCAGGCGTCTTCGGTATTGAGCACTGCGCGTTGGTATTCCGGCCCGAGATCGTCACGGCTGCCGAGTTCGTCGGCCGCGTTCCACGCGAGCACTTCGAGGGACGTGGTGGGAAACTCCAGCGCCGGATCGAGTGGGTGCGCGGTGTTGGCGATCATCACGATGACCGGCAGGTGGATCAGAAGGTCGACCGTCGCGCCGGCGCCGGCGGAACCCGTACTGGTGAGAGCGCCGTCCGCCTCGACGCGGACACCATGGAAGAAGGACAACGGTGGCGCTATGTCCTGCGGCCCGAGTCCGTTCTTCGCGGCAGCGACGGTGAACAGTTCACGACCGGCGGGTGAGGCACTGTGCAGCGAACCCTGCCCGTACTTCGCCTCGTTGGTAGCGCGTGACGTCGTTCCACAGAACGCGTCGTGGTGCCCCGACGTGTCGGCGACCACCGTCGCGAGGACTCGCCCCTGATCGGAGAGCAACGGGTGCCCGACACCGAGATAGGCCTGCCATGGCACCTTGACGGTATCGGCGACGTTGAGACGCTCCCAGGGGGCGTCGGCGCGGTATAGCAAGATGTTTGCACAGGCGCTGCCGACGATGTCGCGAAGTCGCAATCGGGTTCCTCGGGCGAGAACCTTGGTCGTGTATCGCCCACCCGGCACTGTTTCAGCCCAGGTCAGACGTTCGGGAGCGACGTCGTCGGGCGGGTTCGGCCAGCGGGTGGCCGGCAACACCGGCATGGAGTCTGTGATTGTTCCGGCCTGGGACCGGGCATGCTCGCGCGCTCCGGCGGTGGTCTGAGTACTCATGGTCAGGCTCCGATCGTGACGGGATTCGGGGTGGCGCGGCCACGTGGGAAGCAAGCGACTCCCAGCCCCACGACCAGCGCTACCGTGATGGGCGCGGCCCACTGCAGAATGGGGTACTCCCCGGTGGGGTTGAAGATCTCGGCTCGTGGCCAGGACAGGTTGATCACCATCAGCGCGCCGTACACAACCGCGGCGATGTTGACCGGAACTCCCCAGATGCCCAGGGAGAAAAGCTTTTTGCCTTCGGCGTCGAACTTGGGGCCGACTGCCGTGCGAGGCCATCCCTTGAGACGCTGAACCAGCAGCGGCACGGTCACCATGAGGTAGGCCAAGTAGATCAAGATGATGCATACGCTGGACAGGGTTGCGAAAATTGCCGAGTTGCCTACGTTGACGGCCAGGACGGCAATGCAGACCAGACCGATGAGGACGGACGGCGCGATAGGTGTTCCGGTGCGGGGGTTGACCTTTGCCAGTACCTGCGAGGCAGGAAGCCGCCCGTCGCGGGCCATGGAGAACATCAGCCGTGAAGCAGCAGTCTGAATGGCCAAGGTGCACACGAACACTGCGATCGAGACGTCGATCAACAAGACCGTGCCCCACGGCGAACTCAGAATAGAGGTCAGTACGTATGGCAAACCTTCCGTGGCCAGGCGTCCGTCKGTGAGTGAGGGCGCTGCCATCAACGCGCCGAGGATCATCAAGCCGCCGCCGAGTGCGGAAGCGGAGAGTGCAAGACGGATCGTACGAGGTGCGACGCGTCGGGGGTTGCGGGTCTCCTCGGCCAGTTCGCCTGCCGAACCGAAGCCGACCATGACGTAGGCAGCCATCAGTCCGGACATGATCCACGCCCAGGCGTATCCCGGCTGACCGCCGGCACTGCCGGTGTCGAAGACGACGTCCGGTCCGCGCTGAGCGTGGGTGAAGAACATCCCGATCACCGCGATGACACCGACGATTTCGCAGGTCACGCCTATGTTGTTGATACGCGACATCCAGTTGACGCCGATGCAGTTGATGAAGGTGGTCAGAACCAGAAGTACCGATCCGAGCAGCACGGCATTGGCAGCACCGCTCGAGGAGGTGAGTGCACTGTCCTCACCGATGATCTGGAACCCGCTCCACACATTCGGGAGCACGACCTGCAAGGCGATCGCGGCGGCCGACGCGGTGACGATCTGAGCGAGAATCATGAACCAACCCGCGAACCAGCCGACGATTTCACCACCCATCCGCCGCGACCACTGGTAGATGGCACCCGAAATCGGATATCTGGCAGCAAGTTCCGCAAAGTTGAGGGCCACCATGAACTGACCGATGAATACGACGGGCCAGGTCCAGAAGAACGCCGGACCCGCGAAACCGAAACCGAGGCCGAACAATTGAAAGATCGTGGTCAGGATGGAAACGAAGGAGAAGCCCGCGGCGAACGACGCGAACTTTCCCAGCGATCGATGCAGCTGCTGCTCGTAGCCKAACTCCGCGAGGTCACCGTCGTCGTGAGGCGAAGAGGCGAGTGCGGATGCGGTGGTGGGCTGCGCAGCCGGGGTGGTTGCACTCAACGGCGTACTCCTTCGGCGAAGCGATTCAGAGGCGAATAACTGTCGATTGATAGTTTTCGCGAAATCCACTCGCCGCAGGTGACGCCCGCGTATACGATTCGCCTGATTCTGTAACAGGCTCGTTGAGTACGTTTCGAGCACGTGACCGAATGCTCACAGCGACGGCCACCCCGCATGTAAGGCCAGAGCCTGCCACTATGGAAGGCGTGACCAACGCCGGCCCCGGACGACCCCGCCTGACCGCTCGCCGACGCCCGGGTGGGACTGCCCGGGCGGAGATCTTGGATGCAGCCGCTGAACTGTTCACCACCCGAGGCTTCGCCGCGACGTCGACACGCCACATCGCCGAAGCAGTCGGAATGCGTCAGGCGTCGCTGTACAACCATTTCGCCACCAAGGACGACATCCTGGTTGCACTGCTCGCCGACACCGTGACTCCGGCGCTCGACTTCGCGGAGAATCTCAGGCCACGCGGCACCTCACCCGAGGTGAAGCTGTACGCGCTTTCGTACATCGACGCGGCCCAACTGATCACCGGACGGTGGAACCTCGGTGTCCTCTATCTCTTGCCGGAACTGAGAAGCGACAGGTTCATGTCGTTCCGAGCCGATCGCGATCGGCTTCGCGAGCAATACCGGGCCCTCGCCCAGGCAGTGCTCGACGCGATTGACGATCCAGCATCAACTCACCTGGCCGAGCTTCCGTTTCGCCTGGTAGAAAGCGTGATCAGCGCGCGAGCCGACGCACTCGAAGGCACCCCGATCCCCAACGCCGCCGTCATCGCCGGGTCGGCACTGCACATTCTGGGGTGGCGCCAGGATCTTGATCCCATCCACACGGAAGCGGCAGAGCTAATTGCGAACGCAGAAACGCCGAAACTGTCCGGGGCTGCATCAGCTCCGGACAATTTCGACGCAATGAGGACCTAAACGGCCACGAGACTAGACCGAGAGGGACTGTCCCGGGAAGATCAGGTTGATGTTCGGGACCTGGCTGGCGAGGTTCTCGAGCGAGATGCCGTGTGCAGCAGCGATCTTCGACAGGGTGTCGCCTGCCTTGACCACGTAGTTGCCGCTTCCGGTGCTTGCTGCCGGAGCCGACTCGACGGAAGCCTCAGCGGTGACGGGGGCTGCTGCGGCCTCGTAGTTGCCTGCGGTGGTGCCGGTGGTCAGGTACTGACCGCAGACGGGCCATGCGCCGACGCCCTGGCCTGCGAGAACGTTCTCGGCGACACGGATCTGCTCAGACTGGCTGGCGTTGGCAGCGTTGCCCGATCCACCGAACGCGTTCCAGGTGCTCTGTGTGAACTGCAGTCCGCCGTAGAAGCCGTTTCCGGTGTTGGCGGCCCAGTTACCGGAGGACTCGCAGTTTGCGACTCCGGACCAGTCGTGGCCGGCTGCCGAAGCGGTGCCGGTGCTCATGGCGAGCGGGATTGCGACGACTGCGCCTGCGGTTGCAACTGCGCCGAGGGCGCGCTTGAAGGTGATGCTGGTCATTGGGTAAATCCTCTCCGCTACCGCGGACGAGGTCGGCCCGGACGCTTTCACGTCTCGTCGATCGACTCGTCTGTTTCACTCCTGCCCCGCGAAGGTTTCGGGAGTACCGGACCCGCGGGGCAGAAGCACGCAGTTGCGGGTCGGTGTTTGCCCGGTAGTTTCGGGCTGTCAACGACCGTAGGCGATGGTCACGGATTGGTCACGGGGCAGTTTTCCGGCACTGCCGTACCAGATTCAGTCGAGATTCAAGAAATAACCACAGGTCAACTAGTTGATTCGAGCTTCAACCATACCGATCGTTATCCGTCCGTTATGTGGCAACCGTCACTGCGATTTTGTGACCCCCCGCACCGAAACAGGCCGTGTCGGAACGCAAAACAGCCCCATTCAAATGTTAAGAGAGTCCTGGCAACGAGCAAAAACCAACCGCCCCAATCATTATGGAGAATGAACTGGTGATCGTCGCAGTAGAAGGACCCAGCGCCGCCGGCAAGACCACCTGGTGCCGAACCCAACTCGGTGGACAAACGGCACCGGAAGGATTCGTCGCCGAGTATCAGCCCACGGGGCGCGAGCCGGACGGCACGGATCTCGACGTCCAGGCAAGTTACTGGGCAACCGTCAATTCGAAGCGATGGTCGCAAGCGGAAGAACTCGAATCGAGAACCGGGATCGCGCTCTGCGACAGCGACCCGCTGAAACTGCACTACAGCTGGTGTCTCGCCGCGGTGGGCGCCGCACCTCGGGAGCGATTCGAGTACGAGCTCGAGGCAGTCGAGACGGCTTTTACGCGCCTCGAACTGGGTCTCGCGGATCTGACCGTCATCTCGATACCGTCACCGAAGCAACTTCGACTGCAGCGCGAAGGAGACCCCAGCCGCCGACGACGGCATTTCGAGCTTCACGCGGCGCTCGCCGAGCCGCTCACCCACTGGTACTCGGCGGTGGACAGGGTGGATCCAGGTCGCGTTCTGTGGGGCTTCCCGACACTGCTCGATCTTTCGCGCTGTCCCCCACCTCGATCGGATCGCAGCGATCCGGGCCTCCTGCGCGCGATGCTCAACGAGTTGCCGCCACTCCCCAGATAGCAAGCGGCTACTCGATCTCAGCGCGCTCGTTCGACCCTGGCCTCGTCCCACACCGGAGACTCGCTCTCGTACACGTTCCCGTCCGATCCGAATACCAGGAACCTGTCGAACCCGCGCGCGAACCAACGATCGTGGGTTACCGAGATGACGGTGCCGGCAAACTGTGCGATGCCCTGTTCGAGCGCGTCAGCCGAATGAAGGTCGAGGTTGTCGGTCGGCTCGTCGAGCAGCAACATCGTGGCGCCGGAAAGCTCGAGGAGCAGAATCTGCAGGCGCGCCTGCTGTCCGCCGGACAGGTCGTCGTACTTCTGTTCGACTGCTTGGGACAATCCGTAACGGTCGAGCGCGCGGCTCGCCGCTTCACGCCCCATTCCGTTTCGGTGTTCGTCGCCCATGTGCAGGATCTCGAGCAGCGTGTTCCCGGTCAGATCAGGCCTGGAATGGGTCTGCGCAAACAATCCGGGACGTACCCGGGCACCCAGCGTCGCAGTACCCCCGTGCTCGACCGGCGCGATGTCGAGCGCCTCGACGGGCAGATGCTCGGTCCCCGGATCGGTCCCACCACCCGCCAAGAGACGAAGGAAATGTGACTTCCCGGATCCATTGGAGCCCAGCACGGCAACCCGATCTCCGTACCAGATCTCGGTGTCGAAAGGCTTCATCAATCCGGTCAACTCGAGATCCTGACATACCAACGCGCGCTTGGCGGTTCGCCCGCCCGCCAGCCGAACTGTCACCTTCTGCTGAAGTGGAATCGCTTCGGGTGGCCCTGCCTCCTCGAACTTCGCCAACCTGGTTTGCGAGGCGTGATACCGCGCAGCGACGCCGTCGTTGAACTTGGCCTTTTCACGCAATCGCAGAACCAGGGCACGCAGTTTCGCGTGCTCCTCGTCCCAGCGTCGACGCAGTTCTTCGAATCGAGCGTTCCGATCTTCGCGGGCCTGGTGGTAGCTGGCCAGCCCAGCGCCGTGGGTCCACGACGTTGCGCCGCTGATTCCGGGCTCGAGCGTCACGATGTGGGTGGCCGCGTTGGCGATCAGTTCGCGGTCGTGGCTGACGAACAAAACCACTTTCGACGATTCCGAGATCGCCTTTTCCAGCCATCGCTTGCCCGGAACATCGAGGTAGTTGTCCGGCTCGTCCAGCAGGAGTGCGTCGTCGGGCCCAGCGAACAGTGCTTCGAGAACCAACCGTTTCTGCTCGCCACCGCTGAGCGAGTTGGCCGCGCGCCACTTCGCACGGTCATAAGGAACACCGAGAGCCGCGGTAGTGACCTTGTCCCAGAAGTCTTCGGTCTCGTAGCCGCCCACATCGGCCCAATCGGCCAGCGCGTGCGAATACTTCATTTGAGTTGATTCCTCGTCGCGCTCGATCATCGCGTTTTCTGCCGTATCGAGCGCCAGTGCTGCATCCCGGATCCGCGCCGGAGAGACGGACAACAGAAGATCGCGCACGGTGGACTCGTCGCGAACCTGGCCGACGAATTGCCGCATCACGCCCAGTGTTCCGGATCGAGTGACAGCGCCCTCGTCAGCGACGGCGTCTCCGGCGACAATGCGAAGCAATGTCGTCTTACCAGTCCCGTTGGGCCCGATCAGTGCAGTTTTTGCACCGTTTCCGACCCGAAAGCTGACACCGCTGAGCAGTTGTCGACCATCAGGAAGGAAGTAGTCGACGTCGGCGATGTTGAGGTGGGTCACGCTCTCAAGGGAACCCTACCCACGGCGATCTGCCAAACCATTATTCCGGCCTTCGGTGTCGAGTTCACGACCGTCATGGGATCGTCCGACCGCATCGAGCGCGGCCAGATATCCGAAAACCATTGCGGGACCGATAGTTGCACCTGGACCGGCATAGGTATGACCCATGACCGGCGAGCTGGTATTTCCTGCTGCGTAGAGCCCGTCGATGACCGAACCGTCGGCGCGCAACGCTCGCGCGCGAGCGTCCGTGTTGATGCCGCCTTTGGTCCCCAGGTCTCCGGGCACCATCTTCGCGGCATAGAACGGACCCTTCGTGAGTTCTCCGAGGCTGGGGTTGGGCTTGTTGGTGCAGTCGCCGTAGTAGTGGTCGTATCTGCTTGTCCCACGGCCGAAGTCGCGATCGACTCCGTCGCGCGCGTGACTGTTGAATCGTGTGATGGTCGCGGACAGCGCATCGCCCGGCACTCCGATCTCGGCAGCGAGTTCGGCAATAGATCCAGCTCGCACGATCGCACCCGATTCGATCCACGACCGAGGTATCGGCCTGCGCGCCGGCACTCCCGCGAACAGGTAACGGTCACGGTACGTCTGATCGAAGATCAGCCAAGCCGGGATGTTTTCAGCGGGTCCTTCACCTCGGCCGTACTTTCCGCCGAACATGGCGTGCGCGGCTTCGACGTAGGGAAGCGACTCGTTCATGAAGCGCTGACCGCTGGCGTTGACCATCAGGCTTCGAGGCAACGAGCGTTCCGCCAAGGCGAACCACGGGCCTTTGGGCAGCGGGATCGACGGGGCCCACCACGCGTCGTCCATGTACGAAATTGCCGCGTCGACGCGTAGAGCTGCACGTATACCGTCTCCGGTATTGGTCGGTGCCCCGAGAGTCCACTGCGCACTACTCGGCCGGCGCTGGTACTCGCCTCGCATGTCGTCGTTGTTGTCGAACCCGCCGCACGCGAGGATGACACCGCATCGAGCCTGCATGGTTCTCTGCACTCCCCCGGACTCGAGTCGCACACCCACGACACGATCATTGTCGGTAACCAGATCCACAAGCCTCGTCCCGAGCTCGACCGTCACGCCGGCGTCCCGAACTCCGAGCATCAGTTCCGCCATGAGCGCCGGCCCGAGCCCGATCAGCTTCTTCTTCCGAGCCTTCGCGACCAGGGATCTCATTCCCACCCGAAGCATTCGCACCGGCCCCCTCCAATGCCGAACCCCCGTGCTCAGCCAACGGTAATCAGATTGTTGGACAACCATGTTGAGCGGCACCTTCATGTACGGCGGATGAAGGGTCGCGAGATCGTCGCCCAGAGCTCGCGCGTCGAACGGGCGCGGCTCGCACGAGCGGCCGCTTGCAAGTCCGCCGGGTGCCTCGGGAAAGTAGTCGGAGTAACCCTTCACCCATTCGAGCTCGAGTGCGGAGTGCCGAATCAGGAAATCGAGGGCTTCCGGGCCTCGATCGATATACGTGTCGATACGGTCGCTGTCTGCATCCTCTCCGACAATGCTCTTCAGATATGTTCGCGCAGAATCGATATCATCTGCCGGCGCCTCGCGGCGAAGTATCGAGTTTCCCGGAATCCACACTCCGCCCCCGGACCGGGACGACGAACCGCCCCAGTACTCCGACTTCTCCACGAGAATTGTCGAGAGTCCGTTGCGGGCTGCAGTGATGGCTGCGGACATGCCGGCAGCCCCCGATCCCACAACGATCACATCCACCACTGGCACATCCACTACCGAGAGCTCGGAGTTGCGAGAGTTCTCGTTCATCACTGATCACGACCTTTCGTGTCATCGTCATCCTGCGTGCGCCACCGGGATCCCTGAACCGCGTCGAGTGCCCCCTCGACGCACACGGGAAGTGATGCCCCACGCTTCTGGGGGTTACGTATCCATTGCCGATAGCCGAACTCCGCCGCCGCCAACATCAAGTGAACGAGTAGTCCTGGTCGGCTGTCATTTTCAGGATCGAGTTGCATTCGTTGTGCCACCAACTCCACCAACCGATCACGATGCTCGGGCGCGATCAGCGCGACTCGATCCATCAGGTGCGGCGCGGTGCGGAACGCTGCTCGCCACTGATCGATCTCCGCGGACTCGAAAGCATTGGAACGCTCGAGGATTGCCCGCGAGATCGCAAGATCAGCCGACTCAGATGCCGGGCGATTCTCGAGCAGTGTCACGATCCCGGCACCGCCCTGCCTGACCGGGTCCAACAGCAGATCCTCTTTGTTACGAACGTGCCGGAAGTACGTACTCGCCGACACCCCCGCTGCTGCCGCAATCTGCTCGGTGGTCACATCCTCGAAACCGTCACGCGCGAACAGATCGAATGCCGCACGTTGAATGTCTGCTCGCACCTGCAACCGTTGTCTCTCCCGTAGTGACATCAGCAACGTCCTCCCGCCTCGGCCGAGATCCGGCCATTCTCGATAATGCGAGTCTCACCTATTATGACAGTCACTGTCAATATCCAATTCTCTGTCAGATATCAGCAGACCCCGGCATTTCGTTGACAGGGCATTCGATGCCACGACAAGCTTCGAAGATGAAACGATGGTTCGCGGCGGGCTTCGGAACGGCGATCGTCTCGCGATCACTTCTGCGCAAAGCACTCATCTTCAAGTTCCGACGCGACGTCCGTGCACTCAATTCCGGCAACTACCGGCCGCTGTTGAATTCCTATCACCACCACGCGGTGCTCAGATTCGCCGAGGGTGATCATCGGTGGGCAGGAGTGCATGCCGGACGGGACCAAATCGAGACGTTTCTCCAGGAATTTGTCGACGCGGGGCTTCAAGGCGCGGTCACCGAAGCGTATTTCGGTGGTCCGCTCTGGCGCATGACACTGCTCGTCCGATTCGACGACCGAGCCCTAGGCCCGGACGGCGCCGTCATCTATCAAAATCGAACAGTGCTTCTCGTTCGAACCAAGTGGGGAAGAATCGTCGAGCAGGAGGACTACTACGAGGACACCGCCAGAATCGGTGACTTCGACAGACGGCTCCGCGAAATCGAAGCCGGACGAGCCTGTGGCACAGTCGCGGAATGACGGACGTCAGGATTGACCGCCACCGGAAACTATCAGCATTCCTGTCTTCCCAGAACGATGTCGAACTGGCCCTACTGGTCGACACCGCTCGAGTCTCGAGCGTAGGCGTGGGCGGCGCCGCAGGACTCGTCGGTGTCTGCGAAAACGGGTTCGACAGCGTTCCGGTATTCACCAAACGCATCCCACTGACCGAACAGGAACTCGCCGACGTGGGCTCTACTTCCAACCATTTCGACTTGCCGACGTTCTGCCAGTACGGCATTGGGGGCCCGAGCTTCAACGCCTGGCGAGAGCTGGCCGCGAACGTCATGGTCACAGAGGCCGTTCTGGCCGGCGAAACACAGTCGTTCCCAATGCTTTACCACTGGCGGGTGCTGCCCGGTCGATCGCCGGTTGCACCCGAACACGCCGACATCGCTTCCGTTCCCACCGCCTGCGCCAGTAGTGAAGCGCGGGTCCGCCTCGAAGCACTCGCCACTGCGCCGTGCAGCCTCGTACTGTTCTGCGAGTACATCGCACACCCGATCTCGGATTGGCTGCATGACAACCCGGCCGCCAAAGCTGCCGAAGTCGAGCGACAGTTTTCGGAGATCGTGGCGTTCTTACGCGATCGACAGTTGCTGCACATGGACGGACATTTCGGCAACATGCGCACCGATATGGAGCGGATCTATCTCACCGACTTCGGACTGGCCACATCCCCACACTTCGACCTGTCGACTACCGAACATGACTTCGTCCGGCGCCATGCCACCCATGACGCCGACTACGCCGCCATGCTTCTGGTCAACTGGCTGGTCACCGAGGTCTGCGGAGTGCCGAGACCGAAACACGGCGGACCAGTCGCCCGCAACCAGTACGTACGACGATGCGCCACAGGTCATGTCCCAGGTGATGTGGCACCGGAGGTGGCCGCGATCTTGACCCGGCACGCGCCCGCCGCTGCGAGAATGAACGACTTCTACTGGCGATTGTTCGACGGCGACTTCGACGCGCCCTACCCTCATGCCGCGGCAGTTCCGACTTCCGGTCGAGGACAGGGTTTTCCCTGAACTGCCGTCTCCACATCTCAGGGTCCATGTCATCCTCCGGACCGATGTGCTGGTCAGCGCCGTAAGGCACAGTTCTCCTCATGATTGAACTGAGGGGATTGACCAAGGTTTACGGACCGACGAAAGCGGTGGACGATTTGTCGTTCACGGTCAAGCCGGGCATCGTGACGGGCTTTCTGGGCCCGAACGGTGCGGGTAAGTCGACGACGATGCGGATGATCCTGGGTTTGGATCAGCCGACGTCGGGTGCGGCGTTGATCGACGGCAAGCCGKACCGGGAGTTGAAGACGCCATTGCGGACTGTCGGCGCGTTGTTGGATGCGAAGTGGGTGCACCCCAATCGCAGTGCGCGGGCGCATCTGCAGTGGATGGCCGCTTCGAACGGGATCCCGAAGTCCCGCGTCGACGAGGTGCTCGGGTTGGTCGGATTGTCCGAGGTGGCGGGSAAGAAGGCCGGCGGGTTCTCGYTSGGTATGTCGCAGCGTCTCGGGTTGGCGGGTGCGTTGTTGGGTGATCCGAAGGTGTTG
>NZ_JBFUJN010000021.1:0-61676 GCF_056401335.1 Rhodococcus sp. P4_F3_2
TGAAGACTCTAGATTTCACAGCCGAAACTGCTAATCAGTCATAGACAAAAAGAGTCAAATCACTAGCAAAAAAACTCAACTAGCAAAAAATGTGTCGGCAACCATTCAGACGGAAGAATGAACAATCACCGACGAAAAATACTCACACCACACACAAACCAACCAAACCCCAAGAGGCGGTTGATCATTCGCGGATGTGAAGTACCAAAAAATATTTGGCACTGACATTCATCGACACACTGTTGAGTTCTCAAAGAACACGCACACTCCATCGCTTCAAACTGGTTGAAAGCTCCGGGGCAAGGGTTACAATCTTAGCTTGTTCGCTCCCAGGAAGCAAGTTCCCGTTGAGCGTGAATGTCTCCGACTCCGTCCAACCGCGTGTCCCCGGCCTCTCGGTCGGGGTTGGTGTCCGTGTCGCTCTGACTTGGACAAAGTTACGCGAATGAAAACTGAGCGTCAAACGTGCAGGTCGCAGGTGTTCGCCAGGTTAAATCCGCTGGTAGCCCGCCCGCAGGCGGGCCACCAACGGCCACAGGAGCCCCGCGAGACAACTGTGACCCCACACACGTCAGTTCGAAAGTATTTTCACGCCGGCGAAATTGCGCTTTCCGCGCCGGACGACCAACCAGCTGCCGTGAAGCAGATCGGATGCGGCGGGCTCCCAGTCGTCGGCCGACACCTTCTGGTTGTTCACCGAAGCGCCGCCTTCCTTCACTGCGCGTCGAGCAGCTCCTTTGCTCTCACACAAACCGCTCGTCACAAGCAGATCGATGATCGTGCGCGGCTCCCCCGGCGCCAATTCGCTGACAGATGCTTCCTTCAGCGCCGCGGCGAGCGTCGACTCGTCGAGTTCCGCCAATTCCGCCTTGCCGAACAACGCCTGGCTGGCGAGCTCGACGGCGCGAGTGTTGTGTTCTCCGTGAACCAAGGTCGTCATCTCGGCGGCCAATCGCTTCTGCGCTTCGCGCGCATGCGGACGCTCCGCTGTTGCAGTCTCCAACTCCGCGAGTTCGTCTGCGGTCAGGAACGTGAACCAGCGCAGGTACTTGATCACGTCGGCGTCGCCGGTGTTCACGAAGTACTGGTACCACGCGTACGGGCTGGTCATCTCGGGGTCGAGCCACAAGCTTCCGCCACCGGTCGACTTTCCGAACTTCTTCCCATCAGCCGAGGTCACCAGCGGAACGGTCATTGCGTGAACACTCTCGCCGTCGACACGACGGTTGAGTTCGACGCCCGCGATGATGTTGCCCCACTGATCGGACCCACCGACCTGCAGAGTGCAGCCGAGATCGCGTCGCAAGTGCAGGTAGTCGTTGGCTTGGAGCAGCATGTAGCTGAACTCGGTGTACGACATCCCGTCCGACTCGAGACGACGCTTCACGGTGTCACGCGCAAGCATGACGTTCACGGAGAAGTGTTTGCCGACATCACGCAGGAAGTCGATGGCCGACATCTTGCCGGTCCAGTTCATGTTGTTCTCGATGACCGCACTCGTCGGTGAATCGTCGAAATCCACGAATCGTTCGAGCTGACCACGGATGCGACCTGCCCAGTCCGCAACGGTATCGGCGGAGTTCATCGTCCGTTCCCCGACGTCACGGGGATCACCGATCAGGCCTGTTGCGCCGCCGGCAAGGACGATCGGACGGTTACCGGCACGCTGAAACCGCTTGAGCGCGAGGAGAGGAACCAGGTGACCTGCGTGCAGGCTCGGTCCGGTCGGGTCGAAGCCCGCATACAACGTGACCGGTCCGGCCTCGAGATCTTTACGCAAAGCGTCGAGATCAGTTGATTGGGCGATCAGCCCACGCCAGGTCAGTTCGTCGAGAATATTCTCAGTCACGGACTCGATCATCCCATCTTCACGAAATGACCGGCGCTCGCGGGCTTCGGCGGTACGCGGACACCGCTCGCGAGTCCGGAATCCAGAGGCGCCACGGGACCTCGGCAGCAGTACTGACCCCCACCCGCGGTCCACTGACCCACTCCTTCGACTCCCCCAATTCGAGCCGAATCCGCGAAGCAGGGTTGAACACGTCTGTTCCGTTGTCCGCCAACGTGATTGCAACGGAAGCGCCGAGATTACCTGGCCCTCTGGCCCATTGGTGAGATGGTCGATCCGGCGATCTCCGAGCAGACACCACATCGTGACCGGCCTCGATTTCGGCCGCTCGGAGCAGAACACCACCTGCGACACCATCCGGGCCGTACGAGATGTTCATACAAAAGTGCATTCCGTAGCTGCGGTAGACGTAGAGACGGCCCGCCCGCCCGAACATCACGCTGTTCCGCGGCGTTTGCCCCCGATACGAATGTGCTGCCGGATCTGGCCAGGGCCCGTCCTTCTCCCCTCCGTACGCCTCGACCTCGACAATCCTCAGCGAGATGTCGTCGACGATCAGGGTCGAGCCGAGAATTGTCAGGCCCGCTTCCAACGGGTTCTTCACATTTTCCAAGGTCTCGATACTCACCCTTCGATTGTGCCCACGCCGTTGACTCATCGGTCGGCCGAGTCGCATAATTCAACAAGTGATGAATTATTGAAATGAGGCGAACCGTGACCACCACGCCGGCAATAGACATCCGCGGACTACGAGTCATTCGCGGCAAGCACGAAGTTCTTCACTCACTCGACCTGCAGGTTTCGGCAGGATCGATCACCGGACTGCTCGGCCCGTCCGGCTGCGGCAAGACAACCCTGATGCGCGCGATAGTCGGAACCCAGATCGTCGAAAGTGGTGAGGTCAGAGTCCTGGGCGACCTCGCGGGGTCCGTTGCCCTTCGCCGCCGGGTCGGATACGTCACCCAATCCCCCAGCGTGTACGGCGACCTGACGGTCACTCGAAACGTCCAGTACTTCGGCGCTCTGTACGGCAAGTCCGGCGCAGACGTCGCAGCAGCGGTCGACGCCGTCGGATTGAGCCGATACGCCGACCGGACCGCCGCCGATCTGTCCGGAGGTCAACGCGGTCGAGTCTCGCTGGCATGCGCGTTGGTGGCATCACCTGATGTGTTGATCCTCGACGAACCGACCGTTGGTCTCGATCCGGTGCTTCGTGTCGAATTGTGGGAACGATTTGCCGACCTTGCTCGCAGCGGAACCACCCTGTTGGTCTCCAGCCACGTCATGGATGAGGCCGACCACTGCGCTGAACTGATCCTGATGCGAGACGGGCATCTCCTCGCTCAACTCACACCCGATGAATTGCGCGCCAAAACCAGATGTGAACGCCTCGAGGACGCCTTCCTCGAGCTGATTCGGACTTCACCCGTCGGAGGCGAAATATCATGAGCATCAGGATCTTCGGTGCTACGACCGTACGCATTCTGCTTCAGCTCCGCCAGGACCGTCGCACGGTGGCCATGATCTTGTTGGTCCCGTCGTTGTTGATGATTTTGCTGTATTTCCTCTACCAAGACGTACCCACGCCGCCCGGCCAGGTTTCACTGTTCCAACGGGTGGCGATCACCATGCTGGGAATCTTGCCGTTTGTGGTCATGTTCCTGGTCACGTCCATCGCCATGCAGCGCGAACGCAGTTCAGGAACACTCGAACGCCTGCTCACCACACCGATGGGCAAACTCGATCTTCTGGCGGGATACGGCGCGGCATTTTCGCTCTCGGCCGCCGCTCAGGCGGCTCTCGCGTGCGCGGTTGCTTTCGGATTTCTCGGACTCACCATCGCCGGCAGTCTTGCCTGGGTCATCGTCATTGCAGTTCTCGGCGCAATACTCGGCGTTGCGCTCGGCCTGTTGGCCAGCGCATTCGCGAAGACCGAGTTCCAAGCGGTGCAGTTCATGCCGGTAGTTGTGGTCCCCCAACTGTTCCTCTGCGGACTCCTCGTGCCCCGCGACCAATTGCCGACCTGGCTCGAATGGATCAGCAACGTCCTCCCCTTGAGCTACGCCGTCGACGCACTTCAACAGGTATCGATGCATGCCGACGCGACGGGTCAGATGTGGCGTGATCTCGCCGTCATGGCGGGCTTCGCCGCCGCAGCACTCTCGCTGGCCGCGGCAACACTCGATCGCCGCACTCCATGACCGACAACGACACGGCGCCCGCACGTTCGGGGCGACGACCGGGCAAGTCGGAGACTCGCGCGCAGATCCTCGATTCGGCGCGACGGGCGTTCTCCCAGAACGGTTTTCGACGAACAACCGTTCGATCGATAGCTGCGGCCGCTGACGTCGATCCGGCCATGATTCATCATCATTTCGGAAGCAAGGAGCAGTTGTTCACCGCTGCGATCGCGCTACCGATCGATCCAGTCCAGGTATTGGGACCGGTTCACGCCTCTCCGACCGAAAATCTCGGCGAAAATCTACTCAGAGCAGTGATCGGGCTGTGGGAATCGGAACACCAGCCGGCGATTCTGGCGGCTTTTCGATCGGCGGTTTCCGGCGACGGATCGCAGCTGATCCAGAGCTTTCTGCTCGATGTCGTATTGCGCGACATCATTCCGCGGGTGGACACACCACCTGGTACCGGCTTGATCAGAGCGGAATTGGTGGCATCTCAGATGGCCGGCCTGCTGGTCACGCGATATGTGCTCGGACTCGAACCACTCGCATCATTGAGCGTTGACGCGTTGGTACCGCTGGTGGCTCCGAACCTCCAGCGGTACCTGACCGGTGAATTACCGATCTAGCCTTCAGCCCGCGCGAGCAACTTCTCGTGCTCGTCGTCCGCCACATCGCGTGCTTCGTCGATCAACAGAACGGGAATGCCGTTCTCGATCGGGTATGCACGCCGCAGGCGCGGGTTGTAGAGCAACTCGTCCCCGACCAGCAACAGCGGGCCTTTGTCCTGGGGGCAGGCCAAAATGCTGAGCAACGTCGAATCAATAGCCACGTGAGTCCTCTCGAACCGATCAAACAGAATGTCCTCAGGCTACCGTGCTCCGGTGCCCACCCTCGTCGGCATCAACTGCGCGGCAATTGCCTTAGTCAGCCGCTTGTACGACTGCGTCTCGGAATCGAGGAACCAGGTCCGTGGTCCTGGCGCCGGCAATCCGGCCGCAGCTAATGCAGTGGAACTCGGACGGTACGACGAACCCACCGGGATCTCGTCAACCACGTGCACGATATCCGGGCGCGCATCAAAAGCGATGCGCGAGAGAGCCTCCGCAAGCTCGGCGGAACGGAACTGCCGCCCCGGACGCCATGTCACGGCAGCGACCGCCAGCTGATGTGGCGCGTCACCGACGCCGTATGCGACGGCAAGATCCACCCGCGCCACACTCGACAACGCGTCGACGATCGGCTGGGTGAACACGGGACCGCGGAGCGTCGAAATGACCGTGTTCTTGTGATCGATCAGCCAGTAGTCGCCCTCGGCGTCCCGGCGGAAGAGATTCTCCGTGGGAATCCACGAATCACCCGCTTGGAAGAGTCCCCGCATGGCTCCGCCCGAGAGATCGGCAGTGAATCCCGCGCGCCCGAGTAGCAACCCGACTTCGTCTTCGGCGCACTCACGGACAAATCCGTTTCCATTTTCGAGGAGCCGACCACTCAGCGGGTCGTATGCCGCCAACCGCACCTGCGCGCTACCCGGCAACGGGCGGCCCTTGGAACCAACTTTGGAGCCCGCGACATTGGCAAGAATCACGTCACCTTCGGTCGACGCATAGAACTCGAGCACCTGCGCGGGGTCGAACGCCTCCGTGGTCCGCTTCCACAGCCCGTGGGGCATTCCCGAACCGATGAACAGTCGGACCGGATGGCTACCGTCGATGAGAAGAAGATCCTCGTCGAGGATCTCGCGCATCATCGACCACGTGTAACTCACGACGGTCACACCGTAGCGGTGGATTTCCTCGACGAATCGAGCCGGATTCAGTCCGCGTGAGAGCGCAATCCGTGAGCCACCGGCCATAGCGCCACCGATGGTCGCGAGCAGACTCGACGAATGATGGAGTGGTGCAAGGCAGTACACGGTGTCACCGCGATCGAGATCTGCCGCCGTGGCCGTTCCGAAGGCCGACAGTGCCCACCGGTAGTTGGTGATCTGCTTGGCTTCGAGCACACCGCCCGATTCCGCAAAGATGATGAATGCGAGTTCACGGGCGACGCCGGGATCCGGCCGGTACCAACCGGGCAGATTGACCTTCGTCGGATCGATTTGTTCGAGATCGATCACGTCGTGTGACGGATCCACCTCGAGTCCGCGGGCATCGCCGCCGCCGAGTACCAAGACCGGCCTACCGGTAACCACCGCAGCGTCGACGTTCTCCGGATCGGTGATGATCCGATCAACCGATCCCAGCTTGACCGCCGCCGAGATGTCGGACCCCGGCGGAAGCATGACGGCAACGGCACCAAGGCGCGACAGGGCCGCGATGGCCGCGAGCGCGCTGGGGCGGGTCTCCATCAGGACACCGACGTGCGCTGCCGGACGCACTCCCACGGAAATCAATCCACGCACGACATTGTCGATGCGGGCGTTGACCGCTTCGTAGGTGTGCACACGATTGTCGAAGAGGAAGCACTCGCCGTTCGGTGCTTTTCGACGCTGCTCCGCGAGCAATTGACTCAGCGAGATCTTGGTGTGCGGCTGAATTTGGTTGAGTCGCGCAAGACGTGGCAACGCGCGTGCCGCTTCACCGGACAATTCGAAAGTCCCGCGCAACGCACCGGCTGCAAGGTCACTGATTCCTTTGGTGACTCCTGCACCTACTTCAGCGACCGAGGCGACGGTGTGGATGATCCGATTGCTGATCGACACACCGGTCTGGTCTTCGAGGTCGGCGCCGTAGACCATGTTCGCGATACGGTCCGGGAGGGGTCCACCCGTCTCGGTCCACTGCACGAATTCACCGGTGGTCGGCCAGGTGTGATTGGCTGCGGTGGAACCGACAACCAATCCGAAATGACCTGCGCGCAAGGTAGATTCGTAGACCTTGGCCCGCGGCGCTGCCTGGCTGATCCCGCGAACCGCCTGAGGTTGACCGATGTCGTCGACCTCGCCGACGAATGCCAGGATGGGGCAGGTGATCTCGGCGAGCGAGACCAATTGATCCTTGATGACAAAACCACCGGTCATCATTCGGTTGTGCACGATGAACTGCTTGAGCAGTTCGGCAACCGCGGGCCCGGACCACGCGACCCAACCCTCGGTCGCGAGGAAGCGTCGCTGCTGCTCCCTCGGCAGCAAAGCCTCACGGTCGTGCAGTTGAAGCAGGAAGTCGACGCGCATCTTCAACGTCTTCACGGGATCGAGCAACTGGAACCCGGTGCGAGCCATCCACCCGGTGACCGCCAGGCGATTGAAGACGTGATCGGCGAGGAAATCCGCACCCTTGGTGGCCAATCCGGCCGGGATACCGAAGGGCAACGCGGCGAGTGTGTCGACCGGACTGCCGAAGGTGATGACGCTGGCGATGTTTCGACTACGCCGATACGCGGCAGCTTGATAGGCGAACATGCCGCCCTGCGAATAGCCGGAGATGTGAACATCTTTACCGGTGTGACGGTGGATGTGGTCGATGATGTCACTGAGAGCGATGATGTGATCGGCGAGATTGCGATCCCAACCGCCCTCTTCGGAGTCGGGCGAACCAAAATCGACTACCCAGGGGTCCAGGCCCATCTCGTGCAGAATTCCCACAGCACCCTGGTCGCGGGTCACGTCGTACACGTTCGCCGACATCATCATCGGCGGGATCAGCACGATCGGTGCACCGACGGTTTCCGGATCGCTGTCCGGGAAGTAGCGGCGAAGCCGGTACATCGCTGCGCGCTCGACGATCTCGAACGGCGACGTGGTCGCATCCGTTTCCAGCCCACCCAACCGGACGACCTCGAGGCCGTTTTGTGCTGTCGCAACCACCCGACGAATCGGGCCCAGCACAGACTTGGAATTCAATCCCACCATTTCACTCCCAAGTTACTCACCATGTGACGTCAGTCTCATTTTTCCCGCGCGCAACAAGCCTACTGACGACGAATACGCGTACGCGGTCAGGGAGCAAATTCTGCTCGAGGAAACACTCGTGACCGCAAGGTCAGAGGGTCCATTCCCGCAGCGACTGGGCCACTGCTCGGACTCCGTCCAACTGTTCTGCTACCCGCACCCCCGCGGTGCCGCCTCGCGCATTACGCGAAGCGATGGAACCCTCGACTGTCAGCACCTCACGAACAGCGGGTGTCAGCGCGCTGTCGACGCCGGCCAGTTCCTCGTCCGTGAGATCTTCGAGTCCGACGCCTCGCGCTTCGGCGACACGCACACACGCTCCAGCAGCCTCGTGTGCAACCCGGAACGGCACGCCCTGGCGCACCATCCACTCCGCGATGTCGGTGGCCAACGTGAACCCTGCCGGAGCAAGTTCCGCCATACGCGCGGTGTGGAACTCGAGAGTCTGCACCAGGCCGGTGATGGCCGGGAGCAACATCTCCAGCTGCGCAACCGAGTCGAAGACCGGTTCCTTGTCCTCTTGCAGATCGCGGTTGTACGCCAGCGGCTGAGCCTTGAGCGTCGCCAGCAGGCCGGTGAGGTTACCGATCAAACGACCAGACTTACCGCGCGTGAGTTCCGAGACATCCGGATTCTTCTTCTGCGGCATGATCGACGAACCTGTCGACCACGCGTCGGCAAGCGTGATGTAACCGAATTCCGGTGTGCTCCAGATGATGATCTCTTCCGCCATGCGTGAGAGATCGACACCGATCATCGCAAGCACGAACGCTGCCTCGGCCGCAAAATCACGCGAAGCGGTTGCGTCGATCGAGTTCTCGGCCGAGCTGTCGAACTTCAATTCCGCTGCAATGGCTTCGGGGTCGAGACCGAGCGAGGAACCGGCGAGTGCACCGGAACCGTACGGGGACACCGCAGCTCGTACGTCGAAGTCGCGAAGACGTTGCACGTCGCGCAACAGCGGATGCGCATGGGCGAGCAGGTGATGTGCCAACAAGACCGGTTGAGCAGCCTGCAGGTGCGTCTTGCCCGGCATCACGGCATCCGGGTGAGCCCCGGCCTGAGTCGCCAATGCGTCGACCACGTCGAGAACGCCGGTGGAGATGCGGCGAACCGCATCCCGAAGCCACATTCGGAACAGCGTGGCCACCTGGTCGTTTCGCGAACGACCAGCACGCAGGCGTCCGCCGACCTCAGGCCCGACACGCTCGATCAGACCGCGTTCGAGTGCGCCGTGTACGTCCTCGTCCGAATCACTCGGTCCGAAGGCGCCACTGTCAACATCTGCCGCCAGACGGTCGAGACCGTCGAGCATTGTCGCGAGGTCGGCCTCGCTGAGCAGGCCTGCCTTGTTCAGTACGCGAGCATGCGCCTGCGACGCCCGCACGTCGTACGGAGCGAGGACCCAGTCGAAGTGAGTCGACTTGCTCAGCGCCGCCATGGCAGCGGCCGGTCCGGACTCGAACCGTCCGCCCCACAGCGCGCCTTCGTTGGTGCCGTGTTTCTGAGCGTCTCCGTCACCGTGAGCCGTCATGGCTCAGAGTCCCAGATCGCGCTTCGCGGCGACCTTCGACGACAGACCGTGGATCTCGACGAAGCCCTTCGATGCGGACTGGTCGAAGCTGTCGCCCTCGTCGTACGTCGCGAGGTTGAAGTCGTAGAGCGACTCGGGGCTACGACGACCGTTGACGGTGATGGCTCCACCGTGCAGGAAGAGACGAATGTCGCCGGTGACGCGCTCCTGCGTCTTGTTGACGAACGTATCCAGTGCGTCCTTGAGGGGCGAGAACCAGAGGCCGTCGTAGACCAGCTCGGACCAACGCTGCTCCATCTGACGCTTGTAGCGACCGAGTTCGCGTTCGAGGGTGACGTGCTCGAGTTCCTGGTGCGCGGTGATGAGAACCATGGCTCCGGGAGCTTCGTAGATCTCACGGCTCTTGATGCCCACGAGACGGTCCTCGACGACGTCGAGGCGACCGACACCCTGAGCGCCTGCGCGCTTGTTCAGTTCCTGGATGGCTTCGAGAACCGACACGGGGCGGCCGTCGATGGCAACCGGGCGACCCTTGTCGAAGCTGATGATGAGCTCGTCGGGCGCGTTCCAGTTGACCGTCGGGTCCTGGGTGTAGTCGTAGACGTCCTTCGTCGGTGCGTTCCACAGATCCTCGAGGAAGCCGGTTTCGACGGCGCGGCCCCAGACGTTCTGGTCGATCGAGAACGGCGACTTCTTGGAGACGTTGATCGGGATGTTGTTCTCTTCGGCGAAGGCGATGGCCTTCTCGCGGGTCCAGGCGTAGTCGCGGACCGGTGCGATGACCTGAAGGTCGGGCGCGAGGGCGCCGAATCCGACCTCGAAGCGAACCTGGTCGTTGCCCTTACCGGTGCAACCGTGCGAGACGATGGTGCCGCCGTGCGAGCGTGCAGCTTCCACGATGTGCTTGACGATCAGCGGACGGCTGATGGCCGAGACCAGCGGGTAGCGGTCCATGTAGAGGGCGTTGGCCGCAATGGTCGGCAGGCAGTACTCGTCCGCGAACTCGTCGCGGGCGTCGACGACAACGGATTCGACTGCGCCGCAGTCGATCGCGCGCTGACGCACGACCTCCATGTCCTCGCCACCCTGCCCCAGATCGATGGCGACGGCGACAACTTCAGCGCCGGTCTCCTTACCGATCCAACTGATGGCAACAGAAGTGTCCAGCCCGCCCGAGTAGGCGAGTACGACGCGATCGGCCATGGTTTTTGTGCTCCTTCGGTTGAAAATCTCTATCAAAGAATAAGGGGTCAGGCGAGCGATTCGATCATGGCCGCGAGTTCCGCTCCGGAAAGCGGTTCTCGGGCCACCACGAAGATGGTGTCATCTCCGGCGATCGTTCCCACGATGTCGGGCATCGAGGACCGATCCAGTGCGCTCGCGAGGTAGTGCGCGGCTCCCGGCGGTGTCCGGAGAACCGCCATGTTGCCGCTGAAATCGGTGGAGACCAACAGCTCACCCAACAGCCGTGAGAGGCGGTCGGTACCGCCGGACACACCGCGTACCGGGTTCCCGTCCTCCGGCACCACGTAAACACCGGCGCCGCCGTCGGCGGCACGCAGTTTCACCGCTCCCAGCTCTTCGAGGTCACGCGAGAGGGTGGCCTGCGTCGCTTCGATGCCCTCGGCACCGAGCAACGCCGCCAATTCCGTCTGACTTCGGACGGGGTGCGCCGCCAGCAGCGCGATGATGCGCGACTGGCGACCGGCCCGAGTGGGAGCGACGCTCACGCCTGGTCCAGTTGGGTTCGCTGTTCCAGCAGCCACACGAGCAACGCCTTCTGGGCGTGCAGACGGTTCTCCGCCTCGTCCCAGACGACACTCTGAGGTCCGTCGAGAACCTCGTCGGTGACCTCTTCGCCGCGATGGGCCGGCAGGCAGTGCAGGACGACAGCCTTCGGATCTGCTTTGGCGAGGAGTTCCTTGTTGATCTGGAACGGACGGAAAGGTCCGACCCGATCGAGCCCGTCGTTCTCCTGACCCATCGAGGTCCAGGTATCGGTGACCAACGCGTCGGCACCGACGACGCCGGCCTGCGGGTCCTGCGTCAGCGTAATGGTCGCGCCGGTTTCCGCGGCGCGTGTGCGCGCTGCTGCTACTACCCAGTCCGCCGGTTCGAAGCCCGCGGGACTTGCGATGGTGACGTCGATGCCTGCGGTGACTCCGCCGAGCATCAGCGAGTGAGCCATGTTGTTGGCGCCGTCGCCCAGGTAGGTCAGCTTCAGTCCCTTGAGCTCACCCTTCTGCTCGATCAGCGTTTGCAGATCGGCCAGAACCTGACAGGGATGAAATTCGTCGGACAACGCATTGACGATGGGAATCGTTGCACCCGTTGCCATTTGCTCCAAGCGCTTCTGGCCGAACGTGCGCCACACGACGGCGTCGACATAGCGGGAGAGTACGCGTCCGGTGTCCGCCAACGTCTCTTCACGACCGAGTTGGGTACTACGCCCGTCGACGACGACGGCGTGGCCGCCCATCTGCGCGATGCCCATCTCGAACGAGAAACGTGTACGCGTCGAGTTCTTCTCGAAGATGACGCCGACTCCGCGAGGACCCTCGAGTGGACGCCGAGCGAACGGGTCCTTCTTGAGAATCGCAGCGAGTTCCAGAACTTCGGCCTGCTGCGCCGGAGTCAGATCGTCGTCCCTGAGAAAGTGTTTCACCACGGTAGTCACTTCTCCCCCGGCTGGTCAGCCGATAGTGCACTGTCGAAGATGGCAGGTAGTGCTGCCACGAAGGTTTCGGCCTGCTCATCCGTGAGGATGAGCGGCGGCGCCAACCGGATCACTCCGGGTTGCGCTGCATTCACAAGGTACCCGGCTTCGCGCGCGGCATTCTCCACCGCCGGCGCGACGTCCTCGGTCAGCACGACACCCAGCAACAGTCCTGATCCCCGTACGTAGTCGACCAACGGATGGCCCAGATCTTCGATGCCCGCCGAGATCGATTTGCCCAAGCTGTCGGCGCGTGAGATCAGGTCTTCCGCTGCAATGGTTTTCAGCACGGCAAGCGCCGCCGCAGCGCACACCGGATTGCCACCGAACGTCGTACCGTGCTTGCCCGGTCCGAACAACTCTGCCGTTGCTCCGGTCGCGATGCAGGCGCCGATCGGCATTCCGCCGCCGAGTCCCTTCGCAAGAGTGATGACGTCCGGCACGATGCCGACTGCCTGATGTGCGTAGAACCAGCCGGTCCGGCCGATGCCGGTCTGAACTTCGTCGAGTACGAGCAGCGCCCCGCGTTCGGCGGTGATCCGCCGAGCCTCGACGAGGTATCCCTCGGGTGGCACCACGACGCCGCCCTCACCCATGATCGGTTCGAGGAACACAGCAGCGGTGTCGGAATCGACTGCCCGCTCCAGTGCCTCGACATCGCCGTACGGCACGAACTCGACACCGGCGGGCATCGGTTCGAACGGCGCCCGCTTGGCCGGCTGACCCGTCAGAGCGAGTGCCCCCATCGTGCGACCGTGGAAAGAGCCCTCGGCCGCGATGATCTTCTTCCGGCCAGTGGCGCGAGCGAGCTTGAAGGCAGCCTCGTTCGCCTCGGTACCGGAGTTGCAGAAGAACGCGCGCCCGGTGACGTTGCCGAGATGAGCGAGCAACTGCTCCGCCAACTCGACGACCGGCTCGCTGGCGTACAGGTTGGAAACATGGCCGAGTGTCGACAACTGAGTAGTGACGGCTTCGACGACGGCCGGATGTCCGTGTCCGAGGATGTTGACGGCGATTCCGGCAAGGAAGTCGACGTACTGCTTGCCGTCGGCGTCGGTGAGTACGGCGCCGTCACCGCGGACGAGAGCAACCCGGGGTACGCCGTAATTGTTCATCAGCGAAGCGGACCACCGCTGCTGCAGATCGATCGTGCTCATGAAGTAGCTCCCTGCTGGGGACCGGCGACCGAGGAGCCGGGCACGACCATCGTGCCGATTCCTTCACCGGTGAAAAGTTCGAGTAGGACTGAATGTTCGAGCCGGCCGTCGATCACGTGCGCCGACGGCACACCTCCGCGCACCGCGCGAAGGCAGGCCTCCATCTTTGGCACCATGCCGGCATCGAGTCTCGGCAACAACTGGGCCAGGGCGTCGGTGTCGATTTCGGTGGCCAGCGAGGATCGGTCCGGCCAATCGGTGTACAGGCCTTCGACGTCGGTGAGGACAACGAGCTTCTCGGCACCGATCGCCTCGGCCAGTGCGGCAGCGGCGGTATCGGCGTTGATGTTGTGGACGACGCCGTCGGCGTCGGGCGCGATGGTCGAGACCACCGGAATGCGTCCTGCCGCAATGAGATCGAGTACCGCGTCTGGGTTCACGGTGGTGACGTCTCCGACCAGGCCGATGTCGGTCTGCTCCCCCTCGACCGCAACAGTGCGTCGAGTAGCGGTGAACAGGTGCGCATCTTCACCGGAGATACCGACCGCGTACGGACCGTGCGCGTTGATCAGGCCGACGAGTTCACGGCCCACCTGACCGAAGAGCACCATCCGGACGACGTCCATCACCTCGGGCGTCGTGACCCGGAAACCACCGCGGAACTCACCCTTCATGCCAAGGCGTGCCAGCATCGCGTTGATCTGCGGGCCGCCGCCGTGCACGACGACGGGGTGGATGCCGACAGTCCGCAGGAACGCCATGTCCGCGGCGAAGGCGGTCTTGAGTGTCTCGTCGATCATGGCGTTTCCGCCGTACTTGACCACGACCACCTTGTCTCGGAATCGCTGCAGCCACGGCAGCGCGTCGGCGAGGACATGCGCCTTCTGATGCTCGCTGATCACGGGATACGTCTCGGTCATGACGAGTACGCCGAGTTCTCTTCGACGTACGCGTGCGAGAGGTCCGTGGTGCGAATGCTCACGGACTCGTTGCCGATTCCCAGGTCGATGTCGAGTTCGATGTCGATCCCGCTCAGGTCCACCTCACGCGCTCCCGGAGCGCCGACGCCGTCGATGCAGACGGGACTCCCGTTGAAGGACACACTGATTCGATCGGGATCGAGCTCGATGGGAGCGATACCCACTGCTGCGAGGACGCGGCCCCAGTTCGGATCGGATCCGAACAGTGCCGTCTTGACCAGGCTGTCGCGGGCGATGGTGCGGGCGCCGATCAACGCATCGGACTCGGACGCTGCGCCGCGAACCGTCACCTTGACCCGCTTGGTGACGCCCTCGGCGTCTGCCATCAACTGATCCGCGAGATCGTCGCACACTGCGAAGACCGCGGCGTTGAGTTCGTCCTGGGTCGGTGTGACACCGCTGGCGCCGGAGGCCAACAGGAGCACCGTGTCGTTGGTGGACGTGGCGCCGTCGACGTCGAGGCGATCGAAGCTCAGGTGGGTGGCGGCGCGCAGAGCGGAATCGAGCTGCTCGGCCGTTGCGACAGCATCGGTCGTGACGACGCACAGCATCGTCGCCAGTGCGGGCGCGAGCATGCCTGCACCCTTGGCCATTCCGCCGACGTTCCACTTGTTCGCGTGGTGCAGCGACGCCTGCTTCGGCACGGTATCGGTGGTCATGATCGCGTACGCCGCGTCGGTACCGCCGGAGATTCCGCCGGCGAGTTCGTGCACTACCTCGGTGACACCGGGGATCAGCTTGTCCATGGGCAAGCGGTCACCGATCAGGCCGGTCGAACAGACGGCGACCTCGATCGCGCCCGTCTCGGTTCCCCAGTTGCTCAGTGCCGAGGCAACTTCCTCGGCAGTCTTGTGCGCATCCTGGAATCCGCCTGCGCCGGTACACGCGTTTGCGCCGCCCGAGTTGAGCACGACCGCGCGCAGCTTGCCCGTCGTCAAGACCTGCTGAGACCACAGCACCGGAGCAGCCTTGACCTTGTTCAGGGTGAAGACGCCGGCAGCGGCCAGATCGGGTCCCTCGTTGAGCACCAATGCGAGGTCCGACTTGCCACTCTTCTTGATACCGGCAGCAATTCCGGCACCGCGGAATCCGGCAGGTGCGGTAACGCCCTGTGTGCGGAGCAGACGTCCCCCGGCGACGTGAACCACGTCTGCAACTGTCGCGTCAGGCTCGGTTGCGTTGTCGATCTGCTGCGGATTGTCGGTGCTCACGGAGCTACTCCCACGGTAGAGAGACCTGCGGTCTCGGGTAGGCCAAGGGCGAGATTCATCGATTGCACCGCGCCACCGGCGGTGCCCTTGGTGAGATTGTCGATTGCCGAGATGACAACGAGCTGACCGGCGTCGGCGTCAACGGTGACCCCGATCTGCACGGCATTGGATCCGATCACGGCACCGGTCTGCGGAAAGACTCCGGCAGGCAGCACGTGGATGAACGGCTCGTCGTTGTATGCCTTTTCGTAGATTTCGCGCGCTTGCTCTTCGGTGGCCGTGGTGGCTGCCGTGCAGGTCGCGAGGATGCCGCGCGGCATGGGCGCGAGGACTGGAATGAAAGAAACACTGATGTCCTTGCCGCCTGCGGCCGAAAGATTCTGAATGATCTCAGGGGTGTGGCGATGGACACCTCCGACACCGTATGCGCGGACGGAGCCCATGACCTCGGAACCCAGCAGATCGGCCTTCGGCGCCCGGCCGGCGCCCGAAGTGCCACTGACCGCAACCACGTTCACGTGTGAGTCCACGATCCCCGCGGCAACGGCGGGGGCCAGCGCGAGGCTCGCTGCCGTCGGGTAGCAGCCCGGAACGGCAATGCGGGTTGCGCCTACCAATTTCTCACGGGCACCGGGCAATTCAGGAAGACCGTATGGCCAGGTACCGGCATGAGTGCTCTTGTAGTACTTCTCCCAGGCTGCGGGATCCTGCAGCCGGAAGTCCGCGCCGCAGTCGATGATGACCGTCGACTCGGGCAGCAACTTGGCGTACTGAGCCGAATTTCCATGTGGGAGACCGAGGAAGACGACGTCGTGACCCGAGAGGATTTCGACAGTGGTCTCTTCGAGTACCCGCGAAGAGAGTGGGAGCAAGTGCGGATGATGCTCACCGAGCGTCGAACCGGCGTTGCCACCGGCGGTCAGCGAACCGATCACCAGACTGCCGTCGGCGTAGGACGGGTGCCCGAGGAGCAGACGCAGAACCTCACCACCGGCGTACCCACTGGCGCCGGCAACGGCGACTCYGATCGGCTTGCGTGCGTTCTCGGTCGTACCACCTTCAGTCATGTCACACAGTATGCATCATTGTGCATCGGAATGCATAATTACTTACCCATGGATCGCCGGATCTCCTCGAGCTTGGCTTTTGCGGCCTTCCGGCGCTCGTCCCACTGCTCGTCGACGGACTTTCCGGCAGGACTCTCGTGTGCCAATTCGGCCGAACCTATGGAAGTACCGAAGCGCCCCTCTATCTTCTCCCGAACACGGTCGAAAGTGGGGACTCCCCCTTCGGTGTAGTCGGGTTCGGGAACTCTCGGGTCGGTCGCAAGTACCACCGGGACGTCGATGATCTCGTCGACCTCCACAACGGTGTCGGGCAGTTCGACTTCTTCGGCGTCGGTGATCGTGTTGTCGTCCTCTACACGGTGCAGCTCGAGGCTCGCGGCAGCGGTGTCCACCACGGAAAGAAGGACCGACAAGCTCGGACGACGCTCGACCACTGCGCGAACGACCGCGAGGAAGTCCTTGTCGTCGAGTGCACTGGCGGCCTCGACTACCTGGTGCACGGAACCATCGTGCTCGGACCCATCATGTTCGGGCCCATCATTTCGTGACACTGTCAGTCCCTTCTCGAAATGCCGACGGACAACTCCGATCCTTCCACGACTGTCTGCCGAAGGGGTCAGCGTGAGGCGAGGTAAGCGGCAAACGCGTCCTCGCTCGAATATTCGGGGACGTACCCGAACTGTTCCTTGAGCCGCCGATTGTCGAGAACGGGTCGGTACTGGAGAAATCCGACGCGCTCCGGACCGTGTTCCGTTACGCCCAATCGCCGTCCGACGCGTAGAACGCCTCGCAACAGCCATGCAGGAAGCGTCACCGTGCGCTTGCCCATCCGGGAAGCCAACTCGTCGACGGTCAACGAGCCGTCGCCCGCGACGTTGAAGATGCCCACTTGGTTTCCGGTCACGGCCTCCGCAAAAGCGCCCGCGACATCGGTGTGCCAGACAAACACGAAGGGGCTGTCGCTCCCGGCAACCTTGAGCAGCTTGCGGCGATCGAACAACGCGGTGATCTGATTGTCGACGCTCTCACCCAAGATCGTGCCGATCCGGAAGACAACTTGTTCCAACTCCGGGTGTTCGACGCGATATTCGGCGAGCATCTCTTCGACCAGGCGTTTGTGGCGACTGTAAGTGAATTCGTCGTTGCCTCGGACAGGTACGTCCTCGGTGATCCACGGTGGGTTGTCGGAGTGGTAGCCGTACGCCGCTCCGGACGAAGACACGACGATCCGTCCAACCCCGTGTTCGACGCAGGCCGCGAGCACGTTTCGTGTCCCGTCGACGTCGACGCGGTACTCCTGCTCTGCTGTCATGTTCTTGCCGGGATTCACGATGGACGCAAGGTGGATCACGACGTTCGGTCGGTACTGACCGAACACCCGCCCCAATTCTGTGGGGTCGCAGACGTCCGCCCTAACGCGGCGGATGCGATCGTCCGGCGTGTCCTTGACGGTGAGGTCGACACAGACGACGGTGATGCCCTGCGCGATCAGTGCGTCGATGACAGCGGTACCCAGGAACCCGTTCCCGCCCGTGACGAGTGCGACGGTCATGCCGGTACCGCCTTTCGGGCGCGTCGCTTGGACCAGATCGTCGCCAGAGCCAACCCGGCGATGATGTCCCAGATTCCCCACCAGCCGGCCACGACGGCCATGCCACCGAGCCCGTCGAAGAACGTGAACACCAGGCCAAGGCCCAGTCCGGCATTGCGGATGCCGACCTCGAAAGAGACGGCGCGACGGCTGTATTCGTTCAACCCGGTGACGGCGCCGCAGAAGTATCCCAGTGCGAGGGCAACCGTGTCGTGCAGGAAGACCGCAAGCAGTACCACCCCGATGTAGTCGACGAAGTACGACKCATTCCCTGACACACCCGCGACGATGAAGATCAACAACGCCACCAACGAACCGTTTTTCACCCACGGCTGCGCTTTCGCGGCGATCTCCGGGAACTTTTGTGCCGCCCAGATGCCGAGAACGAACGGCACACCGATGATCAGGGCGATTTGCGCGACCATCTCGAGCGCATTCAGGTTCACGGACTGCAACAGAGCGTCGGTCTCCGGGCGTCGGCTCCCCCAGAACGCGAGATTGAGCGGCATGAGGAAGATCGCGAAGACGTTCGACACCGCCGTCATGGACACCGAGAGTGCGACGTCGCCGCCCGCCCGGTGAGTCAGGACATTCGAGATATTGCCCGGCGGGCAGCACGCCACCAGGATCATGCCGAGCGCTACCGAGGGAGCGGGCGAGAGAATCAGCGTCAGCAGAAAAGTCACTGCCGGCAGCAGCAGGAACTGGGCAGCGATACCCACCGCCATCGCCTTGGGTTTGGTGAGCGCACGACGGAAGTCGTCGACCGAGGTGTCGAGGGCGATCCCCAGCATGATCGCGGCCAGCACCACGTTGAGGATCATCAACGATCCCGGGTTGAAGTTGAGCACCACGTCATCGATCGGCATCACTGACCTCCCTTCGTCAGAGCGGCATCGAGCAGTCCGATGTGCCGTCTGATCGCCGATCGGTAGGCGTCCTTGTTCACGTAGTAGGCCATTCGTCCCAGCTTCAGGTACTTGTATCCCCCGGACAGATCGGGAGGAGGGCCGGCCGCCGCTGCCGAGAATTCGCGCGCCGCGGCGGGGGCTTCGGTGCGTGCGGTGATCAATTTGGCCACCAACTCGGCCTGCTCGTAACGGCCCTGCCACCCGAGACCGGATGCTTCGACCATGCCGAGAACAAAGAGATTGTCGTGGCGGCGACTCGCGACGTTGAGGAACAGGTCCGGGGCAGCACCCGACCAATCCAGGTCCTCGCGCGCGATGAAGGGATAGTCGAGGTGATACCCCGTGGCGCAGAGAACGAGGTCGTAGTCGGCAGACGATCCGTCGACAAACCGCACCGTCTTCCCCTCGAACCGGTCGACGTCAGCGCGCACGTGCACGTCACCGTGCCCGATGTGGTGCAGGATCAACGAGTTCACGACCGGATGCGATTCGTAGATCTTGTAGTCCGGTGCCGGAAATCCGAACCGCACCGGATCTCCCGTGAACTGCTTGAGTACCAAGGTGTCGACGCGTTGTTTGATCCACGGCGGCAACGGCTTTCCCTGATTCAAGGTGTCCGAGGGTCGCCCGAACAGATACTTGGGGACGAAGTAGTAGCCTCGCCGAACGCTCAAATCGACGCACTCGGCCTGGTGGACGGCATCGACGGCGATGTCGCATCCACTGTTGCCCGCTCCGATGACCAGTACCCGCCCTTCGCGGAAGATCTCGGCGCTGCGGTACTCGCTCGTGTGCATCAACGTGCCGGTGAAGTTGCCCCGGAACGTCGGTATGTTCGGCTTCGACAGCGTTCCGTTCGCGATGATCACGCCTCGATACCGCGCGACTGTCGTCTCACCGCTGCGACTACGCGTGGTGACCTTCCACAGCGAATCGACCGGCGAAACGTCGATGACGGTAGTGCCGAAGGCAAAGTGCCTGCGAAGATCGTGGGTATCGGCGTAGTCGCGGAAATACTCGGCAAGTTCGACGTGGCTCGGGTAGTCGGCAACCGAATCCGCCATCGGGAACTCCGCGAATGCGGTGGTGCCCTTCGACGAAATGAGGTGCGCCGACTCGTAGACGGTGCTGTGCGGGTTGTCGATGTCCCAGAGCCCACCGACGTCGTCGTGGCTCTCGAAGCCGTCGAACGCTATTCCGGCTCGATCGAGGTTTCGCGCGCCGGCCAATCCAGACGGACCCGCTCCGATCAGCGCGTACTTGGCCTCTGTGCTCATGGGTCGAGCGTCGCAGATAGTTCGAATCTTGCGGCAATGTGCAGGATAATGACGTTATGAGCGCACTCGATGCCGACAACGATCGCGGGATAGATGAAATCGATCTGAGGATAATCAATGCGCTGCAGCTCGCACCGCGATCGAAGTGGCTTTCGTTGGCCGGCCCACTCGAACTCGACGCCGCGACTCTCGCCCGGCGTTGGAATCGACTGTCCGAATCGTCGTTGGCCTGGGTCACGGTTACTCCGGGGCCACAGGTGCTGGGCACCATCGTCACAGCGATCATCGAAATCGATTGCTCACCAGAACTTCTCGACACCGTCGCGGCACGTCTCACCGTCTTGGCCCACGCCGTGACCATCGAAGTATCAACAGGTAGAGCCGATCTGCTCGTCACAGCCGGTACTGCGGACTTGGCGTCGATGTCGCGCTTCATCTCGGAAGAGATCGCAACGATCGACGGCGTACTCGCGACACGAACCTCGATCATCACACGCTGGTTCACCGAAGGTGGGCGATGGAGACTCAATGCGCTGGCACCGTCCGAGAAGGGTGTACTGACCACCAGCGAAAACCGTACTGCCGTGCGCGCTCGGTCGACCGGCATTTCCGAACAGGATCGCAAGGTTCTCACGATCCTCGCCTACGACGGGCGCACTCCCATGAAGGAGTTGGCCGACGCGATCGGTGTCAGTCCGGCTGCGTGCAAACGCCAGATCGACCGGCTCACGTCTTCGGGGTTGGTGGCGCTGCGGTGTGAATTTGCCCGGCCGCTGGCCGGGCTTCCCGTGCTCGCCACACTGTGGTGCCGCGTCGAACCCGAACTTCTCGATACTGCGGGCCGATTACTGAGCCGAGCGCCGGAAGTCCGAAACTGTTTCGCGGTGGTGGGCGCCGACAATCTGGTGGTTCAGTTGTGGCTGCATTCTCCTGCAGAACTCGATGCATTCGAAATTCGTCTGCGCAAGGAGATTTCGGGGCTTTACGTCACCGAACGATCCATCGTGCTGCACCTGCGCAAACTGCTCGGTCACGTACTCGATCAGGACGGGCGCAGAACCTCGACTATCGCCCCGGATGTGTGGTTGCCGAGCCGCACCGATTCACCGGAAAACCGATAACACAACAGAGCCCACGACCACCGGGAGTGGACGTGGGCTCTGTGATCAGTTGAGTAGATCAGCCGCGCATCTGCGCACCGACTGCCTTGGAGGCAGCCTCGACCGCGGCATCGCGAGCCGCGCTTGCCTCGTCCTCGGTCAGTGTCCGGTCGACACCACGGAATCGCAACGCGAACGCGAGCGACTTGCGGCCTTCACCGACCTGCTCGCCCTCGAAGACGTCGAAGAGGCGAATGTCTTCGAGAAGTTCGCCGCCGCCGGAACGCAGAGCTTCCTGGACCTTCGCCGCAGGAATATCGCGATCGACAACAACCGCCACGTCCTGGAGCACTGCGGGGAAGGGCGAAATGCGCGGCGCCGGCAGGTTCTCGACCAACGGCAAAGCGTCGAGGTCGATCTCCAGTGCACAAGTGCGCGCAGGCAATCCCGCACGCTCGAGAACAGCCGGATGCAGTTCGCCCGCATGACCGACTACGTTGCCGTCAATGACAACCTCGGCGCAACGGCCGGGATGCCACGGCAGGTACTGCGCCGCACGCAGTTCCACCTCGACGCCTGCTGCAGCTGCAATGACCCGCACTGCTGCAAAAGTGTCCGAAGCCTCGGCCTGACGGCCAGGACCCCAGGGGCCGCTCGGCTCACGCAAACCACTCAACACTGCAGCGATGTGCACGGGCTGAGCCGGCAACGACGCGATCAGGTTCGCGATCTGCTCGTCCGTCGGGCGACGATCCACCGGCAATGCATCCACCGGCTTGGTATCGGGGCCCGGCAGGACAACCTGCGCGATGCCGTACAGCGAAAGATCACGCTGACCGCGAGAAGCGTTGCGAGCCAGGATCTCCAGCAGACCCGGGAGCAGCGTGGTCGCCAACTCCGGACGATCGGCTTCGAGCGGGTTGAGGACCTTGCTGGTGTTGCGGCGCGGATCATCCGCGTCGAGGCCCCAGACGTCGAAGACGTTGGTGGGCAGGAAGACCGGAGGAAGTACCTCGACGTAACCGGCGTGAGCCACGGCCTTCGACACCGTGCGCTTACGCCGCTGCGACGGAGTCAATCCGCGTCCGGCCGGAGCAGCGGGAAGCACAGACGGGATCTGCTCGAGACCTTCGAGGCGAAGAACTTCCTCGACAAGGTCCGCAGGCTGCACCAGGTCCGGACGCCACGACGGCGGCGTCGCGACCAACTGGCCGTGTCCCTCTTCGCTGACGCCGACCTCGACGTTGCAGCCAACCTGGGTGAGGCGGCGAGCAGCGGTGCCGTTGGGGTACGTGACTCCGGCGACACGATCGGGCAGGTCGATATCCATGCGAATGGCAGCGCGAGGGGCGACATCGCCCACGTCGGTCAGGACCGGCTCGATCCGTCCGCCGGCAATCTCGACCAGCAGAGCGGCTGCGCGGTCGACGGCCGCGAGCGGAATCGCCGGATCGACGACGCGCTCGAAACGCTTGCTCGCCTCACTCGGCAGCTTGTGCCGGCGCGCCGTCTTGAAGACTGCGAGCGGATCCCAGGTAGCTCCTTCGAGGAGGATGTCCGTCGTTGCCGTTCCCACCTCGGTGGTTGCGCCGCCCATGACGGCAGCCAGCGAGATGACTCCGGAATCGTCGGCGATGACAACGTCTTCGGGATCGAGCGTACGTTCGACGTCGTCGAGCGTCGTCAGCTTCTCCCCCGCCTTGGCGCGACGGACCACCAGGTCGCCCTGCACCGAGGTCGCATCGAACGCGTGCAGAGGCTGACCGAGTTCGAGCATCACGTAGTTGGTGACGTCGACGGCCGGCGAGATCGGGCGAACACCCGAGAGCAGAAGTCGACGCTGCAGCCACCACGGGCTCACTGCCTGCGGATCGATACCCGTGATCTTCCGCATCACGAAACGCGAAGCCTTGGACTCCGGTTCGAGGCGCACCGGCCAGGCTTCACCCTCAGCCGGGTGCGCGGGAACCGAAGCGGGATCGGCATATTCGAGATCGAAGCCGCAGGCGAGCTCTCGCGTGAGACCGCGGACCGAGAAGCAGTAGCCACGGTCCGGGGTGATGTTCAGTTCGATGATCGTGTCACCGAGACCGAGCAACTCGTTGCCATCTGCGCCGGGTTCGGCGGTACCAGGCTCGAGCACCAAGATGCCCGAATGGTCTTTGCCGATACCGAGTTCCGAGACGGAGCAGATCATGCCGTCGGACACCTGGCCGTACGTCTTGCGAGTGGCGATTTCGAATCCGCCGGGCAGCACCGCGCCAGGCAGCGCAACGACGACGAGGTCACCCTCGTTGAAATTGCGCGCGCCACAGACGATGCCGCGAGGCTCGGGTTCGCCGACCTCGACCTGGCAGAAGCGGATCGGCTTCTTGAACTCGGTCAGTTCGGTGATGGAGACGACCTTGCCGACGACCAACGGGCCGTCGATCGCCTCGAGTGTGTCGAGTTCCTCGACTTCGAGTCCCACCCGGACGAACCCGGCGTCCAGCTCTTCCGGGGTCACCTCCCAGTCCGGAGTTGCCCGCTGCAGGATCTCGGTCAGCCAGGATTGCGCTACTCGCACGTCTGCTCAGCTCTCTCGTTTGTCGATAAGTCTTTGTGAAGGTTCCGCGGACCGGATCGGTCAGCCTGCGACACCGAAGGGCAGCGTGAAACGCACGTCACCTTCGACGATGTCGCGCATGTCCGGGATACCGTTGCGGAACTGCAGGGTCCGCTCGAGGCCCATGCCGAATGCGAAACCCGAGTACTCGTCGGGATCGATACCGCTGGCGCGCAGAACGTTCGGGTTGACCATGCCGCAGCCGCCCCACTCGACCCAGCCGGCGCCGCCCTTCTTGTTCGCGAACCAGACGTCGACCTCGGCCGACGGTTCCGTGAACGGGAAGTAGTTGGGGCGCATACGGGTACGCGTCTCGGGGCCGAAAAGGGCACGAGCGAACGCGTCGAGAGTCCCGCGCAGGTTGGCCATGGTCAGGCCCTTGTCGACGGCCAGGCCTTCGACCTGCGAGAAGACAGGCGTGTGGGTCGCATCGAGTTCATCGGTGCGGAACGTGCGGCCCGGGCACACCACGTAGATCGGCACCTCACGCGAGAGCATGGTGCGGACCTGCACCGGCGAGGTGTGGGTACGCAGCACCTGGCGAGAGTTCTCGGGTGCCAGGTGGAAGGTGTCCTGCATCGTGCGTGCAGGGTGATCCGGCAAGAAGTTGAGCGCGTCGAAGTTGAAGTGCTCGGTCTCCACCTCCGGACCCTCGGCAACTTCCCAACCCATCGCGACGAATACGTCGGCGACCTGCTCGGAAATCAGGCTGATCGGGTGACGCGCCCCGACGGGGTGGCGATCGGAGGGCAGAGTGACGTCGATTGCCTCGGCAACCAACACCGCGGCGTCACGCTCGGCGAGGAGGACCTCACGACGAGCGTCGTACGCGTTGTTGATCCGAGTGCGGAAGATGTTGACGCGCTTACCGGCGTCCGCCTTTTCCTTGCCCGGAAGGCTGCCGAGTCCCCGGCGCGCGAGGGCGATCGGGGACTTGTCCCCCAGGTGCTCCACCTTGACGTGCGCCAGCGCGTCCAGGTCAGCGGCGTCCGCCAGCGCCTTCTCGGCGTTCTCAGCCGCAGCGGTCAACGCCTCTTCGGTGAGTACACTCGCGTCGACCTCCGGCGGTGTCGCGCCCTCATTTTTGGCCACGGCTGTGACGCTCCTGTCGCTTCTCGGTTTACTTCTCGTACTGCGTGCTTCTTGTACTGCTTACTTCTTGTACTGCGAGCGAGCATTCGAACTCGCTCGAGCATTGTCTCTGCTCTTGTATTGTCTCAGGCTTCCGCAAATGGGATTCCGTGAGGTCTTCGCGTGCGTTTTCAGCCGTGATCGGTGGCGCGATTTTGCACCCGCGCGCTTGCGTACAGGCAAATTGCCGCCGCTGTCGCGAGGTTCAAGCTTTCGGCGCGGCCATGGATCGGAATCCTGACCCGATGATCAGCCTGCGCGGCGATCGCCGGATCGAGACCGTGAGCTTCGTTACCGAACAGCCAGGCCGTCGGCTTGCTCAGCAACTCGTCGGCCTCGTCGAGATCGACCTCGCCGTCAGCTGCAGTCGCGAGAATCTGAATGCCGGCTGCGCGAATCTGCTCGATCACCGACACCGTGTCTCGATCGCGGACGACTGGCAGGTGAAAGAGGCTGCCCGCCGACGAACGAACGACCTTGCCGTTGTGCGGATCGACGCTGTCACCGGCGAGGATTGCCGCATCGGCACCCACTGCGTCGGCGATGCGAATGACGGTGCCCGCGTTACCTGGTTCGTTGACCTCGACCGGCACTGCGAGCAGGCGGGTCTCCTGATGGACGGCTGCGCTCAGCGGTACATCCAGTAGATCGCTGACGGCAACGAGACCGGGCGGCGTGACGGTATCGCTCAGAGCTTTGATTGCTCGATCGGTCACAAGAGCAACACGAACTCCAGCGGTCAGCGCCCGATCGATGACGTGCTGATAGCGCTCGGCTGCGTCCTCGGTGTAGAAGAGGTCGTGTACCGGGCGGGCCTCGCCGTTCGAGAGTGCACCGTTCAACAGTTCGGTGACCGAGTTCTCGCCCTCGACGAGGAAACGTCCTGCTTTGCGTCGTTCTGCTGTGCGCAGGAGCTTGACAGCAGAAACGACCCGCGGAGTCCGCTCGGTGAGCGGGTCCACGGGCCGTTGCTGTGATGCGTGAATCAGGCTGCTTCTCCGGCAGGAGCGTTCACGTCAGCCGGCAGAGCGGCCTTCGCGAGTGCGACCAGGCCGGCAAAGGCCTCGGCATCGGAGACAGCGAGCTCGGCCAGGATCTTGCGGTCGACCTCGACCTCTGCCAGACGCAGGCCCTGGATGAGGCGGTTGTACGTGATGTCGTTTGCGCGAGCTGCAGCGTTGATACGCGTGATCCACAGCTTGCGGAACTCGCCCTTGCGCGCACGACGGTCGCGGTACGCGTAGGTGAGCGAGTGGAGCTGCTGCTCCTTGGCCTTGGTGTACAGACGCGAACGCTGTCCACGGTAGCCGCTGGATGCAGCAAGAATTGAACGACGCTTCTTCTGGGCGTTGACCGCCCTCTTTACGCGTGCCACTTGAAAAATCCTGTCAATCTAGGGGCTGAAAGTACGGCCCCGGGTGGTCAGTAAGGGGGCGACTCAGATGCCGAGCATGCGCTTGATGCGCGGAGCGTCGTCAGGGCTGACAACAGCGACACCGTCGAGACGACGGGTAACCCTGCTGGACTTGTGCTCGAGAAGGTGGCGACGGCCGGCCTTCTGGCGCATGAGCTTTCCGCTGCCGGACACCTTGAATCGCTTCGAGGCGCCGCTGTGGCTCTTCATCTTGGGCATGGAGTCCTCAGTTCTTGTTACGTGGTGGATCTTGGGAAATCGACTAGCTGGCCGGAGCCTCGGGAGCGGCATCGCCGGTCGCCGGTGCTTCCGGAGCTGCTTCACTGGAAGCCGGTGCGGCCGGAGCCGGACGCGGAGCAGCCTGAGCCACTGGCGCCTGAGCGCTCTCCTGCGCCTTGACGCGAGTCTTGGCGCCCTTGTGCGGTGCCAGGACCATCGTCATGTTTCGGCCGTCCTGCTTTGCCGAGGTTTCGACGAATCCGAGATCTGCGACGTCTGCTCCCAGACGCTGCAGAAGGCGGTAGCCGAGTTCGGGGCGTGACTGCTCACGTCCGCGGAACATGATCGTGACCTTGACCTTGGAACCGGCTTCGAGGAAGCGAACGACGTTGCGCTTCTTGGTCTCGTAGTCGTGGTCGTCGATCTTGGGTCGGAGCTTCTGCTCCTTGATGACCGTCAGCTGCTGGTTCTTACGTGACTCACGTGCCTTCTGTGCAGCCTCGTACTTGAACTTGCCGTAGTCCATGATCTTGCAGACCGGTGGACGGGCATCAGGAGCTACCTCGACCAGGTCGAGGTCGGCCTCAAGGGCCAAGCGGAGTGCATCTTCAACACGCACGATGCCTACCTGTTCCCCGCCAGGTCCGACCAAACGAACCTCGGGAACGCGGATACGATCGTTGATGCGGGTCTCAGTGCTGATGGGGCCTCCTAGGTTGAACGGTGCGGTCTTCATGACCGCACGCAGCCCGTACCGCCCGCACCCCAACAAAAAAGCCCCGCTGTGATGATTGCTCATCCGCGGGGCCCGATGTCGACCGATCACATAAGATCCAGCTCACGCCGAAACCTATCTCCTCGACTGAGCGAGGAACCTGACGAAGAATTGATCTCCGATAACAGGTGACCGGAACCACTGAACCGCAGTTTTACCTGCCGCGCAGAGGTGGGAGTCGGACTCCACTTGCTGCCCCCGAACAAGTCGGAGGCGGTCGTTGCAACAAGAGTAACAGGTCGCCACAGATGAAAGAAATCGGTGCCGCTCCCAGTGCTGCCGGGAGAGGCCCGATTCAACACGACCACAGCCTGATGGAATCCTTACAACCATGAGTGAGAACTTCGAGGCAGATCAGAACACCGACGGCGCGAACCCCGACGTCCGCGAACTCTCCGAAGTTCCCGCGGTCGAGGTCATCAGCCGCGCCGCAGTGATGCTGATGAGTTCGGCTGCCGAAAAACTCGGCCTCTCCGACGCCGATCCGTCTTCCAGTCCCTATCTGGACCTCGACGAAGCTCGTCGAGTCATCACGGCGCTTGCCGGACTCGTGACTGCGTCGGTCGAATACCTCGGCCCCCACGCCGGACCCATCCGTGAAGGCCTTCAAGCCCTGCAGCGCGCATTCCGTGAGGCCTCCTCGCACCCGGACGAGCCAGGAAAGGGACCGGGCGAGAAGTTCACCGGTCCGGTCTACTGAGTTGGCAACCGCCAACAAGACTCAACCGACGCCCGAGGACGTCGACGCATTCATTTCACGCGTCGACGACCGCAAGCGTGCCGACAGCGTGGAGCTGATCTCCTTGCTGTCGGCCGCGACCGGCGAGCCCGCCGTCATGTGGGGCTCGAGCATCATCGGTTTCGGGGCACGGCACTACCGGTATGCGAGTGGCCACGAAGGTGACACCCCACTGATCGGGTTCTCCCCCAGGGCCACCGCGCTCACGTTTTATTTGTCGCTGAACTTCGACGACTACACCGACACACTGGCGCGCCTCGGCAAGCACAAGATCGGCAAGGGCTGCCTGTACGTCAAACGGCTGAGCGACGTCGACATGGCAGTCCTGACCGAACTGATCACGGATTCCGTTGCCGCAGCCCGCAACATGATCGACTGAACAGGTCACCTTCGTGGGGCTACAGGCCGAGCGTCTTCGGGCGGTTGGCCGAACAGGGTCGAATCCCGTGGTGTGAAGTGATCGTTCGTCAGCGTGGCCCGCCGCATTCGATCGAGTCGAAACCACCGCACCGCGTCGCGCTGGCGACACCAGCCGATGAGAAACCACTGCCCACGGTCCTGCGCCAGAATGTGCGGCTCAACTGCCCGCACCGTCTCCGCACCGTCCCCGTCCACGTAGTGCAACGACACGACGCGACTCTGTTCGAGTCCCTGCTCGACGGCCCGCCGGTTCGTGCGCGAATCCGCTACTACCCCGCCGTCGCCGCGAATCCACACACGGCCACCGAGTTCGGCGACCTTACGACGACTCTCCTCGTCCATCACGTCGAGCAGTTTCGCCAGAGCTGCTCGTCCGTCCGGCGCAAACGGGGCGTCACCGGCCGCCGTCAAGGCCAACGCGATTGAAACTGCTTGCGGAACAGTGAAATTGACCGGCGGTAGCGTGGCGCGACCTACGAGTCGGTATCCACCCCCGGGGCCCGAGCGCGCCTCGATCGCCGCGCCCGACATCATCAGAGTCTCGATATCCCGCTTGATCGTCCGGGTGGTGACACCGAATTCCTCGGACAATCGGGAACACGTAGCCCCTCGATCGCCCTGTCGCCGAAGCTCTTCGACGAGAGCGTGCAATCTCGCAGCTCGATTCACGTTCACCAGTGTCGCAGATTTCGATACCAAACAGTGACATAATTGGTGACACTCTGTTGTCACCAACCTGATTGCACAGTGAGTCCATGAAAACTCACATCGTTCTTGTTCCCGGATTCTGGCTCGGCTCATGGGCTTGGGACGCAGTCCTCCCCCACCTCGAGCGCTCCGACACCACCCGCGTGACCAGCCTGACGCTGCCCGGACTCGACGCCGTCGATGCAGATAGATCAGCGGTCACCTTCGACGCCCACGTCCGCGCAGTCATCGACGCTGTATCGGATTCAGACGAACGTACGGTCCTGGTCGTGCACAGCGGCGCCGGCCCGGTGGGATACGCGGTAACCGATCGCATCCCGGATCGGGTCGCGCGGATCGTCTACGTCGATTCAGGTCCCATGCCCGACGGCGCGGCGCTGCGACCGGATCTGGCCGCTGACGTCGTCGAGATACCGCTGCCGACGTGGGCAGAACTTGAAGCAGACGGCAGCAGCCTCGAAGGACTCGACGAGAAGGCTCTCGAGGCGTTTCGCGCCAACGCCGTCCCCGAACCGGCCGGGCCGGCGCGTGAGCCGATTGTCCTGACGAACGAAAAGCGCTACCAGGTGCCGTCAACCGTCGTTTGCAGCACGTTCCCGTCCGCGGTGATTGCCCAGATGGCCGACGGAGGTCATCCGATGGCCGCAGAACTGGCGAAACTCCCCGTGACGTACGTCGACCTACCGACCGGCCATTGGCCGATGTGGTCGCGCCCCGAAGACGTCGCCCAGGTGATCCTCGAGGCCGCCGCTTCCTGATCGACAAAGCAGTGATGCCGGATCGGATTCCGACCCGGCATCACTGACCGACTTCTACTTGCTCACCTTCTACTAGCTCACGGAAGCAGCTTTCTTCCGTGGCGCCGCCTTCTTTGCGGCAACTGCCTTCGTTGCACGCTTCTTGGTGATCGGCTTGGCCTTGACGGGCGCGTGTTGTGCGGTGAGAACCTCACTGAGGAACTTGCCCGTGTAGCTCTCGGGGACCGCGGCAACGTCCTCCGGGGTACCTTGCGCCACAACGGTTCCGCCGCCGGATCCACCTTCGGGCCCCATGTCGACGACCCAGTCCGACGTCTTGATCACGTCGAGGTTGTGCTCGATCACGATCACGCTGTTGCCCTTGTCGACCAGACCGTTGATCACGATCAGGAGCTTGCGGATGTCCTCGAAATGCAGACCCGTGGTGGGCTCGTCGAGGATGTACACCGTGCGACCGGTGGACCGCTTCTGCAACTCGGCGGCCAGCTTGACGCGCTGCGCCTCACCACCGGACAGGGTCGGAGCCGGCTGACCCAGTCGGACATAGCCCAGTCCGACGTCGACCAGCGTCTTGAGGTACCGGTGAATAGAGGTCACCGGCTGGAAGAACTCGGCGGCTTCCTCGATGGGCATGTCGAGTACCTCGGCGATCGACTTGCCCTTGTAGTGGACCTCGAGCGTTTCGCGGTTGTACCGAGCGCCGTGGCATACCTCGCAGGGCACGTACACGTCCGGCAGGAAGTTCATCTCGATCTTCAAGGTTCCGTCGCCGGAGCACGCCTCGCAGCGTCCACCCTTGACATTGAACGAGAATCGGCCGGGCTGGTAACCGCGGACTTTCGCTTCCGTGGTGGCCGCGAACAGGGTTCGGATCTTGTCGAACACACCGGTGTACGTCGCCGCATTCGATCGCGGAGTCCGGCCGATCGGAGACTGATCGACCTGCACGAGCTTGTCCAGCTGATCGAGACCGTTGATTCGTGTGTGACGGCCAGGCACCTGGCGTGCACCGTTGAGCTTGTTCGCCATGACGGTCGCGAGAATGTCGTTGACCAACGTCGACTTGCCCGAACCGGAGACACCGGTGACAGCGGTGAGAACACCCAGCGGGAAACTCACGTCGATGCCGTCGAGATTGTGCTCGCGAGCTCCGACGACCGTGACCTGGCGTTTGCGATCCACCGGCCGACGAATGGCCGGAACCTCGATGAAGCTGCGACCCGACAGGTAGGCGCCGGTCAAAGACTCTTCACACGTCAGCAGTTCTTCATACGGTCCGCTGTGGACGACCTTGCCGCCGTGCTCGCCGGCGTACGGTCCGATGTCGACCACCCAGTCGGATGTACGGATCGTGTCTTCGTCGTGTTCGACGACGATCAGCGTGTTGCCGAGGTCGCGCAGGCGCGTCAGGGTTTCGATCAGTCGCCGGTTGTCGCGCTGGTGCAGCCCGATGGACGGCTCGTCGAGCACGTACAACACACCGACGAGTCCGGATCCGATCTGCGTTGCCAAGCGAATTCGCTGGGCTTCGCCACCGGACAACGTGCCCGCGGCTCGCGAGAGGGAAAGGTATTCCAGGCCGACGTCGAGCAGGAAGCCGAGGCGCGCCTGAACTTCCTTGAGGACCTGACCCGCGATTGCCTCTTCACGCGAGCCGAGAGTGAGGCTGTTCAGGAAATCCGCGCAATCGGAGATCGACAGTTCACAGACCTCGGCGATGGACTTACTGCCGAAGTCTCCCGCCGCGATAGTTACAGACAGGATTTCGGGGCGCAGGCGAGCACCACCACACGCCGGGCACGGGGTGTCGCGCATGTACCCGTCGTAGCGTTCCTTCATCTGATCGGATTCGGTCTGTTCGAGCCGGCGGTGCAAGAACGGCATCACACCTTCGAACTCCGCGTAGTAAGAACGGGTACGGCCGTACCGATTCTTGTACCGGACGTGCACCTGCTCTTCGCTGCCTTCGAGGATTGCTTTGCGGGCCTTCGCCGGCAACTTGTTCCACGGCGTCTTCATGTCGAATCCGAGAATGTCGCCGAGGCCGGACAGCAGGCGTCCGAAGTACTCGGAACTCTGGCCCATCGACCACGGCGCGATTGCACCGTCTTCGAGACTCAGGTCAGGATCGGGAACCACCAGATCCGGGTCGACCTCCTTGCGGATACCGAGGCCGGTGCATTCCGKGCAGGCGCCGTAGGGCGAGTTGAAGGAGAACGAGCGCGGTTCGAGATCGTCGATCGCGAGTGCGTGGCCATTCGGGCAGGCCAGTTTCTCGGAGAAACGACGCTCGCGATCAGGTGCATTTTCCTCGCGGTCGACGAAGTCGAGGACCACGATGCCTTCGGCCAATCGAAGTGCGGTCTCGACCGAGTCGGTCAGGCGCTGCTTCGAGCTCGCCTTGACCTGCAATCGGTCGACCACTACTTCGATGTCGTGCTTTTCCTGTTTCTTGAGCTTCGGCGGATCTGCGAGTGAATGGACGACTCCGTCGACGCGCACGCGCGAGTAGCCCTGGGTATTGAGCTGATCGAAAAGGTCGACGAACTCGCCTTTACGGGTACGGACTACCGGTGCGAGGACCTGGAACTTGATGCCCTCTTCCATCTCGAGCACCTGGTCGACGATCTGCTGCGGGGTCTGACGTGCGATCTTCTCACCACAGACCGGGCAGTGCGCAGAACCTGCGCGGGCATAAAGGAGCCGGAGGTAGTCGTAGACCTCGGTGATCGTGCCCACCGTCGAACGGGGGTTGCGGTTGGTCGACTTCTGGTCGATGGACACCGCCGGCGACAATCCCTCGATGAAATCGACATCGGGCTTGTCCATCTGACCGAGGAACTGACGCGCGTATGCCGAGAGTGACTCGACGTAGCGGCGCTGACCTTCGGCAAAGATCGTGTCGAACGCGAGGCTGGACTTGCCGGAGCCGGACAACCCGGTGAAGACGATCAGGCTGTCTCGCGGGAGGTCGAGATCGACTCCTCGCAGATTGTGCTCACGCGCACCCCGCACGATCAGGCGATCCGCCACACCAATTCCCTTCATTGTCAATCGTCCGGGGCCGTCCCCCCGGAGAAGTCTCGAGTGGCCTCGCAAACGCGAGTCCTCGAGCGATCGTCATCGTAGGCCGAGCCACCGACACGTTTTTCTCACCAGGCGAGCCCATCGCTCTACCTGCCCCTATTCGAAGGTAGCCTGCGTTTCATGACGAATCAGCCCATCGTGATCGACGACTCCTACACCGGTCAGGTCTCCCCCGATTCTGCCCCTCAGCGGCGCACAGTCGACGGTGCCGTCGTCACGAAGATGTCGGTCGGCCCCATGGACAACAACACTTACCTCGTCGTCTGTTCCGCGACCGGGAAATCTCTCCTGATCGATGCGGCCAACGAGGCCGAGAAGATCATTGCGCTCATCGAACAGGAAGCACCTGTTTTCGATTCCATCGTCACCACCCACCAACACGGTGATCACTGGTTGGCTCTGCAGGACGTCCACGCTGCCACCAAGGTGCCGACCGCGGCTCATCCTCTCGACGCGGAGGTCCTTCCCGTCACCCCGGACGTACTCCTCGAAGACGGCGACAAGGTGACAGTTGGCAATCTGAGCCTCGACGTCATTCACCTGTCCGGCCACACGCCCGGTTCCATTGCGTTGGCTCTGACCGAACCGAATGGGCAGGTTCACCTCTTCACCGGCGACTCACTCTTCCCCGGAGGCGTCGGAAAGACCGCCGACCCCGAGAAGTTCACTTCCCTGCTCGACGACGTGGAAAACAAGTTGTTCGGAAGGTACGACGACGCGACTGTCGTCTACCCCGGGCACGGCAAGGACACGACGCTGGGTACCGAGCGCCCGCACCTGGCGGAATGGCGCGAGCGCGGTTGGTGACGTTTCACCTGTTCCGTACTGGACCCCGCTAACCGACTTCCTGACTATCGACCTGTTCACCGTCGACGCGAAGTCGCGGAAGCCAGGTCGACAGAGTCCGGCCAAGTCCTTCGACCATCCGTTCCCCGAACACACACAGCGTGCGTTCCCACGGATGGCCGAAGGTCCCTTCCGTGAAGTCGTCACGACTGAATATGTAGTAGTCGCCGTTCGGATAGATCGGGACACGCCACTCCGCCAACTCTTTCGCGGCAGCATGCGCCTCCGCGTCGAAGGTGTAGCCCGGATGCTGCCAGTCCAGGACGACAAAGTTGGGATCGTCGTTCCAATCGATGACAAAACAGCGCAACGCTTCGGCGTTGATCGCATCAACTCGAGCGGCCCACGCCCCTGGAGTCGCAGCTGGCACCGCACCCAAATCGAAGACCACGGACGGCGTCGGCTCAGCGATACCTTCGTGGTCACAACACCATCGTGCTCGAACGGTGCGCATTGTGTGACACCTTCGAACACGCCGTATGCGGATACGCGGTAACGGATACTTCAGAACGGTGTGTCCGGATCGGTGGAGAAGTCATCGACGCAGTACAGCGCGCTTCGGCGACCAGGAATCCGTCAACCGGGTCAGGCGTCGCGGGATCGCCGAACCGGACCAATTCCTTGTGAGATCGCTAGGGTGGAAAACGAACCTACATCGGGAGGCTTGAAACATGCTGGTACGTCGAATTGCTCGTCCACTGCTTTCCACGATCTTCATCGCCGGGGGAATCGATGCTTTGCGCAACCCCACTCAGCGAGCAGCCAAAGCGTCACCGCTGATCGACAAATCCGTCGAGACGCTGCCAGGAGCAGTGACGCAGAAGGTGCCTGCTGATCCGGAAACACTCGTCAAGATCAACGCAGCCGTCCAGATCGGTGGCGGCGCCCTGCTGGCCACCGGCAAGGCGCCGCGTCTCGCGTCGTTGGTCCTCGCGGGGAGCCTGGTACCGACCACGCTTGCCGGTCACGACTTCTGGAACGAAACTGATCCGTCACTGCGAGCGATGCAGCGAACCAACTTCATCAAGAACGTCAGCCTGCTCGGCGGACTGATGATCGCGTCCGTCGACACCGAGGGCAAGCCGTCGCTCGGCTGGCGTGGCCGCCGCGCCGCGAAGAAGGCTCAGGCGTCTATCGCCGCGGCACTTCCGTTGGTCGCATCGCAGACCGATCACACGAGCGATCGCGTCGAACACGCTCTGTCGGTGGCGTCCGAACGCGGTTCCGAACTTGCCGAAACCGCGAAGGCGCACGGCACGGATTGGCTCGAACTTGCCAAGGAGCGCAGCTCCGAGTTCGCGGAGATCGCGAGCAAGCGTGCCGCTGAATTCGGAGAGGTCGCCAAAGAACGCGGCCCGGACATCCTCGAAGTCGCGCAGAAGCGCGGCTCCGAACTGGCCGAGACCGCACGTGAGCGCAGCGCCGAACTGGCAGAGCTGGCGAGCAAGCGCAGCTCCGAGTTCGCCGAACTCGCGCTCGAAAAGAGCAACGAGTGGGCCGAAACGGCGTCGGAGCAGACCGAGGTGCTGGGTAAGCGTGCCCGAAAGCGCGCCGAGAAGGCGCTCGAAAAGGCTCGCGCCAAGAAGGACGAATTGACGCACTGAGTGCACCGAAAAACACGGTCAGGCCACCTTCGGGTGGCCTGACCTGTATCTATGCGGCAGTTCATCTGGGGGAACTAGACTGTCTTGGCGCTTTTGCAGCGCGTGAATTTCTCATCAAGCCTAGGAGATCCTTTGCCCGACGCGGACCCGTCACTGAACGAGCAAGAGCTCGAGCAGCAGTACGTGACGATGTTGTACTCCCGTCTCGACGATCTTCGAAAGTATGCCCAAACTCGCTTGAGCACGGTCCTCCTCGAGACCGGCGGAACCCCGCAAGCACGCAGTGAACGCGAATCCTTCAATGCCATGTACACCGAGGATCTCGCCAAGTACGACGCAGCCGAGAACGGAATGTGTTTCGGACGCATCGACTTCGACGACGAGCGACGCTACGTCGGCCGACTCGGAATTCTGGACACCGACAACGACTACGAAACGCTACTGCTCGACTGGCGAGCTCCGATGGCACGCCCGTTCTATCTGGCGACGCCCGCGGCACCTGAGGGCGTGAAACGACGACGCCATATCCGCAGTCGGAGCCGAACAGTCACCGGAATCAACGACGAATACCTGGACCTCGACGCTGCCCGAGCCGCCGGCGTGGTGACCGAAGCCGGCGGCGTCGCCGGTGAGAGCGCACTCCTGGACGCTCTGAACGCAGCGCGTACGGGTCAGATGAACGACATCGTCGAGACCATTCAGAGTGAGCAGGATGCCATCATCCGCTCCGAGCACAAAAGCGTTCTGGTGGTCCAGGGCGGTCCGGGTACCGGCAAAACCGCAGTCGCCCTTCACCGTGCCGCGTTCCTGCTCTACACCTACCGCCAGCAACTGGCCAAGGCCGGTGTTCTCATCATCGGGCCGAACGCGACGTTCCTCGACTACATCAGCCAGGTCCTTCCTTCACTCGGTGAGACCGGAGTTCTGCTCTCGACGATCGGGGACCTGTACCCCGGAGTGCGTGCGACTCGTACGGATTCCCTCGCCGCCGGTGAGATCAAGGGTTCCCTCGCGATCCTCGACGTACTCAAGAACGCCGTCCGGGATCGGCAGGAAGTCCCGTCGAAGCCGATCACCCTTCGATTCGACAACTACGACTTGAAGCTGGATCGCAAGACTGTCACGAAGGCTCGCGGACGTGCTCGGTCGTCGCGTCGCCCACACAACCTGGCGCGCCCGATCTTCGTGGCAGCAGTCATCGAGGCGTTGGCACTGCAGATGGCCGAACTCATCGGCGGCAACCTCGTGGACGGCGGCTCACTCCTCAGTCGGGACGACATCGCCGACATTCGCGACGAGATGCGTGAGGACGCGGACATCATGTCCGCCATCGGAAAGCTGTGGCCTGAATTATCGCCCCAGCAAATCCTCGCGGAACTGTGGACCTCTCCGGCGAGGTTGGCCAAGGCAGCGCCGCAACTCGACGACGCCCAACGCGACGAGCTTCTGCAGAGCGTCGGACCGGGTTTCAGTGCGGCAGACGCTCCCCTCCTCGATGAACTGGCCGAGATCCTCGGAGTCGACGATGCCGCCGAACACGAACGCGCACAACGTGAATGGCGCGCGCAGATCGCCGACGCCCAGGGCGCCCTCGACATCCTCACCGGCTCTGCACCACAGGATCTCGAAGACGAGATGGATCCCGAGATCTTGATGGCGTACGACTTGATCGACGCCAGCCAACTCGCCCAGCGCCACGATCAGGGCCAGCGCCAGACCACGGCAGAACGCGCTGCCGGCGACCGAACCTGGACCTACGGTCACGTGATCGTCGACGAAGCCCAAGAGCTCTCCGAAATGGCGTGGCGAATGCTGATGCGGCGCATACCGAATCGCTGGATGACGTTGGTCGGCGATACAGCTCAGACTGGTGATCCCGCGGGAACCTCGTCCTGGCAGAAGATTCTCGAGCCTTACGTCGCCAAGCGCTGGAAGCTCACCGAACTGACCGTCAACTACCGAACTCCCTCGGAGATCATGGATGTCGCGCACCGTGTGCTCGAAGAGATCGACCCGGAGCAATCCGTGCCCCGGTCGGTACGCGACAGCGGATTCGCGCCGTGGGCACTCAAGACCACGGCCGAAGAATTGGAATCGACCGTGCGCCGTTGCATCGAGTCCGAGTCGCATCCCGGTATCACCGCAGTGATCGCCGGTTCCGAGGTCGTTGCCGTTCTGGCGGGCATTGCGAGTGAGACCGTAAGTGTCCTGTCGGTCAAGGACGTCAAGGGACTCGAGTTCGACACCGTGTTGATCGTCGAACCTGCCGACATTCTCGACGAGTCACCACGCGGAATGAACGACCTCTACGTCGCGTTGACCCGCGCTACCCAGAGGCTCGGCATCATTCACGTCGAGTCGCTCCCCGCGGTTCTCGACGGCGTCGCGGCAGCAGAGTTGGCCTTCGATTCGTGAGCCTCACGGAGTAGGTTCGTGCGTGACACCACGAATCGTGGTGTCACCCCAATTTGTGTCGACGACTGAAGGAATGACCCCTCGTGCTTGGCCTGCCCGCAAGTTCCGCCGCACCCTTCCGCAAGATCGCTCGCGTGGTGATCGGTGTCGGGATGCTTGCGGCGGTGACAGCCGGTTGTTCAGAGGATGATTCGAGTTCAACGGCTGCTGCAGGCAGCGACGACATCGCTGCCGTTGCCGCCGCACCGACCGAAAAACCGGTAGACGATGCAGAACGGCTGCGGGCGGCGCTTGCATCTACCGGGGTCAAGCCAGCCTTTTCCGACGACATGTTGCAGGCGCTCGGTGACGGTGTCTGCCAGCAGCTCGCGGCCGGCACGGATCGAGCGATGATCATCGCGAATCTGCGGACGGTATCGCTGAACGGCGCGAGCGAACCGATGGTCACCACCGGAAACGACTCGGCCGCATCGACAACGCCCCCCAGCGCCGATCAGCTGGCTGAAGTGTTCGTCGATGCGGCCGAGGCCGACTACTGCCGGTAGGTCAGCGAACGGTGTGCACGATCAGGACATCGGATGTCGCCTTGCGCGCCGCATCGGAAGGCACCGATCCGAGCAGACGCCCGGTCAGTGTGTTCAATCCGCGATTTCCGACGACCAGCAAGTCGCCCTTGACCTCGTCGAGCAAAGCGAGAAGCGATTCGACGGGAGCGCCGACGATAGCGCGCTCGACAACATCCTTGGCACCCTGGGCATGTGCGCGCTCACGAGCGGTGCGAAGGATCTCGTAGGTCGGAGCGGAACCGGTGACCTGGTAGGCCTCGTTACCCAACGCATCAGCGGCAGCGCTCACGTCCTTGGGATCAGCCGGGTAGTACGCACATGCGATGACGAGCTGAGCGTCCGAGCCACTGGCAATGGCGGCAGCTCTGTCGACTGCCTTCAGTGACGACTCGGAGCCATCGGTTCCTACGACAACGGTCCGGTAGGCACTCATTCATTCCTCCATGGTTACGGGACGGACGGTACGGCCGGCACCGAGCGCAACGCTGTTGCGCCCGCTCGACAACCGCTGCGCTGACATTAGCGGGATTGTGCCGCGGATAGTGTTATTTGCAGTACACGCCACAAGCCCACAGTGAATGTGATTCTTCGTCACAGACACATTTGTGCGGCGGTGACCACTCAGCGAAGTTTGCCGAAGCGGGGCCCGAACAGCGCCGCCGGAAAAACTTCCTGCTCGACCAGGGCGGTACGCCACGGCGTCGCCAATTCCAGCAACCGCTTGGCACCCTCCTCACCCAGCGCATCCCACGGAGCCAAAGCGAGGTCGTCAGTCAGGTCTTCGACGACGTCACGCAGTTCCTGCCCGTCCTCGGTCAGTGCACCGGACGAACGATCCAGCAGTTCGCGGTCCTTCAAACTCTCGACGGCCTCGTCCCACTGTTCCTGCGACCATCCGCGGCGAGTCTGCGCGAACTTACGCTGAAACCCGATTCCCGTCGCGGTGTGCGTGATCAACGCGTCCAGGCCGTTCAATCCCGCGGTCTGAAGAGCCGCAATGTGGCCGTCGCCGCGATACTCACGCAGCAGTGTCAGCGCGTGCCAGAAACGCAGGTGCGGTTCGGTCGGCCAGTCGAGCGACGCCCAACCCGCATACAGGGGGCGGCCGTCCACTCCGGGGATGTTCTGAGCCGCGATCGACACGAGTTCGGCGGCCTCGGCCATGTCTGCCGATCCTGTCACGTCCGCACCGAACAGGCGGACGTACGCCGCGTCAATTGCCCGATACCGCGCGGCGACAACCTCTGTGGGCCTTGCCAATTCCCAGGCACGTGGGATGACGCTGGCGATCAGTTCGGGATTGAAGTTGAAGAAGGTGGCCGTGACGACAGTCGCGGGTGGAGCGCCGAGCGGTGCTGATCGCCCCGCGAAGTACACCATTCGGCCGGGCTCCAACCCGACGCCGACAAGCTCCTTCTCCGTCTCCGGGACGAAGTACGCCAACGAGTGGAGAAGTTCGAGAGTCCGCGCGGTCTTGCCTGCAGTCTGTGCATCCATACCTGAAACCGTAGCGGTCGAGAGCACGAACCCACGCGAGGCGACCTACTTGAGACCCGCGGCGTCCATCCCTCGGAGCTCCTTCTTCAAATCCGAGATTTCGTCTCGCAATCGCCCAGCCAACTCGAACTGAAGGTCGCGTGCAGCGTTCATCATCTGATCGGTGAGTTCCTTGACCAGATCTGCCAATTCGGCCCGAGGCATCGATTTGGTGTCGCGCCCCTCGTACACACCCGCACTGACCGAACGACCGGCCTCGCCCTGCGCACGCCGACCACGCGTCGCATTGCGACCCGAACCACCGACGTCCACGGACGCCGCTGTGTCCTCTGCCTCCTCGTACACCTGATCGAGAATGTCCGCGATCTTCTTGCGTAGAGGTTGTGGGTCGACGCCCATCTTCTCGTTGTAGGCGACCTGCTTCTCGCGTCGCCGCTCGGTTTCCTCGATGGCCTGCGCCATGGATGCGGTGATCTTGTCCGCATACATGTGTACTTGGCCGGACACATTTCGAGCCGCTCGACCGATCGTCTGAATGAGGCTGGTGGAGCTACGAAGGAAGCCTTCCTTGTCGGCATCGAGGATCGCGACCAGCGACACCTCGGGGAGGTCGAGTCCCTCACGCAGGAGGTTGATGCCGACCAACACGTCGTACTCGCCCAGGCGGAGCTGCCGGAGCAGCTCGACTCGCCGGAGCGTATCGATATCCGAGTGCAGATACCGGACGCGAATTCCGAGTTCGAGAAGGTAGTCGGTCAGGTCTTCCGACATCTTCTTGGTCAACGTCGTGACCAGCACACGCTCGTCACGTTCGGCACGCTCACGGATCTCGTGAACGAGATCGTCGATCTGCCCCTTGGTGGGTTTGACGATGACCTCGGGATCGATCAATCCGGTCGGGCGAATCACCTGCTCGACGAACTCACCGCCGGACTGACCTAACTCGTACTTACCGGGCGTCGCCGACAGGTAGACGGTCTGACCGATCCTCTTACTGAATTCTTCCCAAGTCAGAGGGCGGTTATCGGTTGCCGACGGTAGCCGGAATCCGAATTCGACCAGGTTGCGCTTGCGCGACATATCGCCCTCGTACATGGCGCCGATCTGCGGAACGGTCACATGTGACTCGTCGATGACCAGCAGGAAATCTTCGGGGAAATAGTCGATCAAAGTTGCGGGGGCAGTTCCGGGGCCACGGCCGTCGATGTGGCGCGAGTAGTTCTCGATGCCGGAGCAGAATCCGACCTGCTTGATCATCTCTAGGTCGTACTGCGTTCGCATGCGCAGACGCTGAGCTTCGAGAAGCTTGCCCTTGCCCTCGAGTTCCGCGAGCCGCTCTTCCAGTTCCGCCTCGATGTCCTTGGCTGCACGCTCCATGCGTTCAGGACCGGCGACGTAGTGCGTCGCCGGGAAGATGCGAACCGTGTCGACCTGGCGAACGATGTCCCCGGTCAGTGGATGTAGGTAGTACAGCGCCTCGATCTCGTCACCGAAGAATTCGATGCGGACCGCCAGCTCTTCGTAGGAAGGAATGATCTCGACCGTGTCGCCGCGCACGCGGAACGAACCTCGCGTGAACGCCATGTCGTTGCGGTTGTACTGAACGTCGACGAGCAGACGGAGGAACGCGTCGCGCGGTACCTCGACACCGACGTCGAGCTGAATCGAGCGATCGAGATACGACTGCGGTGTACCGAGGCCGTAGATGCACGACACCGAGGCCACCACGACCACATCCCGTCGTGACAGAAGGCTGGACGTTGCCGAGTGGCGAAGCCGCTCGACGTCGTCATTGACCGACGAATCCTTCTCGATGTAAGTGTCCGTCTGGGCGATGTACGCCTCGGGTTGGTAGTAGTCGTAGTACGAGACGAAGTACTCGACCGCGTTGTTGGGAAGCATTTCCCGAAGCTCGTTCGCGAGCTGAGCCGCCAAGGTCTTGTTCGGAGCCATCACCAAAGCCGGGCGCTGCAGCTTTTCGATCAACCACGCTGTTGTCGCGGACTTACCGGTACCGGTCGCACCGAGGAGGACAACGTCCTTCTCTCCCTCATTGATCCGTTTTTCAAGCTCGGCGATAGCTGCCGGCTGATCGCCTGCCGGTTCGTACGGGCTGACGACCTCGAAGCGCGCGTCTGAGCGCTCGATGTCACCAACCGGCCGAAACTCGGAATGCGCGACCACGGGATGTTCGGAAGCAAACGCCATGAAACCAGGGTAGGCGCACCCACCGACACAATGCCTGCTCGTCCGCGTTCAGCCGAAAATGCAGTTCGGCGGTAGGTTCTTCAACCATGAGCGAGGAACGTCCCCACATTCACCGGCCGAAGGTCGAAACCTTCGACATCGCAGCTCGCACCAACGTCGATCCCAAGGGTTTCGTTCGCCCGGTCGAGCACTACCGCGAAGAACCGTGGGGGCTGTACATGGCGCGCCACGCCGACCATCCCCGGTTTCACTACCTGGAGTCCTGGATCATTCCCGAACTCGGAATTCGGGCGTCGATCCTGCACTTCACCCCGGAACATGTCCGAGACTGGGATTTCTATGTCGACATCGGCGACTTCACCCGMGGTGAGCAGGTCTGGACATCCGAGGACCACTACCTCGACCTGATCGTGCAGACCGGACGCAGCGTCGAATTGCTCGACGTCGACGAATTGCTCGAGGCGAACACCGCCGGGATTCTCGACCCGAAGACGTCAGAGCGCGCGATGCTGAACGCGGCCCGCGCTATCGACGGCATCGCCGCCCACGGTCACGATCTCGACGCCTGGCTCACCTCGGTGGGCATGCCGGTCACGTGGCGCTGAGCGGTTAGAGGGACCAGCCTGATTTCTCGGCCCACTCCCACGCCCGGTGGAAAGCGGTGTCGAACCACGGCGTCTTGACGCCCAGGTAGGCGTCGATCGCAGCGGCGTAGTCGTCGATGCCTGCGGCACTCTCGGCTGCCTTGACCTTGAGTTCGGCATACTCGGCACGCGCCGACGCATCGGCGCGAAGCCAGTCGCGGAAGAGGATCGCGAACTGCTGACCGGGCCAACCGTCCACCCGAATGTGAATATTCGCGCGGCGCCCTGGATCGGCACTGCCGTGAATCCGCTTTGCCCACACCGCCGGATCGGTTTCACCACCGAGGTACGACGGTTTCGGGTCGTCGGCGACGATGTGCTCGATCCGGGGGAACCCGGCAGCGGCCAGATCTTCCGCGAGGTCGTCGGCAACGCCGAGGTGCTCGACAGTGATCTGAATGTCGATCACGTCCTTGGCATCGAGACCAGGCACTGCGGTCGATCCGATGTGATCGATACGGCGCGCGCGGTCGCCGGACGCCAGCGACAACCGGCCGATGATCCGTTCGGCCTGTGCCGGCCACGACGGGTCAGCTGGAGCCAGCTCCGGCAGTGCACGTACTACCGTGCGCTCGCGGAGGTTCTTCTCGAAAGGTACAAGTCGATTCGCCCACAGGTCGCGGACCACGTCGTCGAGTGAACCCGGCTCTCCGCTGTTGTCGAGCCACACGTCGGCAACCGCACGACGCTGATCGTCATGTGCCTGCGCTGCGATGCGCGCACGAGCGTCGGATTCCGGCATGCCGCGTGAGCCCACCAAGCGTCGAACTCGTTCCTCCTCGTCGACGTAGACGATGACGACCAGGTTGAACGCCGGCGCCATCGAACCCTCGACCAACAGCGGAATGTCTTGAACGAGCACTGCATCCGACGGTGCAGACGAGATCTGCTCCATCGTCCGCGCACCGATAAGTGGGTGAAGGATGCCATTGAGAGTTCCGCGTGACGTGTCGTCGGCAAACGCCAACGAGGCCAGCGCGGGGCGGTTGAGGCTGCCGTCCTCCGACAGAATCCCGTCGCCGAATGCGTCGACCAGAGCGGCAAGGCCAGGAGTACCGGGCTCGACCACTTCTCGGGCGATCAGGTCGGCGTCGACGATGACGGCTCCCAGTTCGCTGAGGATTTTCGACACTGTCGACTTACCGGCTCCGATGCCTCCAGTGAGGCCTACTCTCAACACACTCGACAGTCTCTCATCTCCGCGCCCGAGAGATTGAGACACGCCTACCGATCGAACACGCCGGGGCGTTCGAGGCTCAAATACCACAATTTCGGTGACCGTGCGGTTATGTTCTAGCGAACGCACCTGTACCTGCACCTTCTCGAGAAAGTGGACGCCATGCGAGCAGATCGCGACCATCACGGTCAGCACCGCCTCGGAATGCCGAACGGCGTGCACTGCATAGAGTTTCCCGAAGTTGCTTTTGCCCTGGCAGAGCACCGTCGTACGTGGTTCACGATGCTCGTGAGCCAAGGCCGACACAGCTTCGCATCGATGCGTAAGCGCACAGCCGAAGCGACCGCCACCTACTGGGTGCCTGCTCCCGCAAACTGAGTTTTTTCACGAAGTAAAAAATGACCGGCAACCCTACGGTGCCGGTCATTTTTGCGTTCACTCACTGAATTCTTCGCGTGCCACTGATACCTGACCGAGAAAGAACCCCGCCCCTGCAAGTGCAGGGACGGGGTTCTTCACAGATCTCGCTTGATCAGATCAAGCGGTAATCCTTATGCGTTGCCCGACAGCTTCTCGCGAAGTGCGGCGAGCTGCGCATCGCTGGCAAGCGATCCGCCAGCGGACTCTGCCGGAGCGGAGCCGGCAGCAGCCGGAGCCTCAGCATCGTCTGCAGCAGCCGTCTCCGAGGAGTAGCCGGCAGCAGCGGTGGCAGCCTCAGCGGCCTCGTCTGCAGCGGTCTTCTCCATCTGAGTGGTGTGCATCTTGTGGCGACGCTCAGCCTCGGCGTAGCGGTTCTCCCACTCTTCGCGCTGCTTGTCGAAGCCCTCGAGCCATTCGTTGGTCTCGGGATCGAAGCCCTCGGGGAAGATGTAGTTGCCCTGCTCGTCGTACGAGTCGGCCATGCCGTACTTGGACGGATCGAACTCGGCGTTGTAATCCTCGTTGGCCTGCTTCAGCGACAGCGAGATACGACGACGCTCGAGGTCGATGTCGATGACCTTGACGAGTGCATCGTCGCCGACGCCGACAACCTGGTCCGGAACCTCGACGTGGCGCTCAGCGAGCTCCGAGATGTGAACGAGGCCTTCGATTCCCTCTTCGACGCGCACGAATGCACCGAACGGAACCAGCTTCGTGACCTTGCCGGGCACGATCTGGCCGATGGCGTGCGTGCGGGCGAACTGACGCCACGGATCTTCCTGCGTTGCCTTGAGCGACAGGGAGACGCGCTCGCGGTCCAGGTCGACGTCGAGAACCTCGACGGTGACCTCGGTGCCGACCTCGACAACCTCGGACGGGTGATCGATGTGCTTCCAAGACAGCTCGGAAACGTGAACCAGACCGTCTACGCCGCCCAGGTCCACGAATGCACCGAAGTTGACGATGGAGGACACGACGCCCTTGCGGACCTGGCCCTTCTGGAGCTGGTGCAGGAATTCGCTGCGAACCTCGGACTGAGTCTGCTCGAGCCATGCGCGGCGCGACAGGACCACGTTGTTGCGGTTCTTGTCGAGCTCGATGATCTTGGCCTCGATCTCCTTGCCGACGTACGGCTGGAGGTCGCGGACGCGACGCATTTCGACGAGCGAAGCGGGGAGGAAGCCACGAAGACCGATGTCAAGGATGAGGCCGCCCTTGACGACCTCGATGACGGTGCCCTTGACGGCCTCGTCCTTCTCCTTGAGCTCCTCGATGGTGCCCCAGGCACGCTCGTACTGAGCGCGCTTCTTCGACAGGATCAGTCGACCTTCTTTGTCCTCCTTGGTGAGGACGAGAGCCTCGACCGCATCTCCCACGGAGACGACCTCGTTGGGGTCGACGTCGTGCTTGATGGAGAGCTCACGAGAAGGGATGACACCTTCGGTCTTGTAACCGATGTCGAGCAGAACCTCGTCGCGGTCGACCTTGACGATGGTTCCTTCGACGATGTCACCATCGTTGAAGTACTTGATCGTGGCATCGATGGCGGCGAGGAAGTCCTCGGCGGAGCCAATGTCGTTAATGGCAACCTGCGGCGAGGTGACGGTTGTGGAGGGCATATGTTGAATTGCTCCGGACGAGTTGTGGTCGGTTGATGGATTTTGTCGGACGAGATGCGCAACTGTGGCGTACAAATGTTGGAAGTACTTTTGTGAAGTACTAGATCGAAGTACCCAGCTGCATCAATAACGAACAACCGAATACCGGATCACATTCCACACCACGGAAGCGCACCGCGAGCTCCCTCGGTCCAACTGATTCCGAGACCTTGGTAAAGATCCCGTATAGACAATCGGTCGGATGACAGACACTCGCGTGAGTAAGACTACGCGTCGGCTATCTTGCCGGGCAAACCCGGGTACCCTGCGCCCGCATCGCCCGTTCTACTGTGTTGTTCATGTCTGACGAGCGCCATGCCGCCGCCAATTCCATTCTCGGCACCAGCGGTGTCGGCCGGGTCCGTGTCGATTCCAGTGCCAGCGACCGTGCCAGCCGTGCGTGGTGGGACGCCGACGCCGACGATTACCACCGAACCCACGGCGAGTTTCTGGGCGTGAACAGCGCGGAAGGTGAATTCGTCTGGTGCCCCGAAGGGCTGCACGAGGGCGATCACCACTTACTCGGCGACATAGTCGACAAAGACATATTGGAAGTGGGTTGCGGCTCGGCGCCGTGTGCCCGATGGCTCGCCGGACACGGTGCTCGGGCCGTCGGTCTCGACATCTCGATGGGGATGCTCGCCCGCGGGCAGGACGCGATGAATGCCGGCGGACCGGCAGTCCCGTTGATTCAGGCAAGTGCGGAACTCCTGCCATTTGCCGACGAGAGTTTCGACATCGTCTGTTCTRCGTTCGGCGCCGTCCCGTTCGTTGCCGATTCGCAGCGAGTGATGAACGAAGTCGCCCGGGTTCTGCGTCCCGGCGGATCGTGGGTCTTTGCCGTCAACCATCCGATCCGATGGATCTTCCCCGACGATCCCGGGCCGAAGGGCTTGACCGCGACCCTCCCGTACTTCGACCGCACCCCGTATGTCGAGGTCGATGACAACGGAGTCCCCACCTACGTCGAGCATCACCGCACCATCGGCGACCGGGTTCGTGAGATCGTCGCGGCCGGACTTCAGGTGCGCGACATCATCGAGCCCGAATGGCCGGAGTGGTTGGACCGCGAATGGGGACAGTGGAGTCCCCTGCGCGGCCAACTCTTTCCGGGCACTGCAATTTTCAGCGCCGTCAAACCCTGACGGCTACAGCAGCTTCGACAGGAACGCCTTGGTCCGATCGTGCTGCGGATTGGCCAGGAGTTCCCGGGGCTCGCCTGCCTCGACCACAACTCCCCCGTCCATGAACACCAACTGATCTGCGACCTCGCGGGCGAAACCCATCTCGTGGGTGACGACCACCATCGTCATGCCTTCTTTGGCCAATTGCTTCATCACAGTGAGAACTTCACCGACGAGTTCGGGGTCGAGCGCGGACGTCGGCTCGTCGAACAGCATGAGCTTCGGGTCCATCGCGAGAGCGCGGGCTATGGCAACTCTTTGCTGCTGACCACCCGACAACTGGGCCGGGTAGGCGTTGGCTTTGGCGCTCAACCCGACCTGATCGAGGAGGTCCTTCGCTCGTTCGACAGCCTTCTTCTTACTGACGCGCTTCACCTGCGTCGGCGCTTCGATGATGTTCTCGAGAGCGGTGCGGTGCGGGAACAGGTTGAAGTGCTGAAACACCATCCCGATGTCGCGGCGTTGTTTGGCCGCTGCTCGCGGGTGGAGTTCGTACAGTTTGCCGTTCTTCTCCGAGTAGCCCACCAGGTCGCCGTCGACGTACAGTCGGCCGGCGTTGACCTGCTCGAGGTGATTGATGCAGCGCAAGAACGTCGACTTGCCCGACCCGGACGGACCGACCAGGCAGAGGACCTGGCCAGGGTCGATTTCGAGCGAAATCCCTTTCAGGACCTCCAGTGCGCCGAAGTTCTTACAAACTCGGTCTGCTTTCACCATGGGTGTCATTTGCGTTCTCCTCCGGGGGTATCCGGAAGCGTTTCCACTACCGTAGCTTTTCCTTGCGCGTCGGCCAGTGCCTGAAGCTGGCGTGTGGTCAGTGCTCGGGTTGCGCCCTTCGAATAGTGACGCTCGACGTAGTACTGCCCGATCATGAGCAGACTCGTGATCGCGAGGTACCACGTTGCCGCCACCATCAACAGGGGAATCGGCTCGAAGTTGGCGCCCGAGATATCGCGCGCTCGACCGTACAACTCGAAGCTGTAAGGGACCGCCGTCACGAGCGAGGTGGTCTTGAGCATGCTGATGACTTCGTTACCGGTCGGCGGAATGATGACGCGCATCGCCTGCGGTAGAACGGTTCGGCGCATCGTCTGACTCCACGTCATACCCAAGGCAACAGATGCTTCGGTCTGGCCCTCGTTGACCGAACTCACGCCGGCACGGACGATCTCGGCCATGTATGCAGCCTCGTTCAATGCCAAACCGATCACCGCAAACAGAAACGCTGCCTGCAAGTCCTGGAGATTGATGTGCGCAAACTGATGTACGAAGGGAATACCGAGATCGATGCTCTTGTAGATCGACGGGAACAGGCCCCAGAAGACCAACTGCACGTAGACAGGGGTTCCTCGAAAGATCCACAGATAGCCCCAGGCCGCGGCGCGAAGCACCGGGTTGGGAGAAAGTCGCATGACTGCCAAAATCACACCGAGGACGATCGCGATCACCATTGCCAGCACCGTCAGCTGGATCGTTGTCCACGCACCAGCGGAGATCCGTTTGTCGAACAGATACTGACCGTAAGTCCCCCATGCAAAGGCTTCGTTGGTCGCCGCGCCGTAAGCGAACAGTCCGAAGAGGACCACGACGACGACCGCGGCAATCCAACGACCAGGTCTGCGAAGTGGAATCGCCTTGATCGGCACCGGATCGCCGGTCTCAGTTGTTGTCATGTTCATCAGCTTTCCGCGCCGTTGATCTTGGATACTTCGATGACGCCGGCCTCGACACTCCAGGTCTGCGCGATCTGTTGATAGACGCCGTTGTCGATCAGGTACTGCATTGCCTGCTGCAGGGCGGGCCCAAGGGCGGAACCCTTCACGATCGGCCAGCCGTACGGCGCCGAATCAAAGGGTTCTCCCGCAGCTTCCATCCGGCCCTTGCTCCGTTTGATCGCATAGCCGGTCACTGGCGAATCAGCGGACAGCGCGTCGACTCGACCGAGGATGAGCGCGTTGGCCGCGTCGTCCTGGCTGTCGTACTTGATCTTGTCGATCGGGGGCTTGCCCTCGGCCACGCATGCCTCGCTCTTGGCAGGCACCTCGTCGATGTCCTCGGTGGTCGTGGTCTGCACCGCCACCCGAAGCCCGCATGCGTTGTTCGGATCGACTGGCTTGTCCGGCCGTTGCGCCCACTGGATACCTGCGCTGTAGTACGTGACGAAGTCGACCGTCTTCTCGCGTTCCTTGGAGTCGGTGAACGAAGACATGCCGAGGTCGTAGCTTCCCGACTGGATAGCGGGGATGATCTTGTCGAAGTCGGCTTGGTTGAAGACAGCTTCGACACCGAGCACGGCGGCAACGGCATTCATCAGGTCGACGTCGAAACCGACGATGTTGCCGTCCGCGTCCTTGAATTCGTTTGGCGCGTACGGAATGTTGACGCCGACCTGCAGCTTGCCCGAATCCGTGACCTTGGACGGCAGAAGAGCGGCGATCTCGGGCACCTTCTGGACATCAAGTGGCGGCCCTTCCGGAACGAGACCCTCGTTGTTGGTGACACATCCGCCGCACAGTGCGACGATCAAGCCCACCAACAGGACTCGCACCACGTTGGTGCGGATACGCCCGCCACTGCTCGAGCCATAACCCACGCCACGTGGCCTTGGTGCCCGTGCGTTTTCATCGACCACGACTCTGCTCTCCACTCGTCGATCGCCGCACTTGCAACGTCCATCCGAAATTCAGTCGAACGGTAGGTTACGGCAGGAGTTCCACCGTCGCCGACTTCGCAAGATTCCGGCCTGTCGTACAAGAATCAGCGACGCAGAGTGTGTGCGTACACGACTTCGGAAAATTCGCTGGTCGATGCCAAACCGCCGAGGTCGGCGGTCGCGATACCCGACGCGATGGTCGTGCGAACCGCGTCTGAAATGCGGCGTGCCGCCGCAGACAACAACCGATCTCCGCGCGCATCACCGAGCCAGTCGAGCATCATCGCACTCGAGAGGAACAGTGCCGTCGGGTTCGCCCGGTTCTTCCCGGCGATGTCGGGTGCTGCACCGTGCGCAGCCTGAGCCATGACCTGCGTCTCGGAAGCGTTGATCGACGGCGCGGTTCCGAGTGAACCGGACAGCTCGCCCGCCAGATCCGACAAAATGTCGCCGAACATGTTTTCGGTCACCACGACGTCGAAGTCTCCGCCGCGTCGAACGAGGTGCGCCGCCATCGCGTCGACGTGCTCGTCGTCGACGACTACGTGGGGGTACTCCGCGGCGACGGTTCGGCAGGCGTCGCGGAAGAGGCCGGTGGTCAGTGTCAGGACGTTGGCCTTGTGGACGATCGTGACGTGATTGCGCCGACGCGACGCCAACGCGAAGGCAGTGCGTGCGATCCGTTCGCATGCAGCGCGGGTGAACACACCGACGGCCAGGGCGATGTCTGGCGTCGGCATGAATTCGCCGCTGCCAACTGCCATGTTCCGATCCGCGTACAACCCCTCGGTGTTCTCGCGGACGATCACCAGATCCATGTCGGGGACCATCGCCTTGACGCCGGGGAATGCTGCTGCCGGTCGGATGTTCGCGAACAACTCGAACTTTTTCCGGATGACGCCGCCGGGGGTGAGTTGTCCGCGAAACCTCTCGGGATACGACGCGCTGTCATGGGGTCCGAGGATCCAGCCTTGCAGCTGCCCCAACCCATCGATGGTTTCGTCGGGAATTGGCGTGCCGTGAGTGTCGATGGCCGTACTCCCGAGCGGAAGCTCGACCCACTCGACGGGCGGAGCGTGAACCGATGACAGCGCCGCATCCACGATCTGCCGTGTCGCCGGGACGATTTCGTGGCCAATTCCGTCGCCGTGCATGAGTCCCAGCCGCATGGCCGGAGTACCGATTGCGCTCGCACCTGTCATCAGGCAATCATTGCTCACCATGGTCCAGTCGGTGGAATTGCTCCTCGATCCGGTGAGTGAGTCGGCAGTGCGAGCACAATGGCAGCTTCTCGCCGACGCCGGATTACCGAGTCAGGCCTCTCATCACAGCCCGTCCAACCGTCCGCACATCACGCTGTTCGTCGCCCGTGAGATCCCCGCGGAGATCGACGAACTGTTGGTGCGGCGCTTCTCGGCCCCGGACTTCGAGGTCCGGCTGGGTGGCTACGTCGTGTTCGGCGGCAAGCAGATGGTCTTGGCGCGCTCGGTTGTTCCTTCGCGTGCACTCCTTCACCTGCACCGAGAAATAGCCGAGTCAACAGTTGGCTCGACGGCACTTCCCGCCCACGTCGAGCCCGGCGCGTGGACGCCTCATGTGACGCTCGCCCGACGCGTCGAACCTGCACGTCTGGGTGAAGCCATCGCCCTGCTCGGCACCGACGTGATTCACGGGCGCAGCGGCGGGATCAGGCGCTGGGACGGCGAACAGAAGACGGAATGGTTACTGACACCGCCGGTGTGACAGAGCGGGTTGCACGTCGGGTCACCAGGATTCCCGCGATCACCGCCAGCGCACCAACCGGCTGATTCCAGCCAACGCTTTCGTCCAAGACTATTGCGCCGAGAGCGACGCCCACCACTGGACTGAGATAAGTGACGGTGGACGCCGCAGTCGGCCCCCACCCCTGAACGACGTTGGTGTTCCAGATAAATGCGAGCCCGGTCCCCAGTGCGCCCAGAGCGATCATCGACAGGACAACTGCCGGCGTGAGGTGCATCGGCGTGTTTGCGACGACCGGAGAGGCCAGAACCATCACGAAAGCACCGATACTGATTTGCACAAGCGCGACCGTACGAGTGTCGACGCCGAGAGGAACCACGAAACGCCTGAGGTAGACAAACGAAATCCCGTACGACGCAGTCGCTCCCAGGCAAGCCACCTGCGCACTGAGGGTTCCGCCGACGCCGAGATTCCACGGCGCCAACACGATCAGCACTCCACCGAATCCGAGAAGCAACCCCAGCGACTTGTATCGCGTCAGCGTCTCCCCCGGCAGAAAGGCAAGGGAGACAGCCATAGTCATCAGTGGCGTGGTGGCGTTGTAGATGCTCGCGAGTCCCGAGGACATGTCCTGCTCCGCCCAACTGAACAGCAGCCACGGAACGATGCATTGCGTCGCTGCGAGAAAGGCCAGGTGCTTCCAAACACGAAATTCCCTCGGTAGGCCGATCCGGCTGACCGCTGACACGAGAACCAGCGCGAGCGCACCGAAGACCAAGCGCCACAGAACTACCTGCGTGAAGGACAGACCTTCGAGCCCGATCTTCATGAAGAGGAAACTGGCTCCCCACACCACCGCAGCTGCGGGGTATTGAAAGGCCAGACTTGCCCTCAAAGGGTGAAGTCTCCGTGCGGACTGACGTCGTGACGAGTGTCGGGCGTTCGGCCGGCAAGAGCTAGTACGTTCAGGACCAGTAGGACCAAGAGGCTGACGACGATGATTGCCATGTGTCCAGCCTGACGGAATGTCCCACGTGGCAGTAGTGGCAGAAAAGCCAGACTTGGACGATTTTCTGCCACTTTCCCGTTTTTCTGTCACACTCGAAAGATGCTCGCGAAAGTGGTGGTCCCACTGATGCCGATGACCGAGGCGTTCGAACTCGGCGTGGCATGTGAAGTCTTCGGCTTCGACCGATCCGACGACGGCCTCCCCACGTACGACTTCTCGCTGATCGCCGCAGTTCCGGGCCCGATCCGAACGCGGTTCGGTTACAACATCGATGTTCCGTACAACCTCGATTCTCTCGACGACGCCGACCTCATCGTCGTTTCCGCCGGCGGAACCTACGACGCCGGCGACGCGTACATGTGCTCACCGAGTCCCGACTCGAGTGTCGATCCCCTGCTGGTCAAACTCAACGAGGCCGTAGCCCGGGGCGCCAAGGTGGCGAGCCTGTGCACCGGAGCGTTTGTCCTCGGCGCGGCTGGACTACTGGGCGGAAGGCGATGCACGACGCATTGGCGGCACGCAGAGAGGCTTGCCCAGACGTATCCGGAAGCCAAGGTCGATCCGGACGTGTTGTACGTGGACGAAGATCCGGTGTTCACCAGCGCAGGCACCGCGGCAGGAATCGATCTGTGCCTGCACATCGTGCGAAAGGAACAGGGTTCTCGTGTCGCCAACGGCATCGCGAGAAGGATGGTGGTGCCACCCCACCGTGACGGTGGGCAGGCCCAGTACGTCGCCACTCCCCTCACCTCGACGCCGAGTGCAACCCTTGCCCCACTCCTCGACTGGATGACGGAGAATCTCGCCCTCGACCTCACTGTCGGAATGGTCGCGGCCCGAGCGAACATGTCCGCTCGCACATTTGCCCGCCGTTTCCAAGCGGAAACGGGAACAACTCCCGCCCGCTGGCTCAGCGATCAGCGAGTACTGGCCGCCCAGCAACTCCTGGAGAATTCGGACCTCTCCGTCGATGTCATCGCAGAACGCGTCGGTTTCGGCGGCGGCGCCGTGCTTCGCCAGCACTTCATCCGGCTTCGCTGCACCACGCCCCAGGCCTACCGCCGGACGTTTCGGGCGACCGAGAACGCAAGCTGAAATCGGCTCAGGGAAGAATCAGCGGTTCCGGGGCGTTGCACACACCAACAGCCCGCACAATGGAAAGGACCCCTGTGGCCACCCAGACACTCACCCAGCAGAACTTCGACGAAACGATCAACGGCAGCGACGTCGTCCTCGTGGACTTCTGGGCCTCCTGGTGCGGCCCGTGCCGCCAGTTCGCACCGACGTTCGAAGCCTCTTCGGAGAAGCACGCCGACGTCGTTCACGCCAAGGTCGACACCGAGGCCGAGCAGGGAATCGCAGCGGCCGCCAACATCCGCTCCATCCCCACGATCATGGCCTTCCGCGAAGGCGTACTCGTGTTCAACCAGGCCGGCGCTCTTCCCGCCGCTCAGCTCGAAGAGCTCGTCACTCAGGTCAAGGCACTCGACATGGACGAGGTCCGCAAGCAGATCGCAGAGCAGACCGCTTCAGCTGAATAGCGAAAAGAGCGTGCTCCGCCGCGCTGTCCCAGCTTCGACCGGTTCCCACCGAAACATCCAGGGGTACCGACAACTCGATGGCTGTGGCCATCTTGTCCTTGACCAGTGCGGTGACTTCCTCCAACTCGGAGGCGACCACTTCGAGCACCAATTCGTCGTGCACCTGCAACAGCATGCGCGACTTCAATCCGGCTTCGGCGAGAGCCTTCTGAACATTGATCATCGCGACCTTGATGATGTCGGCTGCGGTGCCCTGGATCGGCGCATTCAGGGCAGCCCGTTCGGCCACCTCACGACGCTGACGGTTGTCGCTGTTGAGGTCCGGCAGGTAGCGACGACGACCGTAGAGCGTCGAGGTGTAGCCGTCCTTACGTGCCTGCTCGACCACCGCGTGGAGGTAATCCCGCACGCCGCCGAAACGAGCGAAGTACGCATCCATCTGCTGCTTCGCTTCTTCGGTCGAAATCTTCAGCTGCGACGCCAATCCGTAGGCACTGAGCCCGTAGGCCAGACCGTAGGACATCGCCTTGACCCGGCGACGCAGTTCAGGAGTGACCTCTTCGATCGGAACTCCGAATGCGCGCGAGCCGACAAAGCTGTGCAGGTCCTCACCGGTGTTGAATGCCTCGATCAGTCCCTCGTCGCCTGACACGTGCGCCATGATGCGCATTTCGATCTGGCTGTAGTCGGCAGTGAGCAGAACGTCGAAACCTTGCCCGACTACGAATCCGTCGCGAATCTCGCGCCCCGCGTCGTTTCGCACCGGGATGTTCTGCAAGTTCGGATCGGTCGACGACAGACGTCCGGTCGCGGCAACCGTCTGGTTGAACGTCGTGTGAATGCGTCCGTCTTCGGCCACGGCCTTGAGAAGACCGTCGACGGTCACCTTCATACGCGTCGCGTCACGGTGCGCGAGAAGGTGTTCGAGGAACGGGTGTCCTGTCTTGTCGAACAGACCCTGCAACGCCTCGGCGTCGGTGGTGTAGCCCGTCTTCGTCTTCTTGGTCTTGGGCATGTCGAGTTCTTCGAACAGGACCACCTGCAGCTGCTTCGGCGAACCCAGGTTGATCTGCTTGTCGATCACCTCGTACGCGGAGTTTGCGGCGTCGGCGACCTGGGAGGCGAAACGGCTCTGAAGATCGTGCAGATGCGCGCTGTCGACGGCGATGCCGGTGGCCTCGATCTGTGCGAGCTCGATCGTCAACGGCAGTTCCATGTCGGAGAGGAGCGACTTGGACTCGATCGACTCCAACTCGGTGTCCAGTGCAGCTGCCAAGTCGAGAACGGCCTGAGCGCTGAGCATCGCGGTCTCGGCTGCTTCGGCATCGAGCTGTTCGGTGTCGTCGAGCAGTGAAAGCTGTTCCTGGCCGGATGTTTCGGCGCGCAGTTCACGCTTGAGGTAGCGGAGCGAGAGGTCGTCGAGATTGAAGCTGCGCTGGCCCGGCCGGACGAGGTATGCGGCCAGAGCGGTGTCGCTGGTCAGTCCACCGAGCGTCCAACCACGCCCACGCAGAGCGTGGATCGCCCACTTGGCTTCGTGCAGCGCCTTCGGCTGCGATGCGTCGGCGAGCCAATCACCGAGAGCTGCTTCGTCTTCCGGTGTTGCCGTCGACGCCGCGATGTATGCACATTCACCGTCGGAGGCCGCGATCGCGAGTGCAGTGACGTCGCCGGCAAACGGAGTTCTGGTTCCGAGCACTGTGACGCCGTGACGCTCACCGGTTCGCGCGTGGGCATCGAGCCACGCGGCAACCGCACCCGGGGCGAGTGCATCGCCGCTGACCTCGAACCCTTCCTCTGCTTCGGGCTCGGACGACGACAGGGTCGCGAACAGTCGATCGCGGAGAACCTTGAACTCGAGATCGTCGAACAACGCATGAATCTTCTCGCGGTCCCACGGGGCCAACACCAACTGCTCGGGCGTGTACGGCAACGGGACGTCGCGAACCATCTCGGTGAGCTGACGATTGAGCAGGACGTTTGCGAGGTTCTCTCGTAGTGAGTCGCCCACCTTGCCGCGGACCTTGTCCACGTTGTCTACCAGTCCCTGCAGGTCACCGTACTCACGGATCCACTTGGTAGCGGTTTTCTCGCCGACGCCGGGGATACCGGGGAGGTTGTCACTCGGGTCGCCGCGCAGGGCAGCAAAATCCGGATACTGCGACGGAGTGAGGCTGTACTTCTCCTCGACGGCCGTCGGCGTGAATCGGGTGAGCTCCGAGACACCCTTCTTCGGGTAGAGCACAGTGACGTTGTCGGTCACCAGCTGCAGCGAGTCGCGGTCGCCGGTCACGACGAGAACCCGGTATCCGAGTGCCTCCGCCTGCGTGGTCAACGTGGCAATCACGTCGTCGGCCTCGAAACCTTCCTCGGCCATGACCGGGATGCCCAGCGCGCCGAGAACGTCCTTGGTGATGTCGATCTGGCCCTTGAATTCGTCCGGAGCCTTCGCACGCTGCGCCTTGTATTCGGGGAACAGGTCGGCGCGAAACGTCTGACGCGACACGTCGAAAGCCGCGGCCAAGTGGGTGGGCTGCTCGTCACGAAGAAGGTTGATCAACATCGACGTGAAGCCGTACACCGCGTTGGTGGCCTGCCCACTGTGTGTCTTGAAGYTCTCTGCAGGCAGCGCATAGAAGGCGCGAAATGCCAACGAATGCCCGTCGAGAAGCATCAGAAGAGGGCGATCGTCCGCCTTGCCGGTGGTGCCGGCTGAAGCGGTGGACGTGCTGGACCGAGTTGTGGTTGCGGGGCTCACGGTTCATCAGTCTAGGGATCGCGACCGACATCGACGCCTTCGCCGTTGTTTACGCAGGAACAGACACAAGAATCGGACAATTGATGCAGCCTTCGGCCTTCGATACGGAACCGAAACATCCCGGAAATCTCAGAACCCCATCTGAAGCGAACGGAGCCGTTAGAGTCCGGAAATCGCAGCAACGAAACAATCCCTGTGCTGCGCGGCACCTTTGTCCAGACGCGCTATTCCCGACCCGCTCGGAGGACGTACGTGGCCCCACCCGTAGTGAAACGGCAGACCCTCGCGACACTCAGCCGACTACTGGCCTTTGCATTACTGACGTTCTTCGCATTACTCAGCCTGGCCGGAACTGCTTCGGCTCAGGAACCGACCACTTCCCCTACACCGCCGACCCCGACAGCATCCGCAACACCGACAGCACCGGTTCCCGACAACGCTGTCCCCGTCAGCGGCAATCTCAACAACGGCGGCACACGCCTCGAGGGCGTCACCGTCCGTGCGCTCGATTCTTCCGGTACGGAAGTCGCCACCGGAGGATCGGCATCGAACGGCCGTTGGGAACTGGCCGTGGCACCGGGCACCTACACCTTCGAGATCGTTGCCGACACACTTCCCGACGGGGTCAGTGTGCAAGCCGCTGTCGAACGCGAGGTGGTGGCCGGCCGCGCGAACACCGTGATCTTCTCGTTCGGCGAGGTACGTACCGCCTCGAATGTCAGCTTCGGCGAGAAGCTGATCCGCACGACGGTCGACGGTCTGCGGTTCGGCCTCGTGATCGCGATCGCCGGTGTGGGTTTGAGCCTGATCTACGGCACCACTGGCCTGACCAACTTCGCTCACGGCGAGATGGTGACGTTAGGAGCCGTTGCTGCCTGGGTGATCAACACGTCCTTCGGCGTTCCGCTGATTCCCGCCACGATCCTCGCGATCTTCGTCGGCATCGGCATCGGCCTGCTGACCAACGGAATCGTCTGGAAACCACTGCGTAAGCGCAAGACCGGGTTGATCGCGCAATTGGTGGTCTCGATCGGTCTCGCGATTTCATTGCGCTACTTGATCCTGATCTTCTTCTCCGACCGCGCCGAACCGTTCGACGACTACCAGGGCCAGGTCGAGAAGAACTGGGGCCCGATCGCACTGACCGACGCCAACGCGATAGTCATGATCGTCAGTCTGGTCGTCCTGGTCGGCGTCGCACTGCTTCTGCAGAAGACTCGCATCGGAAAGGCCATGCGTGCCGTCTCCGACAATCGTGACCTCGCCGCTTCGTCCGGTATCAACGTCGAGCGCGTGATCATGTTCGTCTGGGGGCTCGGCGGCGGATTGGCCGCCCTCGGCGGTGTGCTGTTCGGTATCTCCGAACTCGGCGGACGCGTCCAGTGGGAAATGGGCTTCAAACTGTTGCTGCTCATGTTCGCCGGCATCACCCTCGGTGGTCTGGGAACCGCGTACGGGGCGCTACTCGGCTGCGTCATCGTGGGACTTCTGGTCCAACTCTCGACGCTCATCATCAACCCCGATCTCAAATACATCGGCGGACTTCTCGTCTTGATCGTGATCCTCGTGGTTCGCCCCCAGGGCATCCTCGGATCCAGACAAAGGATCGGGTGACGAACATGGACATCATGGGAGCTTTCCAGGTTTCCTTCGCCCAGTTGATCGGGCCGTCGGCAATCTTCTACGCACTGCTGGCAATCGGGCTGAACCTGCACTTCGGCTACGCCGGACTGCTCAACTTCGGTCAGATCGGTTTTGCCCTCCTCGGCGGCTACGGCGTCGGCATCATGACCGTGACCTACGACCAGCCGTTGTGGCTCGGCATCCTCGTCGGACTTACCGCAGCCGGGCTCCTCGCGCTCGTGCTCGGTATCCCGACGCTGCGTCTGCGCGCCGACTATCTCGCCATCGTCACCATCGCCGCTTCGGAGATCCTGCGTCTGATCTTCCGCTCGACCGCGTCGGATTCGGTGACCGGTTCCACCAACGGCCTGTTCGGTTTCGCAGACCCGTTCACCGCGCTGAGCCCCTTCGACTCGGCCAAGCAGTACTCGTTTCTCGGCGTGAAGTTCTACGGAGACGACCTCTGGTCGATGGTCGTGGGGTGGACGCTGGTCTTGATCTTGTGCGGATTTGTCTACCTGTTGACGCACAGTCCGTGGGGGCGCGTCCTCAAGGCGGTACGCGAAGACGAGGACGCAGCGCGATCGTTGGGCAAGAACGTCTTCGTGTACAAGATGCAGGCTCTGGTTCTCGGCGGCGTGATCGGTGGCCTGGCCGGTGTGTTCAACGCCCTGCAGACCAAGTCCATCAACCCGGACTTCTACTCGACCGCGCAGACGTTCTTCGCGTTCGGCGCACTGATTCTGGGCGGGGCGGCAACGGTATTCGGCCCGGTGGTCGGCGCAATGTTGTTCTGGTTCCTCCTCGCCATCCCTGATGCCTTGCTGCGTCAGGCGATCTCCGGCGAAAATCCGCTGCTTTCACTCACGGAACAGCAAGTCGGGGCCACCAGGTATGTCCTGCTCGGATTGATGATTGCTCTCCTGATGGTCTTCAGACCGCAGGGAATACTGGGTAACAAGCGGGAGGTGCAACTCAATGCTTGACGCCGATACCAGAGCACAGATCTTTGCCGACGTTCCTCACCTTCCCGGATCGGCGAAACCCGACCCGGTACTGGTCGCTGACAACGTCTCGCGGACGTTCGGCGGTCTCAAGGCCGTCGACGTCGATCACCTCGAGATTCAACGAGGGTGCATCACAGGTCTGATCGGTCCAAACGGTGCCGGAAAAACGACGCTCTTCAACCTCCTCACCGGTTTCGACCGGCCGGACACCGGTACGTGGTCGATGGACGGTCAATCGCTGGGCCGCATGTATCCCCACCAGGTAGCCAGGAAAGGAGTGGTACGGACGTTCCAGTTGACCAAGGCGCTCTCCAAACTCACCGTGCTGGACAACGTACGTCTCGGCGCCACCGGCCAACGTGGTGAACGCATTTTTGCATCCCTCGTTCCGTGGATCTGGAAAGGCCAGGAACGCGAGATCACCGAACGCGCCAACGAACTCCTCGCACGATTCAAACTCGACACCAAGGCAGACGACCTCGCCGGTTCACTCTCCGGTGGGCAGCGCAAACTGCTCGAAATGGCTCGCGCACTCATGACCTCGCCCTCGGTGGTGATGCTCGACGAACCGATGGCGGGGGTCAATCCTGCTCTGACGCAAAGCCTGCTCGGACACATCAAATCATTGCGCGACGACGGAATGACGGTCGTGTTCGTCGAGCACGACATGGACGTGATCCGAGATATCAGCGATTGGGTGGTGGTCATGGCGCAGGGCAGCGTCATCGCCGAATCCACCCCGGACGAACTCTCGTCCAACACAGCCGTCGTCGACGCATATCTGGGCAGCCACCATGACCAGGCCCTCGAGTTCGACGACAACGGAAATCCGGTGGGCGAGACGGCCGTTCTGGCCGCCGCCCTGGCTGAAGCCGAGGTCGAAACCCTCGAGTCGGGCGGGGACCTGTCGGAACCCGACGTCGACAACCTTCCGGCCGATCTCGCCGCGACGCTGGAATCGAGTCCCGAGGAACCGCGCGGAAGGCACGAGAAGCCATGAGCGAGAACCACGCACGTTCACTCACGCCTGCAGAGTTCGCCGCGACGGCCGAGGAGCATCAGCGACTGTCGGCAGGTGCCCTGCTCCGCGCCGACAGCCTCGTCGCGGGCTACATTCCCGGCGTCAACATCCTGCGTGAATGCAACTTCTTCCTGAAGGAAGGGGAAATCGTCGGGATCATCGGACCGAACGGCGCAGGCAAATCGACACTCCTGAAATCACTGTTCGGACTGATACCGGTACGCGAAGGGTCGGTCACCCTACGCGAGGACAACATCACGTCTGCGCCCGCTCACGTCCTCGTTCAGAAGGGAGTCGGGTACGTCCCTCAGACACAGAACGTCTTTCAGACTCTGACCATCGAAGAAAACCTCGAAATGGGCATTTATCTGCGTCCCAAGGCATTCGCGGAACGATTCGCCTTCGTGAGTGAACTGTTCCCTCTTCTGAGTGAACGACGAAAGGTGAAGGCCGGCGCACTCTCCGGCGGCGAACGCCAGATGGTCGCGATGGGCCGGGCCCTGATGATGGATCCGTCGGTGCTGCTGCTCGACGAACCGTCCGCGGGCCTGTCCCCCATGTTCCAGGACGAGGTGTTCATCCGCTGCAAGAAGATCAATGCTGCGGGTGTCTCGGTCATCATGGTCGAGCAAAACGCGCGCCGCTGCCTTCAGATCTGCGACCGCGGCTACGTACTCGATCAGGGTAAGAACGCGTACACCGACACCGGCGCCAATCTGATGAACGACCCCAAGGTGATCGAGTTGTACTTGGGAACGCTCGCTGGAAGCAAAGAGAAGTAGGACAGACACGAGAATGGGCC